>JBDTYN010000120.1:0-10170 GCA_040005675.1 Chthoniobacterales bacterium
TCGGCGGCGGCCGCTGCCCGATCGTCGATACCTGGTGGCAAACGGAGACCGGCGGAATCATGATTACGCCTCTGCCGGGCGCGACCCCGACGAAGCCGAGCAGCGCGACGCTTCCGTTTTTCGGCGTGGATGCGGCGATCGTGGATGAACAAGGACGCGAGGTTCCGCCGAATGTGGGCGGCAAGCTGATCGTGCGGCGACCGTGGCCCTCGATGTTGCGCACGATCTACGGAGATAAGGAACGTTACAAAAAACAGTACTGGTCCGAATTCAAAGGCAGTTATCTGACCGGCGACGGCGCGCGTCGAGACAAGGATGGCTACTTCTGGATCGTCGGCCGTATTGACGACGTCTTGAATGTGGCTGGTCACCGGCTCGGCACCTCCGAAATCGAGAGCGCGCTTGTCAGTCATCCAGATGTCGCCGAAGCGGCGGTGGTCGGGCGACCGGATGAAATGAAGGGTCAAAGCGTGGTCGCCTTTGTCACGCTAAAAAGCCATGTTACGGCAAGCGCATCGCTGAACGAAGAATTGCGTAAGCATGTAGGTGCGCACATTGGCGCGATCGCGAAGCCCGATGAAGTCCGGTTTGCGGAAGCTCTTCCGAAAACGCGCAGTGGAAAGATCATGCGTCGCCTGCTGAAGGAAATCGCGAGCGGCAAGACGGTGACGGGCGACACGACGACGCTCGAGGATTTCAGCGTGCTGGCCAAGCTAAGCAGTGGTGAAGAATAACTTTGCTCTTGGGACGCCGCCCCGGTCGCGTACAATTCCATCGTGAGTTTCATCGGGACAGGGCTGCGTGAGATCGGGTTAAAGGTTCGCCGACAACGGACGCGCATCGCCTTGCGCCATCAGAAGCGCGTCCTGCAGCGAAGCGAAATCAATCTCGGCCGGGAAGGCTGCTCCGAGGCGTCCAGCTTTCCGGAAGTGCGCAACGAAATCGTCGCGCTGAAGAAGCTCGAGCAGGAGCAGAAAGAGGTCACGGTTCGCATCGCGCAAATCGAGGAAAGCCTTCGGCGCCTCGAAGGCCAACGGCAGGAAAACACGAAACAGCAGAACGCAGTTGTGGGAAAACTGGAGGAGGAGCAAAAGCCACTCGTCCTTCGACGGGATGAAGCCAAAGCGGCCGCAAATCTTTGCGAGCGTGAACTCGCCACCGTCGAACGGCGGATTCAGGAGAACGATGCCAGCGATCGCGCATTGCTGAAAAAACTTTCCGATTTGCACGCGCTCGTTCCGCCGCCTCCGGATCTGGAATCGCAAAGTGTGGCGATCAACGCTCAGCGAGTGCGCCTGCCCGAGGAACGCGCGGAACTCCTGCGCGCGCGCACCGGCACTGCGGAGGCGTGTCGTAGCGCGCGCGAGAAGCTGAGCGGGCACGAGTCCGAAGTCGCAGTGGCTGAGAGAGAGATCGCGCGCGTCCGCGGCGAGTGGGAAGCGCGCGACCGTGCAATTAACGAAAACAGCCGCGCGCAGCAGGATGCATTGCGCGATGCTCGCGCGCAGCACCAGACCGTCGAGGAACGCAAGAACCCAGCGTACCTGAACATTGGCCGCCACCTCGCGACATACGGCATCGCCCCGCCGAACGCGCCGCATCTGCTTTCCGACGTCCTCAAGCATCGCGAGATGGTGCAGCGGCATTCGGAGCATCGCGCCCACCTCGCCGTTCTCTCCAGTCAGATCGACAAACAGGAGCTGCGGAAATTTTATTTCGCTCTCCTGTCGGTGCTGGTGCTCCTCGCAATAATCTTGCCGCTCGTTTTTCAGTCGCCGGCCAAACGTGAATGGCTTCCCCAGGAAACGGAAAATATTCTCTCGCTCAACACGGAGCGGTTTGACGGCGGCGACCTCGCGCAGCAATGGCGCAAGGAACAACCCGACGACTGGCAAAAGACGCGCGCCGGGCTGGCGGGTGTATCCCAATACACGCCGGTGCGAAATCCTGCGCGGGATGTCCTCCGCATCACGCGCGCCATGATGGTCCCCGAGACGGGCGGCGTCCGTGAATTCGTGCTCGTCGAAACGCGCGGCGAGGTTTCGCAGTTCGTCCAGGCGATCGAGAAAGATCGTGCCTTTGAACGGCGGCCGGTAAACGGACTGCCGGTGTGGATTGGGCCGCAATTCGCGCTCGCCCGCGTCGGGCCGCGCACGCTCGCGATCGGCGCTGAGGGGGAAGTGGAGGAGCTCGCCCGCGTTCGTCTTGGCATCAAACCGGACCTGAAAATCACAGGCCCGCTTTTCGAGCGCTTCCAAGCGCTGGACCGGGACAGCGCGTTGCGCGTGATCTCGCGAGACCCGAAGAGCCTGCCGCGAGTCTTTCATCCGATCTTTAACCGGGAACTCTTGGAATCGACGGAACTGCTTGGGGTGGCACTTAACCTCGATAAGCCGGTGCACGCACGGCTTTTGATGAGGACGAAATCACCGGAAACGGCGAGGATGCTCGCGCACGGGTTTCGCGCGGAACCGCAACGGTGGCTCGCTTTGCAGGAGTCAAACCTGATGCTCTACGCGCAGCCGCCGGAGATCGAGCAGGATGGCGCGAACGTAGAGGTGCGTTTCGATGTGCCTGAAAATAGCGCGCGGCTCCTTTTACAACGCGTTGGCAAGACCGATGCGCCGCTCGCCACCGCTGCGAATTGAACTGTCGCGCACGGTCTGATCGGTGAGCGTTGACGTAGGGCCGCATCCGGTCATTAGTCCACGCGCGTGACGAACGCTTCTAAATTCCGCTGCATCGGCTTTCTTCCCTTCGTCCTCTTCGGATCCAACGTGGTCGCCGAGCCTCCGATGCAGACGCCCGCCGAGAACATGCACGCTCCGAGCCCCATTGCCCCGACGCCGGTGATCGCGCCCCTTGCATTGGCGCCAGCCGGACTTGTCCGAATTAATCGGGTTGAACCGACGATCGCCGTCGACTTGCGCTACGCGACGACCCGCAACTTTACGTTCCGAGCTCTTTACCCGCCTGACATGCCCGCATTGGCGCGACCCAGCGTCGCAAGACGTCTCGCCGCGGCACAAACGTTTCTGCGCCAGCGCGGTTACGGCTTGAAAATCTGGGACGCGTATCGCCCGAAAGCGGCTCAGGAGGAGCTTTGGCGCTTGTTGCCGAACAACAAATACGTCGCGAATCCGGCAGACGGAGTGGGCTCACTGCACACTTGGGGCGTGGCAATCGACGCCACTCTGGTTGATTCGGAAGGGCGCGAGATGGAGATGCCGACTGACTTCGATGCGTTCACGCCGGCCGCGATGATGCATTACAAAGGAGGCGATCCAGTCGTGCGCGCCCATTTGTTCATCCTGCAAAAGGCAATGGGACGCGCCGGATTTTACGGGTTCAGCAAGGAGTGGTGGCACTTTGTGTCGCGCGACTGGAAGCAGTACCAAACTGTTCCCGAGATCCAGTTCGCCACCCCTTTACAGCCGTTGCCAACCGAGACGCCACTTCCCGGGCAAACGCCGACGTCTTCGGCCGCGACAGAAGATGCGGCCCCTGCGAAGGCGAAAGACCCCTCGCGATGATCGAGACAATTCTGCGCGATCTGCGGCAGCCCGAATACATCCACACGCTGATCAATCCGCTTCCGATCTACGGCCTGACAGTCGCTCTGCTGGGCTTGGTCGTTGCGCTCTTTATGCGCAGTCGACGCGGGCAGATCATCGCGCTCGTGCTGGTTTTTGTGACTGCTTCCTCAGCGTGGCCGGCGGCCTACTTCGGCGAGGAAGCGTATGATCGCGTGCTCTCGATGGCGGACGAGACTGGCCAGGCGTGGCTCGAAGAGCACGCACGCCGCGCGGACGATCTGGTGCTGATTTTCTACGCGCTTGCGGCCGTCTCGGCCATGGCAATCGTCGTTCCGCGCAAATGGCCCCGGACTGCGCTTCCCCTCACTCTCGCGACAGTTGCGCTGGCTCTCTGTTCGTTAGGCGCCGGCGGGTACATTGCCTACGCGGGAGGCAAGATCCGGCACCGCGAATTTCGCAACGCCGCGCCGCCGCCACGAAAAGCCGAGGCGGAGCCGCGCTAGAGCGGTGAGTCATGAGAAAGTGGAACACTTCGTTCGATGCGGCACGAGGTGTCGCAACAGGTCGGCCGGAAGAGAGTCGCCCACGGAGCGGCCTCGTCCACCCGTGTCATCCTGAGGCTGGCGCAGCGCCGAAGGACCCCACACAGGGTGGTAAGATCACGCTGCCCCGAGAGGCGTGATCAGCAGCGCGGCTGGGAGGTCCATCGCCGTTTGCGCGGCTCAGGATGACAGGCCACTTCTTATAACCGCATATGTATCACAACCAAATAGCTCACTGTACTAGGTGCGCAGCTCCCGGCCGCAGCTCTCCACAACCCAGCGAAGATAATCTGGCAAGCCGTCCGTGACGTTCACACAAACAAGTTCCGGCACGTCGTAGGGATGAAGCGCTCGAAGTTTGGAGCGCAGATCGGCGAACTGTCCCGCGGTGGTTTTGAATAGGACAAGTGTCTCGTTCGCCGATTCGATCTTCCCCTCCCACCGATAGAGGGAGCAAACGGGCGGCAGGATGTTCGCGCAGGCCACGAGCCTTTCCTCAATGAGTTGCCGGGAAATTTCCTCCGCCAGTTCGGCGCGGGGAAAGGTGCTGAACGCGAGCAAGACCTGCTCACTCATCAGAACATCACACTGCGACGAGCGCTTCCTGCCGGCAAATCCATCCCCCGCCAAGGACCAAATCGCCTCGGAAAAAGACGGCCGCCTGTCCCGGCGTAACCGCTTTTTGCGGCTCGTGCAACCGGATGCACGCGCGACCATCCGCGAGCGGCGCCAAAGTCGCGGGCGTCCCAGGATGGCTGTAGCGAATTTTCACCGTCACCTCTATTGGTTTTTCCGAAGCCGCCTCACTAACCCAGTTCACGCGATCAAGCGCGAAAGACTCGCACATGAGATCCTCGGCGCGGCCGACAATCACCCGATTGGTCGCCGGATCCAGGTCAACGACGTAGCGTGGCTCTGCTGATCCGCCCGGGAGGCCTTTTCGCTGGCCGATCGTGAAAAGTTCAATCCCGCCATGTTCGCCAATAAATTCACCTTCGAGATCATAGATGCCGCCGGTATGAAATTCCGTCGCGCCGAGGTGCGAGCGCAGAAATGCTTTATAATCATTGCCCGGCACGAAGCAGATTTCCTGACTGTCGACCTTGTCAGCGACTTTCAAGCCTAACGAACGGGCGATGTCGCGAATCGCCGGCTTCGCCATCGCGCCGAGGGGGGTCAAGGCACGACGAAGTTGCGGTTGCCGTAAGCTGAAGAGAAAATACGACTGGTCCTTGCGCGAGTCAGCGCCTTTTCGTAGCAGCGCGCGTTCTGGCCGATGTTCAATGATCGCGTAATGACCGGTGGCAATGTAATCGCATCCGAGCGCCTCGGCTTTGCTCCAAAGATTGCCAAACTTCAGCTTCTCGTTGCACATGACGCAGGGGTTCGGTGTGCGGCCAGCCTGGTATTCGCTTGCAAAATAATCGATCACGAGCCGCTCGAATTGGTCCGCCTCGTCCACCACGTAATGCGGGATGCCTAACGAATGGGCGACGGCCCGGGCGTCGGCCACCGCCTGAGGGCCGCAACATTTGTCTTCCGCGCGCGAGACGCAATCCTGCGGCCAGACTTTCATTGTCACGCCGATGACTTCGTAGCCTTGCTCACGGAGCAGATAGCCAGCGACGCTGGAGTCGACGCCACCACTCATGCCGAGCAAGACGCGCTGTTTCAGGGAGCTCATGGCAGCGGGTAAACTCGTGGCGCGCAAAGATGAGTCAACCGAGCGTCGCAGTGATCATTTGGTTCGCATCGTTCTTCACTGGCACGCTCACAAACGGGCTGTTCTCCAAAGTAAATCGCCACGGCAGGTCAGCCGAGCGCGTAATGCCAATCCGGGGACTCGCGATGACCTTCGCCGTCTGTTTCGCCTCAACGAGACACCGCCGGCTACTGAAGCACATGCTCAGTTCGTGATGCCGGTGCGTGATATCGAGCGCCTGGGTCAACTTGCCGGGACCGGAGCAAAGCCGGCGAACATCGTCAGTTCCGCGTCGCCTTTGCATCGACGCGATGCCCAGCCTGGGTTCGATCGCCCGCACGAGGATCAATCCGGACCGCGGGCCGCCTTTTACGAGCACATTCAGCATCCAGTGGATGCCGTAGTTCAGGTAGATGTAGATCGCTCCCGGCCCATTCCGCTCGACAAAGCTGCGCGTGCTCGCGCGGCTGAACGTATGGCACGCTTCATCGTTCTCCGTAAGATAAGCTTCGCATTCGACGACGACACCGGAGCAGCGGCCCCAGATGAGGGTGGTCCCAACCATGCGGATTGCGCAGTCCAACGGATCGCCCTGGAAAACAGCTGTCGGTAACATTGTGACCCGAAGCCTCAGAATAAACCCAACGACCACGGTCTCCGTCCCTCCTCGTTCCCCTTTCGTTCACCACGGCTAATTTTTGCTTTCTCGGCCATGCAACTCTGGTCGATTACATATGGCACTGCCATATGTAATCGCAATCTGAGCGCGAAATTTCGCTGCCGTATTTGACGCCGGAGGGTTGCCGCCACGCGCCGGACAGGTTCGGTCTCCGCGTTTCGGCCAGTATACGCGTCACCACGCGTTCCGTTCATCGACCAGTCTCCCACATCAGTTTGGAAAACACTTCCAATTGAGTGGCTGGTGGCAATCCCATCAACTGCGAAATTTGAAACGGTGCTGGCGAAGCGCCCTCCTGTGCCTACGCTCTCCGCCCGCAACAATTCTTGTATTTTTTCCCGCTGCCGCACGGGCAGGGATCGTTACGGCCGACCTTGGGAAATTCGCGACGCACTGGGGCCAGCTCCAGTTTTACTTCGGCGGCGTCCCCATTCTCGCCATCCGCGACGGCCGCATGGCCGATACGCTCTTCCCGTCGGCCCGGCACCGGACCGTTGGCCGTAGGCGCAGTCGGGGCGTTTTCGCGCAGGAGAAATTGCGGGAGCGTGGAAAGAAAAGTCTCGAACGCCTGAAGGTTGGACGTGCTCCGAAAGAGATTGTGGAGCACTTCATTTTTGATATTCGCCATTAACTCGACAAACATGTCGTAGGCCTCTGTCTTATATTCGATTAGTGGGTCCTTCTGCGCGTAGCCTCTCAGGTAGACGCCTTCGCGGAGTGCATCCATCGCGTAGAGATGCTCCTGCCAGAGTCGATCAATCGCGTTCAGAATGATGTAACGCTCCAAGCTTTTCACCGCGGTCGGCTCCTCGTGTGACGACTTTCGCTCGTAGGCGTCCTTGATTCGTTCGATCAGGAAATGGCTGTTCTCTTCGGATGACCGCGTCTCGAACTGCGCTTTTTCTTTCGTCAGCCCAAGAGGAAACGTCGTATTCACCCAATTGAGCAGGCCCGCGTGATTCGGTTCCTCTCCCGCACCAGCCAAACCTAGGTGTTCGGTCACCTTTCCCGGCACGGCTTCATCGATCACTTCATAGACAAGCTTCCGTGGATCGTCCGTGTCGATCGTGTCGTTCCGATATGTGTAAACGACTTCGCGCTGGTTGTTCATCACGTCGTCAAAGTCGAGCGTCCGTTTGCGCGTGAGATAATTGCGCTGCTCGACCCGTTTCTGCGCCGTCTCGACCGATTTGTTCAACCACGGGTGCTCGAGTTCCTGGCCTTCTTCGAGACCAAACCGTTCCATGATTTTGGTCATTCGATCCGCCGCGCCGAAGTTGCGCATGAGGTCGTCCTCAAAGCTGACATAAAAGCGCGAGCCCCCGGGGTCGCCCTGACGCGCACAGCGCCCACGCAACTGCCGATCGATCCGGCGCGATTCGTGGCGCTCGGTCCCCATGACAAACAACCCGCCGGCATCGGCCACGCCTGACCCGAGCTTAATATCAGTGCCGCGACCGGCCATGTTCGTCGAGATCGTGACCGTACCGGCCTGCCCTGCGCGCTGGACGATTTCGGCTTCCTGCCGATGAAATTTCGCATTCAAAACGTTGTGCGGGACTTTCTCGCGCTTCAGCATCCGGCTGAGCAATTCCGAAGCTTCGACACTCACCGTTCCCACCAGCACCGGCTGCGATTTGCCGTGCCGTTCTTTGATTTCAGCAATGACGGCGTTGTATTTTTCGCGGCGCGTTTTGTAGATGCGGTCGTTGGCATCTTTGCGCGCCACGGGTCGGTTTGTGGGCACGACGGAGACATCCAGTTTGTAGATGTCGTGGAATTCGTTCGCCTCCGTCTCCGCAGTTCCCGTCATGCCAGCAAGCTTGTGGTAGAGGCGGAAGTAATTTTGGATCGTAATCGTCGCCAGCGTCTGAGTTTCGCGATCGATCTGCACGCCTTCTTTCGCCTCCACCGCCTGATGCAAGCCATCGCTCCAGCGCCGGCCCGGCATTTTGCGTCCGGTGTATTCGTCCACAATCACGACTTTGTTTTCCTCGATGACGTATTGGACGTCCTTCTCGAAGAGGCAATAGGCGCGCAAGAGCTGCGAAATATTGTGAATCCGCTCGCCCTGCGCATCGCAGTGCTGCTGGCGTTCCCCTTTCATCCGCTCCTTCTCTTCATCGGAGAGTGTGCGGTTGAGGTCGATGTCGGTGAATTCGCTGATCAAATCCGGGAGCACGAAAGCGTCCGGCTCGTCCGGGTTCAGGAAAGCGCGCCCTTGTTCTGAGAGATCCGATTCGTTCGATTTTTCGTCGATCGTGAAGAAAAGCTCCTCCTTGAGCGCAAAGAGTTCTTCCTTGCGTGTGTCCTGGTAAAATTGCAGCTCGGCCTTGTCCATCGCCCTGCGCTTCTCGGGCTCTTCCATCATGCGCAAGAGCGGTTTGTTGCGGGGTTGCCCGAGTTTCACTTTGAACAGGACCAGTCCGCCTTCTTCGTTCTTGCCCTGTTCGAAGAGCTCCTTCGCTTCGCTCGCGAGCCGGTTGCAGAGCATGTTCTGCTTGCGCACGAGCTGCTCCACGAGCGGCTTCCATTTGTCGTACTGGTGCGTTGAAACGGTCGCCGGTCCGCTAATGATGAGCGGCGTGCGCGCTTCGTCGATCAGGATTGAATCGACCTCATCGACGATCGCGTAATTATACCCGCGCTGGACCTGCTGCTCGCGTGTCGTCGCCATGCCGTTGTCGCGCAGATAATCAAAACCGAACTCCGAGTTCGTCCCGTAGGTGATGTCCATCGCGTATTGCTCGCGGCGCACGTCCGGTGCCTGATCATGCTGGATGCAGCCGCAGGTCAGACCGAGGAAGCGGTACAATTCGCCCATCCACTCCGCGTCGCGCCGGGCGAGATAATCGTTCACCGTCACGAGGTGTGCGCCGCGACCGCTAAGCGCGTTGAGGTAAAGAGGAAGGGTCGCAACCAGAGTCTTGCCTTCGCCCGTCGCCATCTCCGCGATTCGGCCGCGATGCAGAACCACGCCGCCGACGAGCTGCACGTCGAAGTGCACCATGTTCCACGTCATCGGCTGGTCACATACAGTGAACTCCTGCTGCCTCTCGCTCAGACGGCGCGCGGCGTTCTTTACTACCGCGAACGCTTCGGGCAGGATCTCGTCGAGTTTCGCCCACTGTTCCGGCAGCTCTTCAATCGCAGCTAGCTCTGCCTTCCATTGGGCGGTCTTTGCCCGCAACTCATCGTCGGAGAGCGCATTAAACTGCTGATCGATCTCATTAATCCGGCGTGCGAGCGGAAAAAGGCGCTTTATTTCGCGCTGATTTTTCGAGCCCAGAAATTTCTTTAAAATCCAGCCAACCATATGGAAATCCGGCTTTTATCCGGAATGGCAACATTCCGTTTACCGTGGTGAATTCGCAAACGAAATTGCCAGATCGGCGCTTCTCCCGACGTTTGTCATCCTGAGTCGCGCAGACGAGGAAGGACCTCCATTGGCTGCGCGGGGGTCGCCAGCCGCTCACCTGACCTCCGCAATTGGCGAGGTCCTTCGGCGCGCTCCGCCAGCCTCAGGATGACAGACGTTGCAGCGCCAAAATATTGTGCTGTGGCGTTTCGCCGCTACTCTCGCACGATGAAGAAAATCATTTCCACAATGGAAGCGCCCGCTGCAATCGGTCCCTACTCGCAGGGAGTTCGTGTTGGCGCGATGGTGTTCACTGCCGGCCAGATCCCGCTCGACCCGAAGAGCGGCCAGAT
>JBDTYN010000121.1:0-2065 GCA_040005675.1 Chthoniobacterales bacterium
CCGCTTGGGAAGCGGACGAGCAATTGGGCAATCGCGAGATCAAACGGCGTTATCTTTTGCATGGGAATCGTGACCGCCAGGCGCGACTAGGCAACCTTCGGCGGCGACGTTTCGAGGTTGGCGTTGATTAGGGTGTTACCGGCGGGCGTGGTGACGACGTATGCCGCCAGCTCGTGCGCATGATGGAGACAATTAGAACAACAATCCGCCGTTACTTCACCCCAAAAGGTTTTTTGCAAGACTTCCAGAGAGGCACACAAACGTCAATCGCGCAGAGGTTCCGGGGTCGATCAAACGCGTGCGTTTCGACCGCGGCACTAGGTGACTTTCGAAGCGCGCTGGAGCGCACATTGCGGCGCAAGATGCGCCAGGTGGTGGTAATTCTAGGGGTCACAATCCGACCGCACGATGGACGTTGGCTCGCCTTTGGGCTGAACCAGCCCGCTCGATCAACCGGCTCGCGCCGTCCGATGCTGTCCGCGAGCGAGCTGGGTGCGATGATCGCTCTGCCGCAGGGGTCGCCAATCGCGCCGACAGCGCGCGAGGCGAGCGCCGCCTGAAGTTGTTTTTTTCGCGGTCCGGCAGCGGGAGAAACGGGATCCGGTCCTGTCTCTCGCGGTTGCGGCCGTCTTCGTGCTTCTCCTCATCAGGAAGGAACGAAAGCAGGAAACCTCTCGTCCGGTCATCCTGAGTTCGCGAATTTCGGCGGGAGCAACCAGACGAGCGTGCCGTCGCTCTCGGGACTTTCCAAGTCGACGCGTGCGACTCCGGCCTTTGCCATCTTGACGGAGCCGCCGGTGAGCCTTCGGATGAGACCGCTGAAGTCCGGTTCGTGGCCAACCACCATCAGATCCTGGCCTTCCATGCGCGTGAGCAGCACGCGGAGAGCCGGCAGATCGAAGTCTTTTCCGATCGTCGGCTCCTCTTTCAGATCGACAGCCAGCCGATTGGCAATGATCTCGGCTGTCTGAAAGGCACGGGGCAGCGGACTTGAAAGGACGAGAGAAGGTTCCACGCAAAGCTTGCCGAGAAGGCGCGCAACACGGCCCGTCTGCTTCCGGCCTTTTCGGGTTAATGGTCGCTCGTCATCCGAGCCCGTCCAATCCGGCCAGTCCGCGTTACCATGGCGCACAAAGAATAACTTCATCTCACAAGGTATCGTACGTGCATTTCGCGGTTCGCCGTAATCAGAGTGCCTGATTTATGCGGCGGCGTCTTCGTAACGTTTCCACCGTGGTCCAGGAAAAGGCCAGCCAAACGCAGCCTACTGCCACCGCTCCGAGCACGTCCGTCAGGTAATGCGCTCCCAGATAGATGCGCGTAAGACCGATCAGAGCGATAAACAAAGCTGCGACCGCGAAAATGAGAAGGCGTGCCCAGCGCTTCCTGATGAATCGCGCCGCGATGAGCGCAAGTAATCCATAGAGCAGAGTTGAGCCCATGGTGTGTCCGCTGGGGAAGCCAAAGCTCGTCAACGTGACCAATGGATTCTCGAGCACGGGCCGTTGTCGATGAAAGAAATGCTTGAGGAGCATGTTCAGCAAACTTCCGCCGAGCATCGTGACGATGATTGCCAGCAGGCGATTCCATGCTTTTCGGGCCGTAAAAAAGAGTGCGCAGCATACGGACACGGCTGAAACGAGTCCGACCGAACCACAGAACGTGACGACGCGGGCCAGAGCGGTCAGCTCCGGCCGCGCATGTTCGTGGAACCAGTTCGTGACCTGTCGATCGAGCGCAAACACCGGCGTGCTCGGCCCGATTTGTTCTGCGATTTCGCTGAAGCACCACGCGCCCAGAATCATGACGAGGACGCCAATCGTGAAATAGAGGCCGAAGTCGCTTTCAGGCGAAAGGCGATTACGGAGAAAAAGGCGCGATCGCCCAAAGGGGCGAGGTCGCGCCGACGGTTCGCTCATTCGCGGAGCCAACCGGCCGGCGTCTGCTGAAAGCGCTCGGTGGAGAGCAGATGAAACAGGTTGGTTTCCGGGCGCCACGTGTAGCGATCGATCGCGACCTGCGGCCGATCGATTTTAATCACGTTCAGTGAATTCGGCTGACCGCG
>JBDTYN010000122.1:0-6013 GCA_040005675.1 Chthoniobacterales bacterium
TCCAGTAATGGAGGAGAAGAAGTTCTGGCTGCTTGTCACTTCTCACAAGGAAGAGGCTGTCGTAGTCGTTTTCGCTCAGCGACACCGAGTCGCGGATGTCCAGGCCTTTAATGATGGCGGGTATGGTGTTTGAATGCCCGACCACTAGTGCGTTTCCATGGGTCTGCTTTAGCTTTGCGACTAATGAATCGAGGGCGTTGGCGGAAATGACCGTGACGTCGACCCCGGCGGCCTTGGCGGCGGGAGCGGCCGTCTGCTGCGTGCGTTTGTATTCAGTGGCATAGACGGCAGTCAATCCGGCGTCTCTTAGCATTCGCGCGAGGATCTCCGCTCGCGTCCGGCCGGCGGCCGACAGTTCAGGATCCGCTGCGCTCGATCCAGTGATATTGGCCGGAGCTTTTTCCGCGTGGCGCACGATGAAAATCGTGGATTGGGCTACCACCGTGGAAGCGAACAGCGAGGCAAGCAAGAAGACTAGGAGCGAAGATTTCACTTACTACGGTTAGCGGTTTTCAGTGGCTGCATCAACAGGGTTGCCGCCGGTTCCGCACGCCGTTTCGGGGAGCGGGCAAGTTCAGGGTTACGGTCTCGTCAGCCGCCCGCCCATGGCGAAGAACAATTTGAATCCGCGTCCGCCTCGGCGCAGCATGAACCCCGTTCCACTTCAGATGCATACCGTCCAAGGTCTTCACCACGTCACCGCAATTTCCGGGCCCGCCCAGGAGAACCTCGATTTCTATGCCGGCGTTTTGGGAATGCGTCTGGTCAAGCGCAGTGTCAATCAGGATGATCCCGGCACTTACCACCTGTTTTACGCCGACGCAGAGGGCCATCCCGGCACCGACCTGACATTTTTTCCGTGGGCGCAAATGGCGCCGAGTCGCAGCGGATATGGATTAAGCTCCGAAGTCTCGCTTGCGGTGCCGCCCTCAAGCCTCGAATTTTGGGAGACCCGCCTGCGACGCTACGGGGCGGATGCAGTCCAGCGCGAGATGCGATTCGGTCAAGCTGTCCTGTCGCTCCGTGATTCACATGGGATGCGTGTCGCGTTGGTAGAAACCGAAGATGCGATGAAGCGGGACTTCGCTCCGTGGGAAGAGAGCCCCGTGGCAGTCGAACATCAGATCCGGGGATTGGAAAGCGCGCGGATGGTGGAACGGGATCTGGCGCCGACCACCAGATTCTTGTCGGAGGCGATGGGATTTCGTCTGCTCGGAACCGAGAAGGGCTGGCATCGCTATGGCGTTGCGAGCGCGAAGTGCGGCCAATATCTCGACCTTTGTGAAATGCCTAACGAGCAACGCGGCGCTTGGGGGACCGGGAGCATTCATCATCTCGCCTGGCGCGTGGATGACGAAACCCATCAGCTTGAAATCCGGGAACAGGTAGCGCGCGGCGGTTCCCGGCCCACGCCGGTGATCGATCGTTTCTGGTTTAAGTCCGTTTATTTCCCGGAGCCTGGCGGCGTTCTCTTCGAGCTGGCCACGGACGGTCCCGGATTCGCGGTCGACGAAGACCGCGCGCACCTCGGAGAATCACTCGTTCTGCCTCCGTGGCTGGAGTCGGACCGCACTGCCATTCAACAGCTTCTGCCGCAGCTCAGCATGCCAAAAGAAAGGAATTGACCCAATGAACCGCACTCACCTCCGCCTTCTGCCGATCCTGCTCGCGGGATTGTTCTTCGCTTATCAATATTTCAGCTCCGAGAAATTCGTAAACCCGGAGACGGGACGCAAAAGCCACGTTGGGATGTCGGTTGAACAAGAGTCGGCGCTCGGTTTTCAAAGCTATCGCCAGGTGCTCGCGCAGGCGCAGACTGTCGATGCCGGTCCTGAGCTGGAGATGGTGAAAACCGTGGCGAGCCGATTGGCCCGGGCAACGGGCGAAGCTGGCGCGGGGTTCGACTGGCAGGTATCGTTGATCCAAGATCGGCAAGCCAACGCGTTTTGTCTGCCGGGAGGAAAGATCGTGGTTTACACGGGTATTCTCCCCGTGGCGCAAAACGACGCCGCGCTCGCAACCGTGCTCGGACATGAAATGGCGCACGCGACTTCACGGCACGGAGCCCAGCGCGTGCTGCAGCAGAATCTGGCGCAGACGGCAATGAGCGGCGTCGCGATGTCGATGTCCGACATGGACTACGGAAAACAACGCGCAATCCTCGGTGCGCTCGGCGCGGGCGCGCAATTCGGTGTGCTGATGCCGTTCAGTCGCAAACACGAATCCGAGGCCGACGAAATCGGACTGCACTACATGGCGCGCGCCGGCTATGATCCACAAGAGAGTCTACGCTTCTGGCAACGGATGGAATCGGCCGGGGGCAGTCAGCCTCCGGAGTTCGCATCCACGCATCCTTCTCACGGGACGAGGATTCAACAGCTCCAAAGCTGGATGCCGAAAGCGCTCGAGGAATATCAGCGCGCCTCACAGCATTGACGAGCGCCGCCGACGCTTTTTCCCGAAGCTGCTCAGGAGCGCACCGGAACGTGACCCGTTTCGGTTTCTTCCCTATCGTTGCGGCGCCAGGAATGTTGCTGGCCGGTCTTGCCTCCAAAGGCAGCCGCGAGCGCGCCCAAGATGAGACCGAATGCCGCGGCACCCGTGCCCACCGCACCGCCTTTCGCCGCGCGATTGGCAGTCACTTTGGCATCGCGTTCAATCGGCTGCTCACCGGGCTGTTGGGCCGCCGCCTGAAGCTCATCTGCCTTCTGCCTCGCTTTGGCGGAAGCATTGCTCGCAGCGGATTGAAGTTGCGCTTTGTCGCTTTTGTTGGCGACGAAGTTAGCCAGGCCTGACGCGGTTCCAACCAGCCGACCAGCAGCTGACGTTAGGAGCATAACGGTCAACATCGTGACAGTGCCCCACGTGGTCAGGCCGTGCAGCCATCCATTGAAGGTGCCGCCGAGGCGCGCAGCGATGTAACCGCCAAAGAATAGAGAAAGCAAGCTGCTTAGAATCAGCCAAATACCGGCTCCCATGCCGAGACTGGCGGCGCTGGGATTATCGCCTGTCATGGGATCTAGTGTGGCGAGGCCGATAGCCGTCCCGATGAGCGCGAGCACAAGCTGCGCAGCGAGCGCGATAATCGCGCCGGCAAAGATGGAGCCCCAGGAGATGCGGGCAAAGGGGCGATCGTAGGCGCCGTAGTCAGCAACAGTACGGGAGCCGGCGCTGAGATCTGAGAGGGGAGTAGTTGGTGTAATCATAGAAGGAGATGGAATGGTGGTTTCTCTACAACTCTGTATCGCGTCTTCGGTTTGTCTTGGATGGCTTTAAAATTTTGCATTCGAGAGGGCTTGGCAAACCACCCGGTGGGAACCTAACAAATCCGGGGCGAGGGAGAGATTGGCACCGCATTTTCTTAACGTGTGCGCAGGCAGGCGCTGACCGTCGCAGTCCAGACTAGAAGTGGTTCAAAGCGGATTTAGTGATGCGATTAGGTTGGAGGGCCTCATCTTAAGCTTCTCCCAGAGGGAGAAGGAACTACATCTCCCCTTTGAGAAAGGGTCGGGGTATGGATCCCGGGGCCGGATGCTCCTCCCTAAGGGAAGAGGGCAACAGTGCGGTATTCTTTTCAAACATTCAGCCGCCTCGGACGTGCGATGAGGACGCGACCCGGCCACTGAGAAAGGAGAGCCCCTAGGCAGATTTATAGCACCGGTTGCGAGCGGGCCGCTTTCCCGCGAGATTCGCCGCTCTTTTATGCTGACGATTTCACAGGTGACCAAAAGCTTCGGCGGGCGCATTCTCTTCGAAGAGGCCTCACTCCAGGTGAATCGCGGCGAGCGCATCGGGCTCGTCGGCCCGAATGGCGCGGGCAAGTCGACTCTGTTTTCACTGATCCTCGGTGAAGCTTTGCCGGACGCGGGACGCGTCTCGCTGGAAAAGTCGGCCACGATCGGGTTTCTTCCGCAGGAGAATGCGCCGGCTGGCGATGAGACCGTCCTGGAACTGGCGACCGCCATTTCGCCTCAGTTGACGCAGGCGCAGCGGCTCATGAAAAGCGCGCCGGAAGATTCCGAAGCGCACCACGCTGCGCTCCACGCGTTCGATGAACACGGCGGCTGGCAACTCGAGCCGAAGGCAAAACGAATTCTTGCGGGCCTGGCCTTCCGGGAAAGCGACTTCGACCGGCCGGCCAGGACCCTGAGCGGCGGCTGGATCATGCGGGCGCATCTCGCGCGGTTGCTGGTGCAGGAGCCCAATCTTCTTCTCCTTGACGAGCCGACCAATCATCTCGATCTCGAGTCGCTCGTTTGGTTTCAGGAGTACCTAACGAATTATCCCGGCGCGATTCTGATGATTTCGCACGACCGCGAATTCTTGAATCAGCTCGTCGGCTCGATCGTCGAGATCGCACACCGGCGTCTGCATCGTTACCGCGGGACCTGGGATGAATACGTCGAGCAACAGGCAGCAAGGGAAGAGCAGCAGCTCGCGGCTTACAAGAATCAGCAGCGCGAGATTGCTTCGCTCCAAGCCTTTGCGGATCGCTTCCGCGCCAAGGCGAGCAAGGCGTCGCAGGCGCAAAGCAAACTGAAACAGATTGATCGGATGACAAAAATCGAGGCGCCAGCCTCGCGCGAGAAAACGGTGCATTTCCGCTTCCCGCAGCCGCCGCGCAGCGGTCAGCGCGTAATCGCGTTAAAGGAAGTTGATCACGCCTACGGAGATCTCGTGGTCTATCGCGGCTTGAATTTCGAAGCCGAACGCGGTCAGCGGATCGTCCTGGTTGGTCCGAATGGATCGGGCAAATCGACGTTGCTCAAACTGCTGGCCGGCGTCCTCCCGGTCGAGTCCGGCACCCGCGATCTCGGTCACAACGCGAAGGTCGGTTACTTCTCACAATTCCGCGTCGACATGTTGCAGCCAAAAATGACCGTGCTCGACACGGCCCGCGACATGCCCCATCCAGTCTCGGAACAAACGGCCCGGACGGTACTCGGCTCGTTTCTTTTCCGTGGCGACGACGTTTTCAAAACAACCGGCGTGCTGAGCGGTGGAGAGAAAACGCGGCTGGCGCTGGTCAAGCTGCTGCTCGATCCGCCCAACCTACTCCTCATGGACGAACCAACCACGCATCTCGACGTGGGCAGCATCGACGCGCTGGTCGGCGCCCTGGCCCAGTACGAAGGGACGCTCATTTTCATCAGCCACGACGTCTATTTTATCCGGGCGGTGGCGAAGAGGGTCCTCCACATCAACGCGGGACAACTAACGCCCTACGCAGGCGACTACGATTATTATTTGGACAAGTCGCGGGCCACCTCCGCGCGAGCCGCCCTAACGAGTAAGGGCGAGCCTGTCGAGGGCATGGCGAGAGCATCGTCCACGCAAAAGGCGCAGACGGAGAACACGGCGGTCGGTTCAACCAACGCGAAATTGCGGGGCATGCGCGAAACGCGCGAGGAGCGTCGCGTCGCAGCAGAGGGGCGCAAGGCAGAAGCGAAGGCGATGCGCGAGCAGCAGGCGCGTGTGCGTGAGCTCGAGATGCGAATTGTCACCTTGGAGGCGCGGCAAAGCGAGATCACCGCGGAACTCGAAAGGGCAGAGACCTATGAACCGGGCGGCTCGGCCATGCAGTTGAATCGCGAACTTCTCGGAATAACCGGGGAATTGGAGAAATTGAACGCGGAGTGGGGCCGCTTCGACCTGGCGGATGCGGCGAAAACGGAGGGCGAACCACGTCGTTGACGCGAGACAATTTGTAGGGCAAGCGCGCCGCTTGCCTCCCGTCCTTTTTCCTCTCAGCCAAGCGTAGGAAATGTCGCGAAACTGATCACGATGGAGGGTGTGATCTCACCCGCGCCGGCCATCCTTGCTCCGGGCCTGATCCGATTCTCTAGCGAGAGATTCTGATGGCAAAGCCTCACCGCAAAACATTCTTCGGCACGCTTTGGCGGCTGCTGAGAACGACCGCCACCGAGTGGCTGGAGGACAAGGCGCCCCAACTCGGCGCGGCCCTCGCCTATTACACGGTCTTCTCGCTGGCGCCGCTGGTGCTTGTGTTGCT
>JBDTYN010000123.1:0-6295 GCA_040005675.1 Chthoniobacterales bacterium
TCGCGGCCAGACGCCTTGCTGCACGATCCGAATGAAGCGGCCGCGCGCGTGGTGCGGATGCTGCGCGAGGGCGTGGTTCGAGCCGTGGATGGCAGCGATGTGCTAGTAGAAGCCGAGACGATCTGTGTGCATGGTGATACACCGGACGCGGTTGCGTTTGCGCGCTCTCTGCGCGAGCGCCTGGAGCGTGAGGGCATCACCGTCTCTGCGCCGAAAATCGAGACCAAGAGCGCTTGGAGCCGGCGCGCCCTCGCGCCGACCGAGCGGCGCATTATTGCCGACCGGCCCGAGGGCGGGCCGGCTCCATTTTCTGCCGGGCCGGCTTCATTTCGTAATGGACCGGCTCGAAACCGCAGGGCTCCGTTAGGCAGGGCCGGATTCGGCCACCTAACACATCTTCCCAGTTTCTACGAGAATTCGATCGTATTCTTTACCACCTGCGCTTACGGACGGCGAAAAATTCTCGCCGCTTCACAATGTCACGGGATTTTGCGCCGGCTGTGGGAAAGATCGGCCGTACGCGATGGATGGTGGGTCGGCCATTATATTTTGATGCCTGATCACGTTCACTTTTTCGCACGAGCGGGAAATGAGGCGCGTTCGATAGCGAGCTGGGTGCAAATGTGGAAAAGCGTTGCTTCTCGTCAGATTGCGGCCGCGTTCGGAATCGATCCACCCATTTGGCAGCCGGAATATTTCGACCGGTATTTGCGATCCACCGAAAGTTATTCGGAAAAATGGCACTATGTCGAACGGAACCCACTACGCGGGGGCCTGGTAAAGCGTGTCGAAGAGTGGCCATATCGCGGCACAATTCACGATTTGAGGTTCTGATAAAGCCGGCGCGTCTCGCGCCGGATTGACTCGGAGCGTGCGCGGATTCCGCGCACAACGGCCCGAGGGCGGGCCGGCTCCAACCCATTCTGGAATAATGCGCGCTCTCTGGTTCGTCATGTCTCGACTTCGCTCAAGATGCCGGCTTGTAATTAGCCGCTCTGGATGAACGAAAAACCGGCTGACAATGAAGAGCAGTTAGTGCGCGGCCTTGGACCGCTGGACGCGACCATGATCGTGATCGGGTCGATGATCGGCTCGGGAATTTTCATCACCTCGGCGGAATCCACGCGCCTCATCGGAGCGCCCGGCTGGTTGCTTCTCGCGTGGCTTGTCGCAGGTGTGATGACTATCACCGGTGCACTTTGCTGCGCGGAGCTCGCGACGATGATGCCGCGCGCCGGTGGCGTTTATATTTTCCTTCGCCAGGCCTATGGCCCGGCGGTCGGGTTTTTGTTCGGGTGGAGCCTGTTCCTCGTCGTGCAGACGGGCACGATTGCGGCGGTTGCGATCGCATTTGCGAAATTCATCGGCGTTTTCCTTCCAACCGTGGCGAGCGATCGCTACTTGATTGAACCGGTCCGTTTGGGTTCCGGTTACGCGATCAGTCTCTCCACGGAACAACTCGTGGCTGTGTCGCTCATTACTTTGTTAACGTGGACAAACACGCGCGGACTCGAAACCGGGAAATGGGTGCAGAACGTATTCACGTTCGCGAAAACGGCGGCGCTCGCGGGATTGATCATCGTCGGCCTGACCTTCGGCTGGCACATCAGCAGCGCCGCCCGTTCCGCTGCCTGGTGGGATTCGTGGCGGAATGGCTGGTCTCCGCAAGCCGCGCAGCCGGGATTTGCGATAGCCGGCACTCTCGCCCTCTTTCTCCTCTTCGGAAAAGCGATGGTGGGGCCGCTTTTCGCGCAGACCGCGTGGACGAATGTCACCTTTATCGGCGGCGAAGTGCGGAATCCGGGGCGCACGCTTGCCCGCGCATTGCTCACTGGATGCAGCATCGTCGTTGTTCTCTACGTGCTGGCCAACGTTGCGTACGTCGCGACTCTTCCGCTCACTTCGATCCAGCATGCTCCGCAAAATCGCGTCGCGGTGGCGTCGATGGCCGCGGTGCTGGGCGATCGCGGTGCGCTTCTCATGGCAGCCGCAATCGTCGTTTCGACCTTCGGCTGTAACAACGGCCTGATCCTCGCCGGTGCCCGCGTCTACTACGCCATGGCGCGGGATCGGCTGTTCTTCCAGCGCATTGGAACAATAAACCGTCACCAGGTCCCATCAGCCGCGCTCGCGGCGCAGGGGATCTGGGCTGCATTTCTGACACTGCCGCGAACTGTTACGACGAACACTGCAAATGGTCTCGCCACCTACGGCAACGTCTACACCCAGCTGCTCGAATACATCGTTTCGGCTGACCTCGTTTTTTATCTCCTACTCGTTTTCGCCGTCGTCCTTCTTCGTCGAAAAATTCCCGCCGCTACGCGTCCCTATCGCACCTGGGGTTACCCGGTCGTTCCTATGATTTCGATGGCCCTTGCATCGCTTCTGATAGCCGACCTCGCCTATCTCGCGCCCGCCACCTCGGGCCTCGGCTACCTGCTCGTGTTGACGGGCGCGCCCGTCTACTGGGCCTGGCGAAACCGGACCAGTCTCGCGTAGTTCAGCTGCAAGTGAGTCAGGGCTCCGTCTTGTGAATGATTCCGTTTGGAGCCGGCAGGCCTTCGTGCCGGTGTTTTTGATCTTCGGTGCGAGGGCGTGCCGGGCCCCAGTAACTGCACAGAAGGGTTGCGACTATTTCTTTCGCTTCGGCGGTGGCGTCGGTGTTTTGGGCGAGAAAACCTTTTTCAAGCTGTTGCCGATCTTGCTCAGTGCGGATGTTGGTGTAGGAGTCGGCTTCGGTTTTCTGGAGGATGAGCGAGTACGGGCACGGAATTGAAAAGCCACTTCCACAGGTGCCGCGGTTCCGATCGTCACCGTCTCTGTCCGATCGGCAAGATCGCTCGAGCGGGCCGTCAGTTGTTGCTTGCCGATCGGCAGATCGACCGTGAGCGGCGTATGGCCCAGGGAACGTGCGCCGGCAAAAATTTCGGCGCCATCGGGAGAACTCGTGATCACTGCGCTCCCGTGCGGAAAGGTATAAGCGACCGGCAACGTTTCCCCAGCTTCGAGGGAAATTTCTGCACGATCGTCTGGCCACCCCTCGCTGTGAAAGAATACCGTGTAACGGCCCGGAGGAAGATCGTCCACCGACTCCGGAGCAGCTCCCGTGTGCAACGGGGCGCTCGAGGGTGCTGTCTTGCTCGCGACCACTCCGGGGTAGATCGCGAAGTTCGCGCCGGCAGGCGTGGTTGTTAACTGCAGCTTCGCATTTTGACTAACTGGAGGTGCGGCGGAAGAAGAAGAGACTGCAGGCACCAGCGGTGATCTGGGACCGGTGGCGACAGAAGATGTCGTCGCTCGCTCTTGCGCGGTCGTAACGAGCACCTGGCCACGGCGGGGAGATTCGATCGCATAACCGTGGGCAGGCGGTGCCATCCCTGCAGTTTCTCCCTTTGGCGGCTTCGGCTGCGGATGACGGACCACCAGGACAAGAGCGAGCACCGCAACGACGCCCCCGGCCGCCGCGGCAACGCGGCGATCCATCGGTAGCTTCCACCGCGACGCCTTCTCCGGGGTGGTCAGGCGGACTGGCCCGCCCGTCAGGCGCAAGCGCCGCGCCACATCAGCTGGGGTCGGCGGCCGGTGAGCGGGATTTTTTGCCAGACAACTGGCGAGCGTCTCCTCCCAATGTTTTGGAATCGGCGCGCCGGAAATTTCGAATTTTGCCCGTCGCTGCGCAATCGTGGGCGCGATCACCTCCCGGACTTGTGACGCCACATCGCCCCCATGGAAGGGCGGTTTACTGGAGAGCATTTCGTAGAGCGTGGCGCCCATCGCGTAAATGTCATCTGACGGTGAAGGATCCTGCCCGAGCATCTGCTGCGGACTCATGTAATTCAGCGTCCCGCTCGAGCTTCGCACGCTAACGTAACTCATCGAATCGCGCAGCGTGCAGGCGATGCCGAAGTCGGTGACTTTCAGCTCCGATCGGCTGTTGACCATCAAATTCGCTGGCTTCAGGTCTCGATGAATCACACGCGCCGATTCGTGCGCGTAACCGAGCGCATCGCACAACGAGGCTACCCACGGGGAGAGTTCCGCGACCTCGAAGCACCTCGCCGGCTTCTGCACCCGGAGGTGGGAAAGCGTCGCCCCATCAACGTACTCCATCGAGATTGCGGCCGTGGTTCCGTCTTCGATGAAGTCGAAAATGCGCACGATATTGGGGTGGGTGAGCATCAAACTCTTGCGCGTTTCTCGCTTCAAATCTTCCTGCGCGGAGGGGTCAAAAGAGACCGCTTCAGGCACCAGCTTCAATGCCACGAGCCGATCGAGCCGATCGTCGCGCGCCAGCCAGACGACTCCCATGCCGCCGCGCCCGAGCACTTTCTGGAGTGTGAAGCGGTTAAAAAGTTGAGTGCCGCCGACCACGCCGCGCATGGTCTGCTCGCCGTCGGCCTCCTCCTCGGGCACAGAAGTCATGGGCATGCTGGGGAAGAAAAAGCAGAGCGCATGCCTCAGACCGTTCTTTGGCACGCATTCGGCTGAATTCGATGGATGAACAACGCGGCGCTGGCTGCCTGGCTAGACGTCGGGGACCGTCATTTTCCGTTGGTCGGGAGGACGTTCTCGCTCGGCCGGGCAAAAGACAACAACGCGGTTTTCACCTCCACAAAGGTGTCGCGGCGTCATGCGCTTGTCCACGCGCAGGGCGCGTCCGAGTTCTCTCTCGTTGACCTCGGCAGCAGCAACGGCACGCATCTCAATGGCCGCCGCGTGATCGAGCCGGTGGCGTTACAACACGGCGACGTGATCCAGATTGGAGAACAGAACCTCGTCTTCCGCGTTGAAACATCGGACATGCCGCAGGAGGAAATTCATTCAACCGTGGCGCAGATGACGGTGCGCGATGTGAACGAGCTGACCTGCTGGTTCCTGCTCATGGACATCCAGAATTTCGTGCAGCTCGGGACGGAACTCAGCACCGATCAACTGGCCCAGATGGTCGGCACCTGGATCGCGGAGTGCCGGCGCATTGTTGAAGATCATGGTGGCACGCTTGGAAAATTCCTGGGCGACGGACTCCTCGTTTACTGGGAGACGCGGTTTTGCGAGCCAGCGAGCGTGGTGGAGTCCCTCGAGGCTCTGCGGACGATTCAGGTGCGCAAACATCCTCCGTTTCGCTGGGCTCTGCACTATGGCAAGGCAGTTTTCGGAGCGGCCGCTGCTCCCGGTGAATTGAGCGCGCTCGGTCAGGACCTGAACTTCCTGTTTCGAATCGAACGTGTCGCGGCCGCGAACCGTTTTGCGGCTGTTCTCAGCGAGGTCGCCCGCGAGAAAATGGCGGGCCTAATCGAAGCGCACCCGCTTGGCTCGTTTCCAATCAAAGGATTGGAAGGCGAGCATGCGCTCTTCGGCTGCTAACGGCGCAGCTGTCCCGACCGTCGTTTTAAGTTCGGCTGCGTCGCCCTTGTCACTGAAGTGACCAGACCGAATCTCGGCCGGCGAGCGCCATTCGATTATCGCGCTCGGCCAGTGTGCGCCCGGATTAAAACACCCCGAGCACTTTCAAAACGACGATGATGACGACGATTACTCCGATGATGTAGAAAATGTTTCTGTTCATACCATTTGGTCTTTAGCAGCCCGTTGCGGCCGCTGACGAGACCTTTCTCGACAAAAAATCGGGAGGCGCGAACCTCTTGGCGACTACCGCTGGCGGTTGCGGCGTTGGCCGGGGAGCGGTGAGGCAAGCGAGACGCTCGGGCTGTCATCTCGCGTCCCAACTCCTGGATCAGGGAGCCTGTGCCGACGCGACAAAACGCGCGATGCCGTTTAAGGAGTCGCGACCGGTGGCGGAGGCGTTGCCGGTTTCTCTACAATAATCGACACACGTCGGTTCAAGGCCTGGCCCGCCGGGTTGTCACTGCCGTCCGCGTTCGTATTCGGCGCGACCGGGTTATCCTCGCCGAAACCCTTCGCCGTCAGATTCATCGCTCCAACATTCCCGTTCTTTACCAGCCAATCTTTTACGGATGTCGCGCGCTCCCGCGAAAGCGGCAGGTTGACCGATTTGCCGCCCTTCGAGTCGGTATAGCCTTCGATCGTCACCATGCTTTCGGGAAATTGCGAAAGTACTACCGCCACCTTTTTCAGGGCGTCTTCCGCGGCCGGCTTGAGCGTCGCCTTATCGTAATCGAACAGCACGTCGCCGGACAGATTCATGCTCAAAGAGCGACCGCTTTGTTGAGCCTGGAGCGCCTGGCGCGCTTTCTCCAGATCAAGCTCCTTCTGCTGCAACTCGACGCTCTTCTTCTCCAGGTCGAGCCGCTTCTTCTCCAGATCCGCCTGTTGT
>JBDTYN010000124.1:0-8837 GCA_040005675.1 Chthoniobacterales bacterium
CGTTTCGATCAAAGTGGATCGGAACGGGTCCACGCTGTTCGATGGAGAGTTCGTCACCGAAGACCAGGTGATGCCGCGGCTCTTCGGGCTGCATCAGCAGAATCCCGACATTAAGGTCTCGATCAGCGCCGAAGAACAGGCTTTGCACGGCGCGGTCATCACGCTGCTGGACCACGTGCGGAGCGCAGGCATCAAAAAAGTCGGGTACCAAATCAAGCCGGCCGTGGTCGGTCCGTAGTCTTGCTTTATAAGTTGGCGAGGAGCGCCTTCTTGAGCAGAGCGACGGCGCGCGCACGATGGCTGATGGCATTTTTCTTCGCCGGCGACAATTCTGCGAATGTCTGCGCGTGTGTTGACGGGACAAAGACGGAGTCGTAACCGAAACCCCCGCCGCCGCGTGGTGCTTGCGTGATCATTCCTTCCACTGTGCCACGAAACGTGCCGAGCACCGCCGCGCCACGGGCGAGTGCAATTTCGCAGACGAAACGGGCCGTCCGCTGATTCGGTCGGACCTTCGCGATCCGTAGTTGCGTCAGCAACTTCGACACGTTTTGCGCATCTGGTGCATTTTCGTGGGCATATCTGGCGGAGCGAATACCTGGCGCGCCGTCGAGCGCGTCCACTTCGAGTCCGGAGTCGTCCCCGAGAACAAGCCCGGAATAACACCTCGAGACAGCGGTCGCCTTGAGGAGGGCGTTCTCCACGAAGGTCGATCCCTTCTCGTCGACTACTGGCGCATGCGGCAGCGCAATTAAATCCTGCAGCTCGAATTCCGGACTGAGAAGTTGCGCAAATTCACGCGTCTTGTGCGCGTTCCGGGTGGCAAGCAGCAGGCGAAGCATGGGCGAATATCCAGAAAGCAGGAGGCCGGGAATAATTTCAGTTTCTTTCCTCTGTTCCTGTGTTCCTGATTCTTGCCGTATGAGCGAACGCCGTAAACCATATCCATTCGATCACTTCGAGCCCAAGTGGCAGCGGATTTGGGACGAGCGACAACCGTTCCACGCGCCGAACCCTGGCGAGCGGGGGTTCGATCCGTCTCGCTCGAAATTTTACATCCTCGACATGTATCCATATCCGAGCGGAACCGGGCTCCACGTAGGCCATCCAGAGGGATACACAGCAACTGACATCGTTGCTCGTTACAAGCGAATGCGTGGGTTTAACGTGCTTCATCCGATGGGGTGGGACGCCTTTGGTCTCCCGGCAGAGCAATACGCGATCAAGACCGGCCAGCACCCCGCGGTGACCACGCGCGAGAACGTCGCGAAATTCAAGGGCCAACTCAAGCGGATCGGGTTCTCCTACGACTGGCAGCGCGAGATTAACACGACCGACCCGCGCTACTTCAAATGGACGCAGTGGATTTTCCTGCAGCTTTACAAGTCGTGGTTTAATCCCGAGACGCAGAAGGCCGAGCCGATTTCCAGTTACACCGGCGCTGAACCGGATGACGTCCGGCTCGCATATGTCGCCGATGTGCCGGTCAATTGGTGCCCAGAGCTGGGTACGGTGCTGGCGAACGAAGAAGTGATCGACGGGAAGAGCGAGGTGGGCGGATTTCCTGTGGTCCGGCGGCCGATGCGCCAATGGATGCTGCGAATCACGGCTTTTGCGGAACGCCTGATCGACGAGCTCGATGGACTCGAGTGGCCGGCAGGTATCAAGGCGCTCCAGCGAAATTGGATTGGCCGAAGCGTCGGCGCAGAGGTGGATTTCGAAGTGGCGCCAGTCTCCAACTTGCGCGGTGAAGCAGATCGCAAATTGGAAACTTGCGCCACCATCACCGTTTTTACCACGCGTCCCGACACGCTCTACGGCGCGACTTACATGGTGCTGGCGCCGGAGCATCCCCTGGTCGACCGCATCACCACTGACGTTCAGCGTGACGCCGTACGAGATTATCGCGCGGCCATCGCTTCGAAATCCGATCTCGAGCGGACAGACCTGGCAAAAGATAAGAGCGGTGTTTTCACCGGTGCGTTTGCGGTCAATCCGGTCAATGAAGAGCGGATTCCCATCTGGGTCGCTGATTACGTGCTCATTAGCTACGGCACGGGTGCGATCATGGCTGTGCCGGCGCACGACGAGCGCGATCTGGAATTTGCGCGCAGGTTCGAGTTGCCGATTCTCGACGTCGTTCAGCCTCCTTCTGGGGACTCGATTGGGTTCATCGGCGAAGGCATTGCGATCAATTCCCCGATCATCGAGGGACTGCCAACGGAAGCGGCGAAGGAAAAGATTACGACGTGGCTGGAGGAGCGCCGGGTCGGTCAAAAGTCGATCCACTACAAGCTGCGCGATTGGTTGTTTTCCCGCCAGCGCTATTGGGGCGAACCGTTTCCGATCGTCTGGCGCAGTGGCAAACACGAGGCCCTGCCCGAATCGGAGTTGCCGGTCGAGCCTCCGCAGCTGGAGGACTTCAAGCCGACGGGGACGGGCGAGCCACCGCTGGCAAGAGCTCGTGACTGGATTCGCTATTCCCAGGGTGCGACGCGGGAAACGAACACGATGCCGCAGTGGGCCGGGTCATGTTGGTATTACCTGCGGTTTTGTGATTCACAGAACGATGCACGGTTTGTCGGCGAAGATACGGAGCGATATTGGATGGGGGGCGACAAACCCGGGGGCGTGGACCTCTACGTAGGCGGCACCGAACACGCAGTGCTGCATCTTCTCTATGCGCGGTTTTGGCACAAGGTGCTGTTCGATCTGGGCTACGTCTCGACTCCCGAACCTTTTCAGCGGCTCGTGAACCAGGGAATTATCCTCGGCGAAGACGGCCAGAAAATGTCGAAATCGCGCGGCAACGTCGTGAACCCGGACGATGTGATCGACCTGTACGGCGCGGATGCGTTCCGCTGCTACGAAATGTTCATGGGTCCGCTCGAGCAGATGAAGCCGTGGAGCATGAAAGGAGTGGAAGGCGTCTCCCGTTTTCTCGCTCGTGTCTGGCGCCTCATCATGATCGAGAACCAGGCTGGAGAATGGGAGCTCAACCCTGCGTTGGCCGACATTGCACCAAACAAAGCGCAACTGAAAGTCGTGCACGCGACGATCAAAAAGGTGACTGAAGACATCGAGACGCTTTCATTCAACACCGCCATCTCGCAGATGATGGTATTCGTGAACGCATTCACCACGAGTGACGTGGTGCCCTTCGCGCCGATGCGCACGCTGCTCGTCCTGCTGAATCCGTTCGCGCCGCACCTCACGTCAGAATTGTGGGAGACGCTGGAAACGCGGTTTGGCGGCGCACGCAGTGCTATCACCGACGAGTCCTGGCCTGCTTACGATCCGCAGTATCTGGTCGAGGACGAGATCGAGATTATTCTGCAGGTAAACGGGAAGGTGCGAGATCGAATGACCGTGGCATCAGGCGCGACGGACGCAGAGTTGGAAGGAGCTGCGCTCGCAAATGAAAGGGTGCAACAACTAATCGCAGGTAAGACCGTGCGGAAGGTCGTGGTTGTGCCGAAAAAGCTTGTCAACGTTGTCGCAAATTGACTCTCGCCTGGATTTATGTGGAAGGAATTCAAAGAATTCGCGGTCAGGGGCAACGCCATCGATCTCGCGGTCGGGATCATTATCGGTTCCGCTTTCGGGGCGATCACTGCGTCGCTGGCGAAAGATATCCTGATGCCTCCAATCAGTTTGCTGACCGGCGGCCTCGATTTCTCGAACAAATTCATCGTCCTGAAAGGTGCGCCCAACGGGGCAACTTTCCTGACTCCGGCCGACGCCCTGAAGGCGGGGGCGATCACGTGGAACTACGGAATTTTCGTAACCCTTCTCATCAATTTCCTGATCGTCGCCTTCTGTGTCTTCCTGCTCGTGCGTGCTCTCAATAAGGTCAAGAAGCCGGCGCCGGGCGCCGGACCGGCTACCAGGGATTGTCCGTTTTGCACCATGCCGATCCCCGTCAAGGCAAGGCGTTGCCCGCATTGCACGTCGGAACTGCCCGAAACGCCGCGCGTTTAAACTGCCGATTTCACGCGCGCCACTTCACTTTCGCGCAAGCGCAGGATTCGCGTTGGTGTGCAAAGCCAGATTCGGTTGTTTGCTTCTGGCTTCCATGTCGTGCCGCTCGCCCATGGAGAGAAAGCCGGCATGATCCAGCAGTCCGTCTGCTGAACGAGGGCGGGAAACTTCAAGCGCAAGCCCGCACCATCCGTGAGCGTCGCCGCCGGGTGGTGGTGGCCTATGATTTGCAAACGCCCCGAAGATTCCGCCGCACAGTGGCCGTGATGGAAGTGAAAGCCGGCCGGCTCCCACGAATCACGCAATTCTATCATCCCAGCGAACTGCCGATCGTGATTTCCGGCGATGGCGACGACGGGACAGACCGAGCGCACTTTGGTCAGCAGGCGCTTTAGCTCCTCCGCCGCGGTCCGGTCGTGCACGAGGTCGCCGACGAGGACCAAGCGATCAGGCGCGTAATCGCGTAGCACAGCGAAGAGCCGTTCCTCGATCGGCCGCATGCCCCAAAACGGCACCAATCGACCGGCGGCGCGCTGGCTTAATTCGTATCCAAAATGAAGATCGGCGACCGCGAGCCAGCGCTCCGTTTGATGAAAAAGGGCGAGGCGCGAGTCGAGTAGGACATTCTTTCCCACGTTAGCTCTAGTGACGGACAGCATTTGGCGCGAAGCGGCCGCGGAAATTATCCCTTGCCTGCCGCTGCATCAATCGGTATTCACCCGAGGTCATGCAAATATCGAAGCTCGTGTGGTTTACCACCGTAATCGCCTCGGGCGGGTTACTGAGCAGCTGCGCCACCCAAACGGGAGCGACTTCCACCTCTTCGCATACCCGCAGGATCGAAAATGTCCGAACCACCGCGTACTGCAGCGGCGAGGGGGGCTGCCGGCGCAACGCAACTGGTGCGGTGCTCGCCGGCGGCAGCGTCCGCAGCGCGGCCTCGGATTGGTCGCGATTTCCTCTCGGTACTAAATTTCGAATCGTCGGCACGCAAGACATATACCGGATAGACGATTACGGCGGGGCGCTCATCGGAACGAACACGATCGACCTTTATATGAGCCGCCCTCGGATGCGGAGATGGGGGGTTCGTCGTGTCGATATCGAGGTGCTTGAGTGGGGTTCGGACGCAGTGAGCCTGAAAGTTCTCGGGCCACGCCGAAACAATCCGGCGGTTCGTCGAATGGTCGCCAGCCTCGAAGGTAAAAAGCGCACCGCCTCGATGCTCCCGAGCTTTTGACAGCGCACTCGCGAGCGCCGAACTATTGCACGCGTGAAGATCTGCGTAGTCGGCGGAGCGGGGTATATCGGAAGCATTTGCGCGGAGCTTCTTCTCGATGAGGGCCACGAGGTTTCCATCTTCGACAACCTGACGGAGGGTCACCGCCGGGCGATTGACCCGCGGGCGCGCTTCATCGAGGGCGACCTGTCCACCGCGGAGGCCATCAGGGCGGCGCTTGCACAAACGCAACCCGAGGCAGTGATGCATTTCGCGGCGAGCGCGTTGGTGGGAGAGTCGATGACCAACCCGTCCAAATACTTTCGAAACAACATTTGCAACGGCCTGAACCTGCTTGACGCCATGGTGGCCACGGGTGTGGAGAGACTTATCTTCTCATCAACCTGCGCGACGTTCGGTCCGCCCGAGCGTGTGCCGATTGACGAGTCCCTGCCGCAGCGGCCCATCAATCCGTATGGGGAATCGAAGCTGGCCTTCGAGAGAATCCTCCACTGGTACGGAGAAATCCACCGTCTGCGCTTCGTCGCCTTGCGTTACTTTAATGCCGCGGGGGCCTCGGAAAAGTTCGGCGAAGACCATCGGACCGAAACGCACTTGATTCCGCACATCTTGAAAGTCGCGCTCGGACAACAGCCGCACGTAGAAATTTACGGGACCGATTACGATACCCCTGATGGCACCTGTATCCGAGACTACATCCACATCCTCGATTTATCGCGTGCCCATATTCTGGCGCTAAACGCGAGCAAAAGTGAGTTCTACAATCTGGGGACAGGCGGCGGCTCCAGCGTGCGTGAAGTGATCGAGTCCTGCCGACGCATCACCGGGCGTGAAATTCCCGTCGTGGAGAAGGCGCGACGAGCTGGTGATCCGCCGCGGCTGATTGCTGCCTCGGCCAGGATTAAACGCGAGCTTGGCTGGCGACCGGAGGTCGAGAACCTGGACAGGATTGTCGAAAACGCCTGGAAGTGGCACCAGAAGTTTCCGAATGGGTATGGGGATTGAGTAGGCGAGACTCCGGTCGAGCCCCGCTGCGTATTGACAAAAACTCGACTCTACGGAGTCTGGCTTACCAAAAGAAAACGCCCGCGGAAAACACGTTCCGCGGGCGTCAGATAGCTAACGGACGTAACCCTTAGGGGTTCGTCGTTGTCGTTGTCGTAGTGCTCTCCTTTTTCTCGTAATACGACACTGGCTTCGTCAGGGTGACTTTCGAGATCACCATGCGATCGCCGTCCTTGACGTAGGTGTACCGCACTGGCATGTCGGGCCGCAGCATCGACCACTCGACTGTTTTGCCTTCGGGATCCACGACTGTGGTGCTTTTGGTGTAGTAGTATTTCACCGGCTCCGCCGAGGTGGTGGTGCGCAAGCTGATAAAGTCCGAGCCCGGCGTGTAGGTCGTGATCGTCCCGGTGCCATCGAGGCCGCTCGTACTGGTGCTCGTCGAAGCCGAAACGCCCGTTCCGCCCGCCGTGGTGGTTGTGGTGCTCGATTCCTGCGCCATTGCCGTGGCCAGCGCGACTGTGCTAACCGCTCCAACTGCCAACAATTTCATCAATCTGGTTTGTTTCATGTTTGTCCTTTGCTTTCGTTAAACGGATGATCTCCGCCGTGCCTGTATCCGACTCGATGCCGCCGGAGTTTATTCACCCGCACCTCCAGTTCGTAACCTGTGTAGACGGCGGCCGCATTGCCGGCCATGGGACGAGCGGCCTGCGTTGAAAAATGGCATGCAACCACTTCCCGGATTTCGCGATTTTCTGCCGAAAGATTGTGCGGCGCGCAATTATATCTTCCTGCGCTGGCGCGAAGTAGCGCGACGCTACGGGTTCGTCGAATGGGACGGTCCCATCCTCGAGCCAACCGAACTTTATCAGAAAAAAAGCGGCGCGGAGATTGTCGGCCAGCTCTTTAATTTTACCGACAAAGGCAATCGCGAGGTTGCCTTGCGGCCGGAATTAACCCCGACTCTGGCACGGCTCGTCGCGACCCACGGCCGGGAGTTCAAAAAGCCGCTGAAGTGGTTTTCCATCGGGCAATGTTTTCGCTACGAGAAACAGCAACGCGGCCGGCTGCGGGAACATTTTCAGCTAAACTGCGACATCATCGGGGAGGCTTCCGTCGAAGCCGACATCGAGCTGGTGGCGCTCGCGATCGATCTGCTGCGCGGGTTTGGATTTTCCGCCGACGATTTCGTCGTCCGAATCAGTGACCGCGAATTCTGGACCGATTTTCTGCGCGGGCAAAACGTTCCCGAAGAGCGCTGGGGCGAGATCCTGCAAGTGATCGACAAATCAGAGCGGGAACCGCGCGACAAAACGGCGGAGCGGCTCGGGCCGCTGACCGGGGCGGTCTTCGAGGTTTTTGCCAATGGCGGCCGCAGCGAAAAGCTCGACGCCATCATGACTGGGTTGAGCGCACGCGGGCTCGGCGATTACGCCGAGGTCGATGTGCGGATCGTGCGCGGCCTCGCGTATTACTCCGGCATCGTCTTCGAGGTATTTGATCGCGGCGGCAAATTTCGCGCGCTTGCCGGTGGCGGGCGCTACGACACCCTGATCGCGCAGTTAAGCGAAGGCGCGGCATCGCTTCCCGCCCTCGGATTCGCGATGGGCGATGTCGTGCTGGCCGACCTCATCGACACAGCGGCCGCGGCGCGGGCGCAAATGGAGAGGGCAATCGAAGCTGATCGCAACCTCGACTTTTACATGATCATCGCGAAGGAAGGACGACGGCCAGCCGCTCTTGCTTGCCTTCAGCAACTCCGCGACACCGGCTTCCGCGCTGAATTTCCGCTGGCGCCCGGAAAGGTGGGCAAACAATTCCAGGCTGCCGAGCAACTCGGCGCGCGTTTCGCCGTCCTCTTCGGCGACGAGTGGCCGCAGATCGCAGTCAAAAACCTCGGGACGGGCGAGCAACAACTCATCGCCGATGAGCAGTTGCTTGCGCATCTTCGGCAACTGTCATCCTGAGCGAAGCGAAGGACCTCTCAAACGATGGCCTCTGTCACAATCACTTGAGAGATTCCTCCCTTCGCTCAGAATGACGGCCTTGACGACGTATCGTACTCATCACTGCAACGAGCTGCGCAAAAGCGACCTCGGGCATGACGCTATGCTCGCGGGCTGGGTGCACGTCCGGCGCGACCACGGCGGGGTCGTCTTCATAGACCTGCGCGATCGCGAAGGGTTGACGCAGGTTGTCTTTCGGCCCGATGAAAACGCGTCGCTGACCGAGCTGGCGCACACCCTCCGTCACGAGGACGTGATCCGCGTTGAGGGCAAAGTTGCACCGCGCATCCCCGGCACGGAAAACCCGAAACTCGCGACAGGCGAGATCGAGATTTTGCCGGCCACGCTGCAAATCCTCAACCGCGCGGAGGTTCTCCCGTTTCCGCTCGACTCCGATCCGAGCAATGAAGATCTCCGGCTGACTTATCGCTATTTCGATCTCCGCCGTCCCCGCCTTGCACAAAATCTACGGATGCGGCATCGGATCGCCAAAGCGACACGCGACTACCTCGACGAGCAGGGGTTTGTCGAAGTCGAGACGCCAATTCTTTCCAAGAGCACTCCGGAAGGCGCGCGCGATTTTCTCGTGCCGAGCCGGCTCG
>JBDTYN010000125.1:0-4840 GCA_040005675.1 Chthoniobacterales bacterium
AACGACGCCGTCTCCGGCGCCAGCAACTCATATTGAGTGTATTCGTCCTGCTCCGCCGTCTCCGCGGCGGACAGAAGGGTCGGCGCAGCGAAGAGCAACGCTCCTGAAATCCAGCGAGCATTCAGTCGAAATCGCATATGGTGTATGTCCGTCTCTTCGGAACACGCGGCAAATCAAACGAAGCGAGCGACTGCTCTTCGGCTTTGGGTCTTATTCCGGAACGGGCTACCAAGTCCCTGAGTGGCTGCATTTAATCAGCCCTGGCGTCTGACACAGACGCCCTATAATAGCCTGGCTCTAATTTATCGTCGTGGCAGGTCGTCGCGATAAATCACGCCGCTTTTCATGACAAAACCGATGCGTCGGAGCAGAGCGACATCCTGAAGAGGATCACCTGGGACTGCGACAAGATCCGCGAACTTTCCTGCCTCCACGCTACCGATGCGGTCGCTCCAACCGATGATCTCCGCATTAAGACTTGTCGCCGCTACGATGGAAGCGGCAGTTGGTTCGCCGAGACGATGTCGCACTTCGAACTCGCGCCAGTTTTCCCCGTGCTACACGACCGCAGCGTCTGTTCCGAATCCGATCGGAATCTTTGCCGCGAGAGCGCGTTTGAAGCCCCCCATCATAATCACTCCGTTATTTCGATTCCTCTCCCGCTCTGCTTCCGGGACGTGGTTTTTCGCGCCGTTCTCTTCAACAGCGTCCACCACAGCGAGCGTTGGCACATAAAAGGTCTTGCGATTCGATGCCTTGAGCAGCGCGATCGCTTCGTCGTCGAGTTCCGATCCGTGATCGACGGTGCGAACTCCGGCGCGGATGGCTGCCTTGATTCCAGCCGCGCCGTGAGCATGCGCGGCGACTTGTCGTCCCCACCGGTTCGCCTCGATGACAGCCGCTTGCATCTCCGCGTCGGAATATTGTTGCTGCCCGGGCTTTATCCCTTTCGAAAGGACCGCGCCGGTAGCCATGATTTTGATGAAGTCCGCTCCGTTCTTAAAATTCGTCCGAACAGCTTTCGTCACTTCCTCCGGCCCATCGGCGAGATTCTTCACCACCGGAACATCGACATAGATCGAAAATTGTTTCGCGTCACCGGCTCCGCCGGTTGAGGAAACATAATTACCTGCGACCAGAAGGCGCGGGCCGGGCACAGCGCCTTCGTCGATGGCATTGCGCAGGTCGACATCGACATAAGGCCAGGTCGGTCCCATCTCGCGGCAAGTGGTAAACCCGGCCAGCAACGTGATCCGCGCATTGCGCGCGCCCCAGAGCGCATCGTGACCGGGGGTTGTTTTCGTCAGGCCGTCTTCCCAGTGCACACCCATTCTATTGGTCAGGTGTGTATGCAGATCGATCAAGCCCGGCAGCAAAGTCGCTTCGCCCAAATCGATCACCTTCGCGCCCGCTGGGGCTGTCAAACTGCGACTGACCTCCGCAATTCGTTCTCCCTCAATTCGGACCATGGCGGGAGCCATTGATTCACCGCCGCGACCGTCGAGCAGTCTTGCCGCTTTAATGATTGTGACCGGGGCGGCCGCAGGTTGCGCCTTTGCGTTCACTGGCCCCAGCGGAATCCAGCTAGCCGCAAGCACCCAGCAGCAGAGCTTCAGGCAAAATTCAGCCGATCTCTTCATAAATTGCCTGCGACCTGTTGAATGCGTGCTGAGCTTTTCCGTCAAGCGCAAACAAGCGGATTGAGCTGACTCCCGTCTTCGCGTTGCAGGCATTGAAAGATTATCTTTACCCGCACAAACCGGTCCGGAGATCGTTGCGCCCCACGCCCCCATTCCTGAGTTCCTGCTTTCCTGATTCGATTTGTCTGCCGCTGATGGTGGCCGCTGCAGCGAGACTTTGATGGAACATGTGCATCTTCCTATTGACACTCTATAGGAAAGCGGTGATGATGCTCGTGTAGATCATCTATATGAGCGAGAAGAAGACGGATCTTTTACAGGGGACGCTTCACCTGCTGGTCTTGAAGGCGCTCGCCGCGCAGCCGCTGCATGGCCTGGGCGTTTCGAACCGGATCAACCAGATCACAAAAGGGACGTTCGAGGTGAAGCCCGGTTCGCTCTTCCCAGCCCTGCATCGCATGGAAGAGGCCGGCTGGCTGAACTCGTACTGGGGCGACTCCGAGAATAACCGACGCGCGAGGTTTTATGCGCTCACACGCGCCGGTCGACGTCGGCTCGAGGTAGAGACGAAAGACTGGCAGCACATTGCTCTCGGGATCAGCAATGCTCTGCGGGCTCACTAAGAACAGGCCATGCGACTCATCTCACCGCTCGCTGCTTTTTGCCGGAACGTTTTTCGGAAAGGCCGCGCTGACGCCGATCTCGCTGCGGAAGTAGATGCGTATATCGAATTATCGACTGTAAATAAAATGCGCGACGGATTGAGCGAAAAAGAGGCGCGTCGCGCAGCTGCGATTGAGCTCGGCGGCATCGAACAGGTGAAAGAGCAGGTGCGCGACGTGCGGGTGGGGCACTTCATCGAAACGCGTCTGCAGGATGTGCGCTTCGCCTTCCGCACTTTGCGCAAGTCACCCGTCTTCTCGTTAACCGTTTTGTTCGTGCTTGCGCTCGGGATCGGCAGCACCGCGCTCATGTTCACGATCGTGAACTCGCTTCTCCTCCGCAGCCCCGCCTTTCCCGAAGCCGATCGCCTCGTCATGCTCTGGCAAAAAATTCCGCAGGAAGATCGCGTCTCCTTTTCGGTGAAGGAATTCGCCGCTTGGGAAAGGCAAACCGAGATCTTCGAGCAACTCGCCACCTTCACCGGCAGCGGCTTCACCATTTCGGGTCGCGGCGAACCGGAGCTGATCATTGGGCAAATGGTCACGCCTTCGCTCTTTCAAGTGTTGCGAACCGGGCCGGTTCTCGGCCGTGCCTTCCTCGAATCGGAAGGAAAAATCGGGCACGATCACGAAGTCATCCTCAGCCACGCGCTCTGGCGAGAGAAATTTGGGATGCGCCCGGACGTGCTCGGCGAGCAGGTTACGATGAATGGCGAGCCGTACATCATCATCGGCGTGATGGCGGAGACGTTCGATTTTCCAAATCACGAAGCGAAACTCTGGGTGCCAGCCGATCTGCGCGGTCCGATTTTTCAAGAGCATCCCGACGCGCATTTTCTCCGTGTCATCGGGCGGCTGAAGCCCGGAATTTCGCGCGAACGGCTCAACGCTGAAGTGGCATTGTTAGGCAAACGCGTTGACGATCCGAGCGACAAAACCGAGCGCCGCTATTTCGCCGTCAGCCTGCAAGAGATCCTCGCGGGTGATCTGCGCAGCCCGCTGCTCGTCCTGCTGGGCGCGGTCGCACTTCTTCTCCTCATTGCCTGCGCGAATGTCGCGAATCTCATGCTCGCTCGCGCGAACGCGCGTCAAAGCGAGATGACTCTGCGCGCCGCGCTCGGCGCGAGCCGGCCGCGACTCCTCGCGCAATTGCTAACCGAGGCCGGCGTGCTCGCGATGATTGGCGGTGGACTCGGCCTCGCCATCGCGATCTGGGGCTTGGATCTGTTGCATCGCTTCGCGAATATCTCGGAATTGCTGCACGCGCAGACGGACGCGAGCGCCTTTATCTTCGTCGCCCTCGCGTCGGCCTTGTGCACAGTGCTCTTTGGTCTCGGGCCCGCCTTCAGCGGCTCCTGTCTCCGCTTCCAAGCCTTTAGCGGCGCCACGCGCCTGGCGAGCGGCGCGACCGGCGTGCGACATGCCCTGGTTTTTGCGGAGGTTGCACTCGCCTCGCTCTTACTGATCGGCTGCGCACTCATGCTGCGCAGTTTCGTTCGGCTGATGCACGTGAATCCGGGCTTCGCGCCCGAGAACGTTATCACCGCCGACGCCGTCATGTCGAAGGACCGTTATCCTGATAAACCGCAGATGCTGAGCTTCTACCACAACTCGTTAGGCAACGTGCGCGCGCTGCCCGGCGTGAAACGCGCGGCCATGGTCACCCATTTGCCTTTTGGCGGAAACGATTGGGGTAACAGTTTCGAGGTGCAAGGCCGAAGCGCCTCTAATTCCAATGACAGCGCCCAAATCCGGCCGGTTAGTCCCGGCTATTTCGCGACCCTCGGCATTCCGCTCAAGCGCGGCAACGATTTCAGCGAACGCGATGCTGGGAACGCGCCCGGGGTCGCGATAATCAGCGAAGTGCTATCCAAGCGCTATTGGCCTAACGAAAATCCAGTCGGCAAAAAAATTCGTTACTACGGTGATTGGCTCACCATCATCGGCGTCTGTGGCGACATCAAACATGAGGCTCTCGACGAATCGCCCGCCGGGACCATCTACGTGCATTACCCGCAAGTCCCGGCCGATGTGATGCAGTTCGTCGCGCGCGACCTGAACTTCGTCCTGCGCTCGGAGAGCCCGGGCGTCGTAGCCGCGGGAGTGCGTGGCGCGATTCGCGCGCTCGATCCGGCGATGGTGGTGCGAGTGAACACCATGGAAGGGCTCATTCACGATTCCGCCGCACAACCGCGTTTCCGCACCTGGCTGATCAGCATCTTCTCTATCTTCGCACTCGGACTCGCCTGCCTCGGAATTTACGGCGTGATAGCGTATCTGGTGACGCAGCGCTACAAGGAGATCGGCATCCGAATCGCACTCGGCGCCACGCGGCGCAACATTCTGCAGCTGATTCTTGGCCGCACCTTCAAGCTTGCTGCCACTGGTATTGTGGCAGGACTGGTGGCGGCGTTTTTTCTCGTTCGCTTTCTGGCCACGATCTTATTCGGCGTCACCGTGCACGATCCAACGACGTTCGTCGTGGTGCCGTTGGGGCTAATGGTGATCGCACTCCTCGCCGCCTATATCCCGGCGCGT
>JBDTYN010000126.1:0-14929 GCA_040005675.1 Chthoniobacterales bacterium
TTTCTTGATCGCCGCGGGCCTGGCGCTTTTCGTTCGCGCTATCCAAGGCACAAGCCGCACAGTCCCGTGGTAACTGCCGAAGAGGATGAGGACACGGGCTTCGTTCGGCGGTCATCGTTTGGCGCGTCCAAGACACAGCGAAAGCCGCCTTCGACGTGGACGACTTCGAGAGCTACGTGCAGATCCAGAGCGAATCGGCAATTCGCCACATCGCAAGTCTTTATGCCTATGACCGCTCAGAGGAGGATGGCGAACCGACATTACGCGATAGCGCTGATGAGGTCGCCGTCGGTTTGCAGGGTGAACTCCAGGCGCGCCTGGCAAAAGCTGGCGTGACGGTTGACGAAGCGCGCTTGACCCATCTCGCTTACGCGCCCGAAATCGCGCAGGCCATGTTGCGGCGACACAGGCCGAGGCAGTGATCGCGGCGCGAACCAAAATCGTGCAAGGCGCGGTCAGCATGGTGCAAATGGCGCTGAACGAATTGGCAGCGAAAGACGTCGTTCAGATGGACGAGGAACGCAAAGCGGCCATGGTCAGCAACCTTCTCGTGGTGCTCTGCGGGGAGACGGAAGTGACGCCGGTCGTAAACACCGGCACGCTCTACACCTGATTGGCGATGCCAGGAGCCGAGCGGAAGCCTTTCCTCCTTCGCCTCCCGCCGGAGCTGTGGGGGGAGCTGGAGAAGTGGGCCGGGGACGAACTTCGCAGCATTAACGGGCAGATCGAATATGTGCTCCGCCAGGCGGTGGCGAAGCGCAAAGGCTCAGCGGAAAAAGCCGGCCGTAAAGAGAGATGAAGCGTTTTCCCGGTAAGAAATTCGGTCACGGAGAAGTGGTTCGCGTATTTCACTTTTGAAATCGCTTCTAATAGTTTTAAAGATCAATCGACGCAAGTGGTACGGCCGCGTTACGTGTGTCATCCCGAGCCGCCCAGACGGCGAGGGACCGCGCACAGGCTGACAGACACTCTCTTTTCAAAGAGCGTGATTTATCATCACGCGGGAGGTCCCTCATCGTCTGCGCGATTCGGGATGACACCCACATATAAGTGCTATCGCTACGAGTGGGAGCCTGCATTGAGGGGAGTCGAACGTGTCGCCGTGTTTGCCCGCCTCGACGCAGCGAGGCGACTACAGCAGAACGCTCCGCGGCTCAATCCCGAAAACGCCGTTCAGCCACGCAACGCCTGGGTGAAGCGGATCAGCTCCGCCGCGACTTCGTCGACGCGCTTGATGATCTTCGCGTCCTCAATTTTGTCGCCATCGAAGGCGTCGCCCGTTGCGTAAACAAAACGCGGGATGATGACGCAGCGAAAATCGAGCATGAGACTGTTGGCATAAGCCATGACCGACATGTAGCTGCTCATCCCGCCGGCTGCGCAAAGGAAACCCACCACCTTGTCTTCCCACGCGCTCCCCGTGAGCTCGATCATGTTTTTGGCTGAGGCGCTCACATCGTAGTTATAGACCGGCGCTGCCACCAGGATGCCGTCGGCAGCTTTGATCGCGGCGCTCAGTTTCCGTGAACCGGGTTGCGTGTAACAAGCATCGGCATCGCACAACGGGAGCTCGATTTCGCTCAGGTCAATCCACTCGCAGGCGACGTTGGTTTTTTGCAGATAGGCAAAAGCCGCGCGGCCCATTCGGCGGCTGTTGCTGTCGGGATTACCGCTGGTGCTGACGACGAGGTATTGAGGCATGTGTTTCGAGTCAGTCTAACGCACATATGCCTCGTGATCACAACTGTTCGACGCGATAGCCTTGCAAGCGGAGCAGTGCCAGCACTCCTGACGGTCCGCCCATGTGGGCGGCACCCCCAACTACAAAGTAAGTCTGATTGCTGCGAAGGTAGCTCTCGATTTTTGGAATCCAATTTCGATTGCGGACATCGATGATCCGTTCACCAAAAGATGGGAATTCCTTGAAAGAATCATGCGTCATGCGCGCGATCGAATCTGCGTCGCCGCGATGCCACGCATCCAGCAGACGCGAACCTTCCTCGCTCCCTTTCTCTTGGGGAATCAGGGTAAGGAGCAGGAGGGTTTCGCTCTGGCGATCCGTGAGGCCGGCAAAGACCTGGCTGTGTTCCCGGGAGGATTCGAGACCGCTTACCGGTTTGGAGTTTGCGCGGGCGCGGCGTTCGAGAAACCCTTCGACGCCTAACTGGCTCGAGAAGCCAGTAGCACCTGAGCGATGCACATTCATAGCGATAAACCAGGGCCGATATCTCGCGAATTTCTCCTCCGGCACTTTCAGGAGGCCAAAGAGACGCCGCATATAGTCATAGGTCCGGGGATCGACGTGGTTCTTCAAACTGTCTCCCCTGGAGTATTGGCTCGATTTGACGAGGTCGTTGTGAGCGGAGAAGAGACCTTTTTGATCCACCTCGAAAGCGAGACGGGCCGAGGCTTCAAACGCACGGTTATAGGCCTGCGGAAGAGGGTAATCTGTACTACGCAAGGCATGAATGGAGCCGCCGAGGTAGAGGGTGTGCCCAGTTTGATCGGTCACTTTCCAGACGCAAGCCGGAGCAGCCTCCGCACGCGCTGTAAAGGATAAGAGGATTAGTGTTACGGCAGATGTCAGGCGACCTAACGAACGCATGAAAGACATACCCGTTTCTAACATTTTCCAACCAAGAGGACAAGACCAGCCGGTTTTGCTTGGAATTGATCCTGTAGTTCTGTAGGATCGTTCTCAATGGGACGTTCACTCGTTCGACTCAGCTATGCTTTGTCGGCCTTGTCGATGGTCACGCTGACGGCTCATATTGCTTCGGCTCAGGATCCCTCCATCGATCGGCTTCTCAGTAAACTGCCGCCGCCAGAAAAATTGGTGAAACCGCCGGTGGAGCGGGCGTTGCAGCAATCCGATCCGGCGCTCAAAGACCCCGTTGGCCGACAAATCGGCCAGGCGGTGGCGGTGCGCAATTTCCCGCAAGCGTTGAATTTATCCCGGAAACTGACCGAGCGCTATCCGCAGAGTCCGGCGTCGCATTGTCTTCGCGGCGTCCTCGCTCTAGTCACTAGGCAATTCGGCGAGGCATCATCGTCGTTTCGCACGGCCACGAAAATTCAACCGAAGTTTGCCTTTGGCCATTTTGGTCTCGCTCTTGTTGAAGGCAGGCAAGGCCACTTTGCCGCCGCCATTCCTCCGCTTCAACGCCTCGCTCAACTGGAGCCGAAATCTTTTCTTGCTTATTACGCCCTCAGTGACTGCTCGCTGCGACTCGGTCGAAAGCAAGAGAGTCTCGACTATGCGAAGAAGGCCACGTCCCTCGCGCCGTCGGCCGCCTATACTTGGATTCAACTGGCACGCGCGGAGAAAGCGCTTGGTCATACCGATGGAACGTTGAATGCGATTTCCAAGGCAGCCGAGGTGTCACCAGACAGCGCGGCGATGCTCGCGACGGTAGGCTACAGCTACATCAATCTTAATCGCATGCCCGAAGCGATCTCGCCGCTGCAGCGTGCCGCGCGCCTCAGGCCGCAGGATTTTCTCGTCCAATCACAGTTAGGTTTTTGCCTCGAAACAAACGGCCAGGTGGACGCAGCGATCGAACATTTGCGTAAAGGTGCGAGTCTCGCGCCGAACTACGGGCCCGTCTGGCAGCATCTCGGCCTGGCCTATCAAAAGAAGGGCCTCCACCGCGATGCTGTAAAAGCATTCGAACGAGCGACCAAAATCATGCCCATCTTCCGGCTAAGCTGGCAGCACCTGGCAGAAGAATATCGCGCGGTCGGCCAGGCGACTGATGCGAGCCACGCCGCCGCCCGAGCGCAATCGCTCCCCGCCGGGTCAGTAAAAGCGCCTCAGAAGCGGGGATAAGGATTCTTCGCATACACCGATGTGTTGGATTCTCTAATCAGCGTCGCGATGTTTCGATTTGCCTGAGAGCGCAATCGACTGCTATCAGGGGACGCTGACTCAAAACTAAACAGTTCCGAGACCGCTCGTGCGACAGCGTGACAACGAGTGGCGTGCGAATACTTCTACTGACATGACTCCCCTGCCCTCCCGCTTCATCTTCCGGTGTTTCCTTTTCCTCGTCTTCATCGCGGGAGAGCCGTTGAGAGCGCAAAGTCCGCAGCTCTCGCCTTCTGCGAAAACACCAGTCGCTGCGCCAACCGCGCAACCGTCTGCCCCGACCGTGCAGCCTACTCCGGCGCCGGCCGCGCCTCAATTGAACGACATTCTCTTCAAAAATCTGAAAGTGCGTGCCATCGGCCCCGCTGTCATGGGCGGGCGCGTGTCGGACATCGCGATCGATCCGCGCAATCCGTTTGTCTTTTATGTCGGTCTCGCTACCGGCGGCCTTTTCAAAACCGGCGATAGCGGCGTTACATTCGATCCAATCTTCGACAAGGAAACGGTGATGTCGATTGGTGCAGTCGCTGTGGCGCCGTCGGAACCGGATGTCGTTTGGGTTGGAACGGGAGAAGCGAACGACCGTAATTCATCAGAGTGGGGTAACGGCGTCTACCGTTCGACGGATGGTGGCGGCACCTGGCAAAACGTAGGATTGAAAGAGAGCCGCGCGATTGCACGAATCGTTGTGCACTCGGCCAAGCCGGAAGTCGCGTATGTGGCGGCGAGCGGCCACCTCTGGGCGGACGGTGGCGAGCGGGGTCTTTACAAGACGGTTGACGGCGGCAAAACATGGAAGCCTGTCCTGCAAGCACAGGGATCCGCCGCCGCTCGCACGGGTTGCGGCGACGTCGTGCTCGATCCAGCCAATCCCGAGATTGTTTACGCGACGCTCTATGCGCGGCAACGCACGCCGTGGAGTTTTACTTATGGAGTCGGGGCCACAAATGGCGCCGATGTTGGCGGAGTTTTCAAAAGTAGCGATGGCGGCGCTACCTGGAAAAAACTTGGTGGCGGTCTTCCGGGACAGACCGGACGAATCGGGTTGGCCGTCTCGGCCAGCATCCCACGCGTCGTCATGGCGGTCGTGCAAAGCGACGAGGGCGGCGCCAGTGACATTAACGACATTCACAGCCGCCGCGGCGGTGTCTTCCGCTCAGAAAACGGGGGAGAAAACTGGGTGCGAGCCAGCGCAATAAACCCGCGCTCGTTTTATTTCAGCCAGATTCGGATCGATCCGGCAAACGATCAGCGCATTTACGTGCTCGGCTATGCGCTGCTTGTCTCGGATGACGGCGGAAAAAACTTTCGTGAAGATCTTTCCGAAAAAGTTCATCCCGATTGCCATGCTCTCGCCATTCAAGCCGGCAGCGCACCGCCGCCGAAAGCCCCAAAACCAGAGGATAAAAACAAGCCGCCGAAGCCGCCGCTATCTCAGCGTTTGCTGCTCGGCACCGACGGCGGCGTCTACCAGAGCTTCGCGGCGGGCAAGGCTTGGGATCATTTGAACAAAATTCCCGCAGGCGAATTCTATCGAGTAACGCTGGATGACTCGCGGCCATTCTACCGTGTCGCCGGGGGATTGCAGGACAACGAGAACTGGGTCGGACCCAGCGGCACACAGACCAAGGAAGGAATCCGCAATTCCGATTGGACGGCTCTCGCCGGCGGCGACGGTTTTTATGTTCTTTTTGATCCGGCTGATCGCGATACCTTCTATGCGGAGAGTCAGTCCGGTGAGGTTCACCGGATCGATCTGCGCAACGGCGAACTGCGCCAACTGCGGCCGCAACCGGCCGAGGGGCAGCCAAGCTATCGGTTTCACTGGAATTCACCGCTCATCGCCAGCCGGCATAAACCCGGTGTGATTTACCTCGCCGGAAACCGCGTCTTCCGCCTGACGGATCGCGCGGAGCATTACACCGTCATCAGCCCCGACCTGACCCATAACGACCCAGCCCGTACAACTGCGGTCGGCAGCGGAGCGGAAGCTTTCGGCGTCGTCTTTTCACTTGCCGAATCGCCCGTTCGCCCGGGCACGCTCTGGGCGGGAACGGATGACGGACGCCTCTGGGCTACCGCCAACGATGGTGGGAACTGGGCGGAGCTGACAGGCAATTTACCAGAACCCGCGCGTGGCCAGTGGATTGTGCGAATCGAGCCGAGCGCGACGGATGCAAACGTCGCCTACGTGGCGACGAACGCATATCGCGCAGGCGACGATCGCCCCAGCATCCTGCGCACGGCCGACGGCGGAAAAACCTGGCAAAGTGTGGCCGGCGATTTGCCGGCGAATGGTCCGGTTGAAGTTGTGCGCGAGGATCCGGTGAACCCGCGCCTGCTCTACGCGGGCACGCATTTCGGATTGTTCGGTTCGTTCGATCAGGGCACGCATTGGATCAAGCTTGGCGACGTGCCGCCCGTGCGCGTGGACGATTTGCAGATTCACCCGCGCACTTCAGATCTCGTCGTCGCCACACATGGGCGCAGTATCGGCATCCTGGATGACATCCGACCGCTTCGCGAGCTGACTCCGGAAATCGCGGCCAAGCCGGCGCATCTCTTCGGTGTCCGCGCGGCAACTGGCGCCTATCTTCTGCCGGGATTCGCCGATTGGAATGGGAAAGGCGTTTACCGCGGACAAAACCCGCCCGACGGCGCCGTCTTCACCGTCTGGGTGAAAGAATTTACGGGCGATGAAATCAAGATTGCGGTCACGAATGCAAACAGCCAGCCGGTTGCGAATCTGAAAGGACCGGGCGTGGCCGGAATGACGCGGCTGAACTGGGACCTGCGTCCAACCGAAGACATGACGACGAAATACGGCGGTGACGATCCCAAGAAGCTGTTGCCGGCCGGGGATTACACGGCGGAGCTGACCTTCGGTAAAGAGAAAGCGAAGCAGACTTTTCACGTCGACATTGCCGAAGGAATCACGCCGCGCTGATTGACCGCGGACAACCACTTCGTCATATGCACATCGCGGTCGTCGGTGGCGGCCCTGCCGGCTTGCGCGCAGCAGAAGTTGCGGCAGACGGCGGCGCATCGGTGACCGTCTTTGATGCGAAGGCATCGGTCGGGCGGAAGTTTCTTGTTGCTGGCCGCGGTGGATTAAACCTGACGAATGCTGAGTCGAGCGAGCAGTTCGTCACTCATTACGGGGAGCCTGACGAATTGTGGCGCACGCTCCTCGACGACTGCGGACCGGAAGCAGTGCGCGCCTGGGCCGCGTCGTTAGGCATAGAAACTTTTGTCGCTAAAACCGGCCGCGTCTATCCGGAGCAAATGAAAGCGGCGCCGCTTCTTCGGCGCTGGATCAGGCGGCTGCGCGAGCTGGGGGTGCAATTTGCGATGAAGCATCGCTGGACCGGTCTCGATCGTGAAGATGGCCTCGTTCTGGCTTTCGAGAACGCGCATGGGTTCATCACTGTGCGCGCCGATGCAGTCGTGCTCGCGTTGGGCGGCGGCTCCTGGCCAGAAACTGGTTCTGACGCGCAATGGATTGAAGCCCTCACTCGGCTCGACATTGAGATCACGCCATTGCAGCCGGCGAATTGCGGTTGGGAGTGTCGATGGCCCGAGGCGGTACTCGCCGCGGCGGAAGGAAAACCACTGAAAAACATCGTTGCGCGGGCGGGAGGCGCAAAAGCGGTCGGAGAGTTGATGGTAACGAATTACGGTCTGGAAGGCGGAGCCATTTATCAGCTCGGCCCAGCGCTTCGAGCGATGAAGGAGCCCGCAATTGTGCTCGATTTCAAACCGGCTTCGACTGAGGCGCAGCTTGTCAGGAAAATGGGACTTATTACTCGTAACTTTCTGGCCGAAGCACAGCGGCGATGGAAGCTGAGCGACCCTGCCTTTGTCATCATCTCGCATTCGTTGGGCGAGCAGAATTTTTTGTCCGCGATGGAGCTCGCGCGCGCTATTAAATCATGGACGCTGCCTCTCTCCGGCCCGCGTCCCCTTTCCGAGGCTATCTCAAGTGCGGGCGGTGTTTCTTGGAACGAACTGAACGAAATGCTCATGCTCCGGCGGCTGCCCGGAATATTCCTGGCGGGCGAAATGATCGATTGGGAAGCGCCCACGGGCGGCTATCTCATCCAGGGATGTTTTGCGACCGCGGCGCGGGCAGGGCGCGGCGCGCTGGAATGGACGCGGTCGAATCTGTGACAGACGCAGCTACGATTACTGCAGCGGGGACAAAGCGTCGCCGCTGTTCGCGTCAGACGGAACCCGCTTCTCCTTCGCGATTCGCGCGCTGCCGAGAAACGTGGCCTCCTCATCGACAATCAGGCGAGGCGCCTCAATGTCCCCGCGCAATGTGCAGCCCGCTTGAAGCTCGCAGCGTTCAGTGACGAAAACGTTGCCGTCAACGGTTCCTTGCACCGCCACCGATCGCGTCCTGACCTCGCCACGGATGTGTCCGTGTTCCCCGATCCTGAGTGTTCCGGTGGAATTGATAGTGCCTTCGACCTCGCCGTCGATCTGCAGCTCATGAAGGAATTTGACTGAGCCTTTTATCGAGACTCCGCTCGACAGAATGGCGCCGGTTCGCGCCGTCGCGTCGGGTTGCGCCGTGACTGATGCGATTGCCGCCGAGGGTTCGGCCTTCCGGGTTGTGGAAAAAATCGACATCCTGACTCCCTCAGGGGCTGGAGAACGTGTAGAGCTGATCTCGTGCCGCGCGCAACGCGAAGGCGCGGATTCCTATCGCCGCCTCTCTCGGTCGAAGGCCCTAGCGGGCGCGGCCGTATTTTTTCAACAACGCGCGGACGCGGTCGCGCGGAAGCGAATCAACCCGGTGATCGTCGCGGCCAGTCATTGCCTGGTTGTCCACCAACGCGTTGATAATCGCTTCCTCGACTGCTTCCACTGAAGCGGTAAAAATGGGGTCCAGGCGGTCGTTAGGCACCGTCTCGACAGAATGGATGGGCTGAGCGGGATCGGCCGCACCCGGGTTGGCGGTGGAGAATGCGAGAAACAGGTCTCCGGATCCATTGCCGGATGAGCTGCCGGTGCGGGCCAGTCCGAGCGAAGCGCGGCGCGCGAGCCGTTTCAACTGATGCGGAAGCAGCGGCGCGTCGGTCGCTATTACGATCACGCATGAACCAGCCTCTTTCGAATAGACGGCGTTCTCCGGAATCTCTTTGCCGACGGGAACTCCGGCGATTGTGAGCTGCGGCCGACGCCCGCAGTTCGCCTGCACCAGCACGCCGACCGTGTAAACCGGAGCGTTCGGTTCGGATTTATTTTTCGTCTTAAGCAGACGGGACGCTGTTCCGGTCCCGCCTTTGAACTCGTAACAAATCATGCCCGTGCCGCCGCCGACGCTGCCTTCCTCGACGGCTCCGCCACGCGCGCTATCGAGAGCGTGCTCGATGTGTTCGGATTTCACATGAAACCCATCGATGTCGTTCAAGTAACCATCCCAGGTTTCGGCGACGACAGGCAGGCTCCACGAGTAGCCGGTCGGATCGCGCCCGGCGTGAGCGACGCGCCATGCGATCACCGCATCCCGTGCTATTCCAACGCTGTGTGTATTGGTCAGCACAATCGGGCCCTCGAGGAAGCCGCCTTCCTCGATCCACGCCGCGCCGGTCATTTCGCCGTTTCCGTTCAACGCAAAATACCCGGCATAGACCGAATCATTCATTGAGTTGTGGCCGCGCGGAATGATCGCGGTCACGCCAGTGCGCACCGGACCTTTGCCGACTTCGAGTTTACCTTCACCGGCGATAAGCGTGCTGTAACCAACCTCCACGCCGGCCACGTCGGTAATCGCGTTCAACTTCCCCGGCTGGCCGTCAAAGGGGATTCCGAGATCTCGCGCGCGAACTTGTTGTGCCGGAGGTACGGTCTGCGGCTCGCGGGCGTTGCCGTCGCCTGTCAGGGCAATCGATAGCAGAAGCACGAGTTGCACTCTCATCGGATTTTATCTCGGAGCCGGCGTGTACTTCTGCACGAGGTGATCAACGTAGTCGCTGTAGACCTGCGCGAGCGCGGCACTTTCGATGAACAAGATGTTTTCTGCGTTGAACTGAGCGCTGCGAGAAAAGTTATACGATCCGGTAATGATCGTGTCGTCAATTACGAGGATCTTATTATGCATGAAATCGTGCCGGCCGGTCGGCGAGTAGGGCGTCGAATTCTTCGCGACCAGCCGAGCTCGCGCAATCACGTTGTCGAGCGCGGGAATCTTCCAGCGGTTGGATGGGACAGTCTGCCATTGGCGATAAACGTCGGCCATTTGGGTATGGTCATAGATGCCGTCTACGGCCACGCGCCCCGCCTGCAGGACGTCCGTGAGCGCGGAGATGAGCGTGCCGGAATTGATCAATAGACTGCAGATCCTGATGCGCCGTTCCGCAGCTCGGACACGCCGCGCGACTTCCGCGTCGATCGCCAATCCGCGTCCCGGCGAAAACAGGACACGTGCGATCGCTGCCTGACCCATGAACTCGAGCGGCACGGCAGCCGGCTCGATGTCGCCAGTTTCTTCGAAGCTTTCTTTTTCCCAAAGCTCTTCGAAATCCTGCCGGTAGGAGGCTGCCAGCGCAGGGGACGTAATTTCCAAGACGTTGTTTTCCATCAAGGTAAAGGCGTCGTCGGTCATGTTCAGCGAACCCGTCCAGACCGCGCTGTTATCGCGCACGATGAACTTGTTGTGCATCAGCTTCATCCCTGCGATGCGCCGATATGGATAGCCTAACGAGTGAATAAATGCGCCGGTGCCCGCGGGCACAGGGTCTTGTCCCGCCGCCAGGTTCGGAATGTAAGGCTTATCGCCGTCGTAGCAGATTCGAATCCCGACGCCGGCTGCGGCGCGATCCTGAAGCGCGCCGAGCAGTTGTCTTTTCAATGCCTCGCCAAACCGCATGTCGTAAAGCGCGAAATCGAGCGATTCTTTCGCGCCCGCGATGAAACTCGTCAGGCGCGCCATGACGGATTCCGCCGTTTGTTCACCCTCGGCGAGGAAGAAGACGGAGAGCCCGGAATCCGCTGTGATTGGCGCCATCAGGTTAAATCCGAGTCGGTTTCATCGCGGTGCGGAGGGTGGCAAGATTCTCTTCGCGCCGCGACAAAGAAAAATAGTCGGCGTTTTTCCATGACCCGCCGGCAGGGTGCGACGGGGGTCGATCTGCGTAACCATCCAGCTGCACAGCGGGCACCATCTCGCAGATGGCTTTTTGCAACCGCGGTCTCGCGGGAAACGACAGCCTCCTGAATCGCCGATGCTTTTCTGTTTCGCCACGCACGGCGTCGAATACATTACACGTGTGAGCTATCAGGTTTTCGCGCGCAAATACCGCCCGCAGACGTTCGACGATCTCGTCGGGCAGGCGCATGTCGTACGCACCCTGAAAAACGCGGTCGAGCAAAACCGGCTCGCGCACGCCTACCTCTTTGTCGGTCCGCGGGGGATTGGGAAAACGTCCACGGCGCGAATTCTGGCGAAGGCGCTCAATTGCATCAACGGCCCGACGACCAGGCCTTGCGGCGTCTGCGATAGCTGCAGAGAAATTGCAGGCGGCAACAGCCTCGACGTGCTCGAGATCGACGGTGCGAGCAATAACGGGGTCGAGCAGGTGCGCGAGCTGCGGGACAACGTTCGCTACGCGCCGAGTAAAGGGCATTTCAAAATCTACATCATCGACGAGGTGCACATGCTGACCTCAGCGGCCTTTAACGCCCTGCTCAAGACGCTGGAGGAACCGCCGCCGCACGTGAAATTCATTTTCGCGACGACCGAGCCGCAGAAAGTCCTGCCGACGATTCTGAGCCGATGCCAGCGTTTCGATCTCCACCGGATCCCGGCAAATCTCATCGCCGATCATCTGCAATTCATCGCCCGGGAGGAAAAGATCAAGCTGCAACCAGCAGCCGCCCACGCCATCGCACGCGGCGCTGACGGCGGACTACGCGACGCGGAGTCCATGCTGGATCAACTGGTCGCCTTTTGCGGCGAAGAGATCGCCGAGCCGGATGTGCTGAGCGTGTTCGGTTTTACCAGCGAAGAGACCGTCGCGCGTTTCGTCGATCAGATCGTGCGACACACCACCGCGGAAGCGCTCGAGTCGCTGCAGAGCGAAGCCGGTAGCGGCAAAGACATGATGAAGCTGATGTCTGATGTCATCGCTTACTTGCGCGATTTGCTCGTCTTCAAAGTTAAACCGGATGCCATCGGCGAAGATTTCAACCCCGAGCTGCAAAGTTCATTGCAAACGCAGGCGCAGTTGATCGAGACCGATCGGCTGCTCGAGTTGATCGATCAATTTGCGGCCGCGGAAGCGCGCATGAAATGGGCGCCGAACAAAAAGCTGCATTTCGAAATCGCGGTTATCAAAGCCATCCAAACGCTCGGACAAGCGACGCTGGATGAGGTAATCGAAAATCTGAGTGCGTTGCGTGAGGCGAAACCGACAGCGGGAGGCGGTGCCGCGGCCGGGCCTGTCTCGCGCGCTCGGCCAGAGATCCGGCCCGGCACATCATCCGCCCCGCCCCGGAAGACCGCTGCGCCGCAAAATGCGGAGCAGAGCCCGCCGGACGTGTCCACTAACCAAAGCTCGTTATCGGCGCCGCCGGGCCCGGTCGATGCCAATGCAATCTGGGAAAAGGCCGTGGAACAGGCACGCACTCAGCGTCCTTTGATCCGCACCTGGATGCAATCCGCCTATCTGCTTGACCCAGACGGCGACATTTTCGTGCTCGGCTTCGCACCGGAACAGAAATCGGTTATGGAGTCGCTTTCCACGCCGAAAAATCGCAGCTTTCTGGAGGCTCTGCTGAAGCAGATCAGTGGAGGCAATTGGCGTCTTAAATTCATCGTTAAGGAGGATCTGCCCGGCAGGCATCAGCAAGCGGGGCAGGAGCCGGGCGCCAAGATTCCCGATAGGCCTGTCGGCGCGTCGTTCAAGGACGATCCGCTCATTCGCGAGGCTCTCGAGATATTCAAAGGTGAGATTAAGACCGTGACGGATTGAGCAATTATGAACCTGAACAAGTTGATGAAGCAGGCGCAGAAGATGCAGGAGCAGATGGCGAAAACGCAGTCTGAGCTTGAAGAGAAGACCGTTGAGGTGCAGGCCGCGGGTGGCACGGTAACCGTGGTCGCGAATGGCGCGGGCGACGTGTTATCGCTGAAAATTGCAAAGGAAATCGTCGATCCGGAAGACGTCGAGTTTTTGGAAGAAGCGGTCCTCAGCGGGGTGAAGCAGGCAATCGAGCAAGGCAAAGCGCTTGCACAATCCGAAATGACGAAGATTACCGGCGGGCTCGGTGTCGCGGGGCTGGGTTTATAGCGGCTCTGCTCGAAGGCGGATTCTCCGCGTTTGTCATCCTGAGGTTGGCGACGCGCGCCGAAGGACCTCGCAATGACTTACGGCACATCTGACAAATGTTGTGTGACCCGGGCCTTGGACGTGAGGTCCTTCGCCGTCTGCGCGCCTCAGGATGACAAGTTGTGATCACACGATATGTGAAGAGCACGTCGCCATGGCCGTCATCCTGAGGCTGGCGTAGCGCGCCGAAGGACCTCGCACTGGCTCACGTGGCAAGCCTCACAAATGTTGTGAACTGGGCCCCGGGCGTGAGGTCCCTCGCCGTCTGCGCGGCTCAGGATGACAAGTGAATCGCGCGAAATTAGACCGCTCGTATTACCTGCCGGTGACGCTCGAAAACGCAGACCTCGTGAATACCAACTTCCGCCATTTTCGCGCTCAACCGCCCGTAATTCTCACCTAGCTGCGCGTAGGAGTGCGCATCGGATGCGGTTGTAAACTGAAGACCCCGAACGAGGGCAAGCCGGATGATCTCATCGGACGGGTAAAGCTCGTTCACGGGCTTCCTCCAACCGGCAGTCGACAGCTCAATTGCGAGATTCCGCGCCCGAACGAAATCGAGAGTCTCAGCAACCAGCTGTTCGATCGCTTCTGTTGGCCTGTGTCCATGGATTTTCACCAAGTCCAGGTGCGCGAGGCAATCGACCAGTCCAATCGCGCCCATCTCGCGAACACGCCGAAAATAGTCCGCGTAAACCAGGTCAATATCGCGCCCGGCGAACTGCTCCGCGCCTTCGGGTACAGTATCGAACATCTGGTCACTCCGCTCGAGGAAGTGAACCGAACCGAGAACGAAATCGAGCCGGTCCCAGTTTTGTTCGACCCACTTCCGGCCCGCCGCTGAATGCACGGGATCATTGTCGAGTTCGATCCCAGCACGAATTTGCATGTGTGGATTGGCTTCGCGCAGCCGTTCGAGTTCATCGAAGTCGATGCCGGCGCGGTATCGATCGTGATCGGTGAACGCAATATCGGTCAGCCCGCGCGCCCGGGCTGAATCAACCCAGGGCTGTAAGAGCTCGCGCGTGTAAGACTGTACGCGATGGCCTTGCGGGTGAGTGTGATAATCGGCGAATAGCTGCGGGGCGGTTGATTTGAAAGTCATTGGTTAAGCAAGGAATCCCCTCGCTCCGGTGGGGAATCATCGCGCGACTACGGCGCGGTAAGAAATTTTTGCCGGACGCGCAGCTCCGGGTATTTCGGGAAAAAGACCTCGGCGACAAAGACCTTGTTGGGCGTGAGCTCACGCGTCGCGATCGTCTCGCTGTAGTCGACGTGCTCCTGTGGATTGATGAACACACTCCCGAGCTTTTCGGCAAAAATCCGATTGTCCGACCATTTTGTCAGAATCACGTCGCTCGTATTGCGCAAATAAATTTCTAACCGCTGATCGGTGGGAAACTCGAGCTCGATCGCGCGCTTCGAAGTATTGGTAAGAGTGGTGTGAACCTCTAATTGGCGAACCTCCGACAGTTTCACTGGCTGTGGAGAAAGCTGCAAATTGAGCACGAGCCCGCGCAGACGCTGATCCTTGTAGGCCGGCGCCGCGGATTCCGAACGGAACGGGTGAAGGACACGGCCAAGCCAGCCACGTTTCTCGACACGCGCAGGCATGTTCGTCTCCTGCGCCGACAGAGAGGCGAAAGTGAAACAAAACAGAACCAGCGGTGCGGCTGTGCGCCTCATGAGCGGCTTAATCACCAGACGTTGCAAATCGTGTCAA
>JBDTYN010000127.1:0-5379 GCA_040005675.1 Chthoniobacterales bacterium
GGACATCGAAACGGTTTACGTCGTGACGAACAATAAGTTCGCCAAAGACTTTGAAGCCTGGGCCGCGCGATACAAAAGCCGCCAGCCCAAGGTCTCGTTTCAGGTCGTCAACGACGGCTCGATGAGCGATGCGGATAAGTTGGGCGCGATTGGCGACATCAATCTGGTCCTGGCGCGAGAGGATTTGAGCCGGAGCGACCTGATCGTTGTGGCGGGAGATAATCTCTTCAGCGAGCCGCTGACCGAGTTCGTGGCACACGCGAAAGGCTCGCAGGCGACTCTCGCGACCTACGACGTCGGCAACCTTGAGGCGATCAAAAAATACAGCAGCATTACGGTGAACGATGACGGGGTGATCACGGAATTCGAGGAAAAGCCGGCGCAACCCAAGAGCACGCTTACCGGCATCGCACTTTATTACTACGCGCCCGAGACAGTCGCGCTTTTCACCACTTATCTGGCCGCGGGAAATAACCCGGATCAGCCGGGACGTTTCATGCAATGGCTCTATACGCGCCGGCCAATCAAAACTTTTCAGATCACCGGCACCTGGTTCGATATCGGCAGCAAAGAGACGCTCGAAGAGGCGAACAAGGTGTTCGCAAAGTTTCGCACCTGAAAGGCCCTCGCCGGGCGCGAACAGAAAGCGGGCAGCTTTATTTCAAGCGGCCTTCGTCAAATTCGATCAGGTCGAAGTAGGTCCTGATGTCTTTGCGACCGTCGCCACCCGCCTCTTTCAGGAAATGGAGGAAGCGCGTTTTTTTCACCGCTGTGTCAGGATGACGTGAGATCATAGCCTGGTTCCACTGTTCAACTGATTCGGAAGAATGCGTAACCCCGTGCCCCTCGACCCAGCGGAGGATCGCCGAGTCGTCGTCGAGCCGGTTCGCCGCCTCCTCGAAGGAATCGGAATTGAGCTTGAGGAAGGCCAGCAAGTGCTTGTCGAACCCAATCGTCTTGTAGTTGTAACCGTTCAGCAAGCCTTTGCGATGGAGCTTTGCTTTGTCGATCAGCCGCGGCAGATGCACGTAGCCGCCGAGACGGTCGTACGGACTGCGTGGACGCAGTTTTTCCACAAGACGCGCTAGTGCGCAGGCAGCGCGTTCGGCAGCAAGCCGGGCAAGTCCTTTGAAGGCAGCTCGCCCGCGCCTGGCGTCGTCTCCGGTAGCAGCTCGGCCTGCGTGAGACCGCGGCTGCCGATCACAAGCTGACCGGAAAAAACTCCCCCTTTTTCGACCGAGATTGATTTCGCGGTGACGTTGCCATCGAGCGAGGCGTTCCGATGAACGACGACGGCTGTTTCCGCGATGATCTCGCCGGTCATATGGCCGCGAATTTCGATGGTCGAAACGCGAACCCGACGGAAAAATTGCACCTCCGACCGGCGCTCGATCAGGACCTGACGCGCGGTTAACCGACCCGAAATTTTCCCGCTATAGTTGATCGTCGCAGTCTCGGCGCACTGGAGATTGCCACGCAACTTTCCCTCGATCAGCGCGGTGCGGCAAATCACGTTGGAGCTGCTCAGGTCTCCCCTGGCCGTGAGATGAAGCTCGCCATGCGTGCGGATCGCGCGGCTGAAAGGGGTCGTGATCCTGTAGTCGCGCAGGTCCATATGCGCGCTGCAGGCCGGGCAAATTGTAGAACTGGCCGCGCCGCTCACCTCCTGTTTGGCCTTGCACTCGAAACACTCGACAACGGTATTGCGCTGCGTTTTCCACAGACCTTCAAAACGGCCCCGAAGCGAAGAGTCTTTTTCCTGTGGCGCCGGAGGCTGCTTCGCTTTCAGCTGGATCTGAACCTTCGGCGCTGAGGGCGCAAAATGTCCAGCGCATTGCCGGCAAATGGTGCTCTTGGCGGCAGCATACTCCTGCTGTTTAAATCCGCAGTGTGGGCACTCCACACTGAGTTTAACAGGCGAGGACTTGGCCACGGCCGCGAAGCGCGAAGTGGCCTGGATCAACCGCGGGACCCGAAAGCAGACTTCGCCGGCACGGGCTCATCCCGCACGACTTCCGGCCGGGCGCCCATTTTATGGTTCGCTCCAGCGCCCGTGGTCGTGACTTCCGATTTGCCGATAAAGGTGGCGCCCTCTTCAATCACAAGACGCGCCGCTTTCAAATCACCCTGCAGGGTGCAGCGCGATTTTAATTCGCAGCGCTCCGCGACGGTAATGTTCCCCTGCACCTTGCCGAAGACGGTAATTGATTTGGTTTTGATTTCGCCGCGAATATCCGCGTTCTCACCAATCGTCAACACGCCGTCCGAATTGATTTCCCCCTCGACTTTGCCGTCGATGAGCAACTCCTTTTGAAACTTAATCGAGCCTTTGATTTCCACGTCGCTCGAGAGAACGTCTTTGCCTGATTGTTCGGCCATATGTTTTTGGTGATCCGGTTGGTAATGATCGGTTGTTGATGGTGAAAGTGGCGGCGGTGGTGCTGCTCCCGCCGCTCCTGGTCTCGTGATTTCCTCCCGTTGCGGAGGACGATTTTTCTCATCGGCGTCCGAGTTCGTCGATCCTTCTCCGATCGGGGACACGGACCTTTGCGGGATGAATTTCTTCAGCACGTGGTAGTATTGTGACGGGTATTCGCCCTGTCAACGATTTCCCCTCGTCAATCGCACATCTCGCCGAGATGCTCGAATCGATAGAGCTTGCAGACGCCGCTCTGATAACTCAATCGCAGAAACGGCGGCGCGCCAGTCGGAGCACGATCGAGCACACTGATCAAAGCAGATTGCGGCGCTCTGATCCCCAGCAGGGCCGCTGAGTTGGAGGAAACACGTTGGGCGTCATACGCGATGACACTCGTCACTTTTTGCCGGCAGAGAACTTCGCGGGCCGCGCTCATGTCGTCCGCAATCATGAAGCGCGCGCTTTTTTCGATGCCAGGGAGGCTCTCGTGCGAGCTGCCAGCGACTCCGGGCTGCACCGACCAGTAGGCAATGGCGGGCGACAGCCACCACGGCGCGAGGAATGGCCCGGGGTCGACCGCGCGGAGACGAAGCGCGACCTCTCGGAGCTGAACCGCCTCGAGACGGCGCACCGTATCCTGGGTCCGTCTCAACTCGTTAGGCCAGCAGCGTTCGTCCCACTCGCGCAAGATCGGCAGAAACGAGATGGCGGCAATGGTCCAAACAACCGCACGACTCTTTACGCCCGCGAGCAAGATCGGAATCGTGAGGACAAAGAGAACGGCAAAAGAATACGCCCACCGGGCCTGGAATACGGTGAGAGCGAAAGTGGCGAAAAGGAGCGCGAGAGGAAGACCTGGGATCCGCCGCCTTTTCCATATCGCCATCACCGTGAGAGCCGGCGCCAGAAGGATGAAATAGCCAAACCAGCGCAGCCAGATCAAATCAGTGATCCGGACCGGTGCGAGCTCGCCGATCGATCGGGCCCAGTTTTCTGCGATCGAGCCGGGAGGGAAGACCGCGAACTGAAATATGCGTCGCTCGATGATCGCCGCGACCATGACAACAACTGACAAGATGATCCAACCGACCCGCCGGTGAGGCGCCGCAAGTTGATCGCGATCCGTGAGCGCGTGGCAGATTAGAACGATGCAGAGCAGAACGAGCGGTTCATAAAGCGACGTCCAGAGCGCGAGGCCCCATGCGATACCGCTGACCGCGGCCCATTGCCACGACGCCTCGGTTCGCAAGCGCCACTCCGCGCAAAAGGCTATTAGTATTAGTACTACCAGGAGCGACTGGTGATCCGGCCGGCCGAGTTCCGTCGCATGCACAAGAATCGGGCTGGCCGCGTAAAGAAGGAGCGCAACAGATCGATACGCGAACTTCATTCCGCGCGCCCACCACCAGAGGAACAATCCGCCGGACAGCGCCAGCAACGGGGAGATCATTGCGCCCGCGATATCGAGAGGATACGCGCTCAGCGGCTTCAGCATCCAGGCGAGAAGGACAATCATATAGTCTAACGGCGCCGTTGTGTGCGGCGTTGTCCCCGCCGGAAAATTCTCGAAGTCGTGATGACGGACGACCAATCCGGGGTGTTCGAAGCACATTCGCGCGCGAGTCATGCGCGCGTAGCAGTCAGCGTCGGTGAAGTAAGTCGCCCCGTTGACAAAGACATCTTCGCGGTTCGCGCAGCGCGTGCTCAGAACGAGGGTTGAGTAAAGTACGATCCCGACAACGGACAAGCCGCGACGCACTAGGCGAGGAGAAATCAAACTCACGGTGAGAAACGCGAAGGCGACGCAGGTTTGGGCCCACCAGGATTCGAACCTGGGACCAAGGGATTATGAGTCCCCTGCTCTAACCGCTGAGCTATAGGCCCTACACCATAGAGAACGAATTGGCGATTTACAAATTCTGTCGCTTTTTCTACGGTGTTCTTCTACGGTGGTGCGATGAAGAGCCGCTTCGCTTCGCAAAAACGATGGAAAAGCACGGGCAAACACAACCTGGTTCGTCATGGAAAATCAGGGCGCTATTATGCCAGAGTTTTCACAGGCGGCAAAGAGCTTTGGAAGTCGCTGCGCACATCACACCTGAGCATCGCGCAGGCGAGGCTGGTAGAATTTCAGAAAGAACATCGCGAGCGCACGAGCCACGCCACCACTGACGCCCACGTCAAGATGACGTTTGGCCAAGCGGCTGTGATTCATGTTCAAGATTTGGACGACAACCCGGCTCTGAAACAAAGCACGCGCAATTACTGGCGGCAGTGCTTGGCGGCGCTTGTGAAAACCTGGCCGGGGAATCTGAACGAGACGCAATTGCGAAAGATCGTGCCCGGCGACTGCAAAAAATGGGCAAGCGGCTATCGTAAGACGGCATCCCCGACGCGCTACAACAATACGATCGCGATTCTAAAGCATATCTTGCATGTCGCTACTAAGTCTGGCGTTATCTACAGCAGCCCCGCAGCGGGCTTACAGCGCACAGCCGTTCGCTGCAAAGCGATCAGTCTACCCAGTCTTGAAAAGTTCAATGCGCTAATAACCGAGATGCGCAGTGGTCATGGCCGGGATTCGAACAACTGCGCCGACTTCGCGCTTGGACTTGCGGTGACAGGGATGCGCAAAGGCGAAGCGAACGAAGTCGAGTGGCACGATGTAGAATTTGAGATTGGCGAGATTGTTGTGCGTGGCGACGCCCAGACAGGCACGAAGAACTGGGAAGTGCGCCGCGTTCCCATAGTTCCAGATGCGCGGGCACTGTTTCAGCGGATTCGGAGCGAAAGACCCGATGACGCGATATATGCTAAAGTGTTTCGCGTGCGCGAGTGTCAAAAGTCACTCGACCGCGCGTGCAAGGCTGTCGGCATCTCCCGAATCACGCACCACAATCTGCGGCATTTGTTCGCCACGCGTTGTATCGAATCCGGCGTGGACATTCCAACGGTGTCAC
>JBDTYN010000128.1:0-3257 GCA_040005675.1 Chthoniobacterales bacterium
CATTCCGACGTCTCCGAACGGCTCGAGGGCGAGTCGGCTCCATCGCCTTCCCCTTGTAAACGTTGATCGATCTCGCCGCGCAATTTCCTCACGGCGCGCGCGATGCCGGAGGTCAGTGGCATTTTCGCCGCATTCCAGCGTGGGACGGTGGGGAGATGACCGTCCGCGCGTTCAACATGCGCCTCCTGCACTCCGGTATCGACGAGTCTCACAATCCTGCCCCCCAGAACGAAGAGGTCACCGAGATTCAGTTGTTTGATAAAATTTTCCTCAACCGAGCCCAGCCGGCGTCTGCGCAGGAGGACCTCAACAAAACCCTCCGAGTGAATAGTCCCAATGTTCACGAGGAACTCGCGCGCGATGCGCGGATGGGCGAGTGAAATGAGACCGTCTGCTATCCGGATTTTTCCGAAGATGCCCACGTATTGCCGCTCGAGCGATTCACCGCCACCTTCGAGATAACGAAGAACCGCTTCGAACTCCGGGCGTTCAAGCTCACGAAATGGGTAGGCGCGGCGAATAAGCGCAAACGCATCATCAGAGGAAATCGGTGCCATGGCGACGAGGCCGACAACGTGCTGCGCGATCACGTCGACCGGCTTTTCCTGCAGGCGGGTCTCGTCCAGCGCGCGTTCGCGCACGAGCTTCGCCGTCACAGTCGCCTCAACCAGATCGTTCACGTTGGTGGCGACCAGCACACCGTGGCTGCTCTGGTTGAGGGAATGCCCGGAGCGACCGATGCGCTGGATCGCGCGCGACACGCCTTTCGGAGTTGCCACCATGATGACGAGGTCGACCGCGCCGATGTCGATTCCCATCTCCAGGCTGGTCGAGCAAACTACGGCGCGGAGTTCGCCGTTCTTCAACCGGTCTTCAACCGCAACACGAACACTTCGATCGAGTGACGCATGGTGAACTTCGATCCGCTTCGCCAGATCGGGCAGCAGCTCCTTCAACCGCAATCCCAGTTGTTCTGCCGCCGAGCGAACATTCGTGAAGACGAGCACGGAGCGCCGGGTCCGAATAAGTTCCGCAAGTTCGGCATAGAGCCGTGATCCTGTGTAGCCGGCGGGCGGATACGGATTCCGCCGAATTGGCGAAAATACTTCAACGATCGATTTTTTCTCGACCTTCGCCTCGGCCAGAAGGCATTCCCGCCCTGTGCCGACGAGGAACTGCGCAAGCCTTTCGAGCGGGGCGGCCGTTGCGGAAAGTCCAATCCGGCAGAGCCCGCCTCCGCTTCTCGGTGGGGCGAGACTCCGTCGAGCTTGAGAGTGGTCATCCTCTCCTTCGGCGAGACCAAGTCTCGCTCCTCTGTCTCCTACGATTTGTTCGAGGCGCTCGAGCGAGATTGTGAGATCCGCGCCGCGCTTGTTGCCGGCAAAAGAGTGCAATTCATCGACGATGACGAACTGGCATGTGCCCAAATGCAGCGCGTAACTCTCCTGCGCGAGCAGGACCGCCAGACTCTCCGGTGTTGTCACCAGGAACGGCGTCGCGCGACGGCGAAATCTGGCGCGTTCGGCACCTTTCGTATCACCGGTGCGAAGGTGGACGGTGAGGATCTTCTCCATACCCAGACCAGCGATCGGCGCGCGCAGATTCTTGCCAATGTCGTAAGCGAGCGCACGGAGCGGCGAGACATAGATGCATTGCACCCCCGGTCGCAGGGGCCCGGCGTCGAGTTGCCGTAGAAGGAAATCAAAGATGCCAAGAAAGCCCGCGAGCGTTTTCCCGCTGCCGGTGGGCGATGTGAGGAGGATCGACTTTCCTTGCAGAATCGCCGGAACGCTCAGCAACTGCGCGTGAGTGAAGTCCGGAAAGCTCTGGCCAAACCAGCGCGAAAGACGGGGATGCAGGCGCTTCCGCAGCTCGTTCGGTTGCGCGGCTGTCTGCGACAACATGGGGCAATTTCGCGAAGCCGGGATCGATTCGCCACCGCGGAACATGCGGCGCGCGATTGTGTCGGGCTACTTTGCCGCCGTTGGCGCAAGCGGGTGCAGATCCGCGTCATAGACCTGCACTTTTCCAAACTTCTCGAGCTTGGATTTTACCTGCGACGCGTCGCCCACTACGATGATAGCAGCGTCTGTTGTGCTGATGTATTTCTTTGCGAGATCGAGTGCCTGTGGCGGAGTCACGCCGCTCAACCGCTTGGCGTAGTTGCGATAGAAATCTTTCGAGAGATTGTATAAATCGATCTCCTGCACGCGCTCCGCTGTTCGCTCCGGGCTCTCAAGGCTCAGGAGATAGTTGCCCACGCTGTAATCACGCTGCAAGGCCAGCTCCAATTCCGGCATTGGCTCGCTGCGAATTCGGTTCAGCTCCTTCATGATCTCGGCGATCGCGAGATCCGTCACTTCGTTGCGCACCTCGGCGCCGGCTGAAAAAATACCGCCCACCTTTTGGAAGGTGAAACTTGAATACGCGCCGTAGGTCCATCCGTGCTTCTCACGCAGATTTTGAAATAGTCGGCCGGAAGATCCGCCGCCCAGGGCGGTATTGAGCACGTTCAGCTCCGGGACCATCGGATTGTTCCGCGGCACGCCCTTTTGCGCGACGAGGACGTTCGATTGCACTGAGCCGGGCCGGTCGATCAGGTGGATCGTCACGCCCTTTTGCTCTGGGAATTTCGGCCAGTCAGTTTTTGGAATCGGACCGCGTTTCCAGCCGTCGAAAGCTTTTTTGATCTGCTCGAGAACCTGGTCCGCCTTGACGTCGCCAACGATTGCGAGCGTTGCATTGTTCGGCAGAAAATAGGTGTGATGGAAAGCGGCCACATCGGCCTGCTCAATGGCTTTGACGCTTTGCTCGGTCGCGGAAAGCCCGTAGGGATGCGTCCCGAAAATGATCGCCTTGCGCAACTTCGCGCCCAGCGTTCCGGGCGATTTTTTTTCCGCCTCGATTGCCGAGAGTGCCTTGGTTTTCTCTTTCGCGAGCTCGTCCGCCGGAAAGGCCGGGTGCAACACGGCATCGGAAAACAAATCGAGAATTTTATCCTGAAATTTTGTCAGGCCGTCAGCGGAGACGAACGTCGCGTCACTGGTCGCGCCCGCATTGAAACTGGCCCCGATGAAATCGAGCTGTCTGGCAAACTCGTCCGCGGAGCGCGTTTTTGTACCTCGATCAAGCAGCGCGGTGGCGAGATTCGCAAGGCCAGTCTTCGTTCCATCGTAAGCGCTGCCGGAGCGGACAAGAAGGCGAAACGTTACCGTCGGTTCGCGATTGCTTTCGACGATGAAGATCTTCAACCCGTT
>JBDTYN010000129.1:0-8325 GCA_040005675.1 Chthoniobacterales bacterium
CCATTAGTCGCACGCGGGTAGCGGTCGTTGATGAAAACCACGCCGTGGCCAACGAAAACGCCGCTCTCGATTGTAACGCCTTCGCAAATGAAGGTGTGGCTCGAAATCTTACAACGCGCGCCGATCTTTGCGCCTTTCTGCACTTCGACGAAAGCACCGATCTTCGTTTCATCGCCGATCTCGCAGCCGTAAAGATTGACGAACGGATGGAGGCGCACATCGCGGCCGAGCTTCACATCGGGCGCGACGAGCGGAAGGACCGCCCCCCCGGCGTTCATACGCTGGCAGACCGAGCCATTGCGACTCCGTCGCGGCCAACAGCCGGTACAATGGCCTCTCGGTTTCGCGAAAACGTCACCGGAGCTCCATTTGCCTTCAGTGAAACGGAAGCCGCTTCCAAAATGCGCACCAGTTCGAGCCCGTCTGTTCCACTGGTTATAGGCTGGTTTCCCTTTTCGATGCACTCGACGAAGTGCTGGCATTCGGCTTTGAGCGGCTCTTCCTGCTGCAGATGCGGGATGTAACTGTCTCCGTAGTGATATGAATAATGGAATTCGGCAAATGTGTCGTAATGCGGTGGGCGTTCCACGCGCACGTCATAGACTCGGATCTTTTCCAAAGTCTGGAGATCGTCGTAGACGATCATCCGCCGCGTGCCGACAATCGTCATCTCACGGACTTTGCGTGGTTCGAGCCAGCTGCTTTGAATCGTGGCGAAACGCTTGTGCCGGAACATGAGCGACATATTCGTAACGTCTTCCACGTTTGGCGTTACGTGAGCGTTGCCCTGGCAATTGATCGTCAGCGGAAACTCACCCAGGATGTGGAGAATGATTGAGATGTCGTGGGGCGCGAGATCCCAGGCGACATTAATGTCTTTCTGGAACAATCCGAGATTCAGCCGGCGCGAATTGATGTAGCGAATGTCGCCTATGTCGCCCGCCTGCACGATGTCCATTATCTTGCGAACGGGCGCGGAAAAGAGAAACGTGTGACCGACCATCAGCACCAGGCCTTTGCTTTCCGCGATGTCGATCAGTTCTTCACACTCCGCGGAAGAGGCGGCCATCGGCTTTTCAATGAAGGTGTGCTTGCCGGCCAATAAACTCGCTTTCGCGAGAGCGTGGTGATGCTTGACCGGGGTCGCGACAACTACGGCGTCGAGATTGATGCCGTTTAAAAAATGATCATAATCAAGAATCCCCTCGACATCGGAATATAAGCCGTTCATGTGCGCCAGACGCGCCTCGTTGACGTCGCACATCGCAACGACCCGGCAATTCGGCACTGCGCGAAAATTGCGGACAAGATTCGGTCCCCAGTATCCGCACCCGACAACCCCCAAAGCGAGAGGCTTTGTCATGCGCTCGTGCCGCTTCTTCGAAAGCCCTGCAGGCCGCGACGGAGCCGAGATGCGTCGCTCCTTCGCCTGGCGCGCGCGGCACTGGCAGGTTCGGCCACTTGCGCGAGGACAGCGAGCGGAGTTTTCAATATAATCGACATGTCGCGGACGACCGACATGTTCTCCGTATAGAAGATGTCCATCGCGATCATCTGCGTGAACGTGGTCTTGTTCTTGCCGTTCACCTGCCAGTATCCAGTCATTCCCGGCGGAGCATTAAACCGCGCGTGCTGATGGGCAAGGTAGCACGAAAATTCCCGCGGAGTGCACGGGCGAGGTCCGACAAGACTCATTTCTCCCCTTAGCACGTTAAATAACTGCGGGAACTCGTCCAAACCCGCAGCACGCAAAAGTCGGCCGCACCGGATGAGCCGCGGATCACCAGTCGAATCCAGTTTCGTCATCGGGGTGTCGCTGTCGATCAAACGTTCAAAATACATCTCGTGCACCTCAGTGTCGACGTTCACGTGCATCGTACGAAACTTCAGCATCATGAAGGGCCGGCGACGATATCCTACTCGCTCTTGACGATAGAAGATCGGACCCGGCGATACCAGCTTGATCCAGGCGGCAATCAGCAGCATCAGCGGCAGCCAGATCGGGGCAGTGATCGCGATGCATCCCACATCGAGTAGCCGTTTCCATGCCGGAATTGGCCCATCTAAACACTCAAACGGATCTTGTGATGGAGAGGCGTCTTGGCTAGCCCCGTCGAAGGCGCTCGCGCCTTGCGTTGGATGGCTGAAGCCGCCAACTAAACCGGCTGGCTCATGGCGCGATTCGCGCTCGGTAGAGACGAGACCCAAAATCGTGCTGCGCAGAAGCTGCGAAACGTCGTCGCCAGGGTAAACTGCGCCGTTTCGTGACGCGCCGTCCTGGCCCAGTGGGTTCACACCTGCGGGATCCCGCTCGTCCGCGCGACGGGAGAGGGCAGAACTTCGCATAAACGATTGATTTCGGCGAGCGGCATACCTTGCTCGTGTCGCCCGCAACCACAGCAGAAGCGGGGGTTCAGACGTTTGCATTCCGTCGACGGGGCGCGTTGACGCCCGTGGTCGATCGCTTCCCTCGCGAATCGTGTATTCCATTTTTTTAATTAGCTTCCCCAGCAAAAGTCGGTGCGGAGAGTAGGATGTTATAAAGCCTAGAGTGATTATAAACAACTACTTTAACGTGCAACGTCAACAAAATTTGCCTAGGCTGAATCGCTTTTTGCGGTCTTCCACGTTGCCCGGAGCCCGTTTGTAAGCCCTGTGAAGCGTACGACCCCTTCGACAAGATTACGCATGGTGGCTACGTGGAGATTCCATAACCGCTCGCGACAATGTCGAGCTCGTCTATCAAACCGCGCCCTGCCGAAAAAGTCGCACAATTCGAGCGCGAAGGTTCAAACGCTACATTCCCGGAGCAAGGCTACTGCTTCCGCTGTGAGGTCGGTGGCGGCGACCGTCCGCCGACCCCGGAGATCGCGCTGGTGAGTCCCAGCCCCTTCCTGAGGGTTTTGTGCCGCGGCGGTGTTTACCCATTGAACAAAAACCGAACGAGGCAACCTGCTTATGGATCCAGATGAATTAAGCTCAAAATTCCAAGCTTGGAAAACGGACGTGGAGATTCCGCGTCGATTTCAAGCAGAAGTCTGGCGACGAATCGCCGCACGTGAGGAAGCGCGACGGCGCTCGCTCTGGAATCGGGTCCGCGACGGGCTCCTCATACAGTTAGCCAAGCCGCAGTACGCGACGGCGCTGATTGCCGTGAGCATTTGCGCCTCCCTCGGCGTCGCGCATCTCCAGGCCAGGGGAGCGAATGCGAAACACTGGAGGCAGCTCGAAACGCGTTACGTGAACTCAATCACTCCGTTTCCCGCTCCTTCTGCCTGACATGAGAAAGGGCGCTTTTGCTTTGGTCTTTGCCGTCGTCGGATCGGCGCTCGCGTACTGCTTCTACTTTTACTGCGCGACCCAGCCGATGCAGGCGATGCTCACGCAGCCGGACGGCCAGATGGAATGGCTACGCCGCGAGTTCAAAATCACCGACGCGCAGTTTGCGAAGGTGAAGCAGCTCCACGCGGCGTATCGCCCCGGCTGCGATCAGATGTGCCTCCGAATCGCGGAGGCGAACGACGGAGCCAAGGCACTGATTGCGAATAGCAAGACGACGACGCCGGAAATTGAGGCGGCGCTTAAAAAATGTGCCGCGCTCCAGAACGAATGCAGGCAGGCGTTGTTGGCCCACGTATACGCGGTTAGCGCGGAGCTGCAGCCATCGGAAGGGGGGCGCTACATCAGCATGATGACCGCGCGCATCGTCCAGCCAGGTCTATCACACGACAGCGTCGTGTCTGCGGAGATGCGGTAATCCGCGCTCGTTGCCGATGAACGGGGACGACGAGCGAGCACAGGCGGCTCATTGAATTTATACAAATTATTTCGACTAATGACGTGCGGTCTGCTGCTCGCAGGAGCTGCAAGAGGGGGACAACGCGTCGGTGAGGACCGGCGGGAACAAGATCCGGCCCCTTTGTCGATCGCTGAGGTGATTACGATTGTCGCTGCGAACAATCCTTCGATCAAAGCCGCGGAAGCCAGGTGGCAAGCGATGAAAGCCCGCGTCCCGCAGGCTGCGGCTTGGGAAGATTTGCGGCTGCAAGGAGAATCTGTCCTCGGCCGCTTCGTCAACATACCGGCGAACGCTTTTTCTGATCAGTCGGTAACACTCGAGCAGGAGCTGCCTTTCACCGGAAAAAACCGCAGTCGCGCTCGCGCTGCGACCGCCGAGGCAGGTGCGGCTTTCGAAGATTTGCGCCGCACGCAACTCGACGTGCTTTCGCGCGCACGCTCCGCCTACCACCGCCTTGCGAACGAGTATGCGCAATTGGAAGTTAATCGTCGCAACGTCGAACTGTTCAATCAGTTCGCCGAGCTGAGCCGGGTGCGGTACGAAGTCGGAAACGCGAGGGAAGCAGACGTGCTCACCGCCAAAACGGATGCTGCGCGACTGGTGGAGACGCAGAGTGACATTCTGCGCCGCATTTCCGATGCACAAACCGAGCTGAACGTGCTTATGAATCGCCTGGCGCAGGCGCGTCTCGGCGAGCCTGTGGCCCTGGCTTTCGCACCAGTAAATTACTCGTTAGGCGCATTGCAGCGTGTCGCCTTGGAAGCGCGGCCCGAGGTGCAGCGGGCGCAAAATCGGATCGAAGCCGAGAAGTCGCGCGTCCAACTCGCGCGCCGGCAGCGCATTGCCGACCCAGCACTTAATGTGAAGGCCGAGCGCTACAACGACACCGGACAGGCTGTGAGCGAGCTGGACGTGGGAGTCTCAGTCGGTCTGCCATTCCTGAATGGGCGAAAGTATTCGGCCGGAATCACGGAGGCGCAGCGAAATCTCGAAGCCGCGCAACAGGAATTCGAAGCCGCCAAAAACCAGGCGTTAGGCTTGGTTCGCGATCAGATGAGGAAAGTCGAGACCGCCGCGCATCATTACGAACTTTATCGCGACAAGATTCTGCCGCTCGCGGACCAAACGCTGAAATCCCATCGCGCTGCATACGAAACGAGCAGCAACAACTTTCTCGAATTGATCACGGCTGAACGTGTCTTGCAGGACGTTGAGTCCACGTACCTCAATCATTTGGCCGATTATCAGATCGCGCGCACCGAGCTCGACGCCATCGTGGGAATCGGCGACGCGCCCGGCCGGCAAAGTTCCGCAGCGCGGGGACGTTCAAAATGAAGGCTCTCCTGCGCAGATCCACTCTTCGTTTGGCGATCATCCTGTTGCTAGTCGCGATGATTCCGGCCTGCTCGAAGCACGGCGCGGCCGGGGGCAAGAACAGCGACATCGATTACTGGACGTGCACGATGCATCCATCGGTGCACTCGAAAGATCCCGGTAAGTGTCCTATCTGCTCCATGACTCTGGTGCCGGTGATGAAACGCGACGCCGGTGGCGGCGCGTTTCCGGAAGCCAAACAACAACCGGTAGGTTCTCCTGCAAACGGCATGCAGGGGATGAGCAAGAGCGAGAGTCCGGCCGATGACATGAAGGGAATGGAGAACAAGAAGGACGGCGGCATGCAGGGGATGCCAGGCATGCCCGGAATGTCTGGCGGCAGGGAGGAAATGGCGCAGGAAAAGCCGGGCGAATTTCGCGTGCCCATGGAGCGGCAGCAACAGATCGGCGTGACCTACGCGACCGTCGAAACCCACCCGCTCAATCACACCATTCGCGCCGTCGGCAAAGTCGCTCCCGACACCCAGCGTGTCTGGCGCGTTGTCGCCCGCGCTGGCGGCTACGTCCAGGAACTTGGCGTCAGCGCCCCCGGTCAAGTGGTGAAGAAAGGTCAGGTCTTGATGACGCTCTACAGTCCCGAATTGCTGACGACACAGCGCGAGTTGATCGACCTGTTGCGCATGCGGGACAGCGCTCCGAAAGGCCCACACTCCGCCCGTGCAGACGCTCAAGGTCTGATCGAATCAGCCGAGCGCCGGCTGCGACTCTGGAACATCACGGACGAACAGGTCGCCAAAATCGAGCAAACGCGCCAGGCCGAAGAGTCGCTCCCGATTTTGTTGAAAGCTGACGGCATCGTGCAAACGCTGCCGGTTACGCAAGGCATGACGATCGCCCCGGGAAATACGCTTGTGGAAGTGGCGGATCTTTCCGTCGTCTGGGTCTGGGGCGAATTTTATCAGGAGGAACTTCCCATGCTCCGCGTTGGCCAGGAAGTTACCGTCACTTCCGACTCGTATCCCGGCGAGGAATTCAAAGGGCAGCTTTCGCTGGTTGATCCTTTCATCAGCGATGTGAAACGGACAGGCCGTGCACGGCTCGATATTCAGAATCCGGAGCTAAAACTTAAACCCGACATGTACGTGAACGTCTTGCTTGGCATGGACATGGGCCAATCGCTGGTCGTTCCGGTCAGTGCCATCATGCCGACCGGGAAGCGCAACATCGCTTTCGTCGACAAAGGTGAAGGCAAACTCGAACCGCGCTTTCTCGAGCTCGGAGGGAAATTCGGCGACGTCTATGCGGTTAAGAGCGGCCTGAAAGAAGGGGAACGCGTGGTGGCTAGCGCGAATTTCTTGATCGATGCGGAATCGAAAATCCAAGGGGCGCTGAAATCATGGTGAACGAAAACGGCGAGACGCCTCCAGCTAATGGAGAAGCACCGAGCGAGCCGGCCGCAAGCAGACAAAGGCTTGCTGCCACGGATGCGGAACCGGAAGAGCGACACGGCACGCCGTTCATCGAGCGCGTCATTGCGGCGAGTGCGCGCAATAAGTTTCTCGTTTTCATCTTCGTGCTCTTCGGCATCGCCGCGGGCATTTGGGCGATACAGAAGACGCCGCTCGACGCGATTCCCGATCTCAGCGACGTGCAGGTGATCGTCTATACCGATTGGGAAGGCCGTTCGCCTGACCTGATCGAGGATCAAATCACGTATCCGATTTCTACAAAGTTCATCGCCGCGCCGAAAGTGAAGTTCGTCCGGGGCGAATCGATGTTCGGGAAGTCGTTCGTCTATGTCATCTTCCAAGACGGTACCGACATCTATTGGGCGCGCTCGCGAGTGATTGAATACTTGAACTCGGTGCGTGGCTCGCTGCCGGAAGGAGTGAATCCGGTAATCGGCCCGGACGCGACCGGTGTCGGCTGGGTCTTCGAGTACGCGCTCGTCGATGAAACGGGGAAACACAACCTCGCCGAATTGCGCTCCTTTCAGGACTGGAATCTTCGTTACGCCCTCGAGTCGGTAAAAGGCGTCTCCGAAGTCGCGTCGGTCGGCGGATTCGTGAAGCAATACCAGGTCGATCTCGATCCGAACAAATTGCTCGGATACGGAATTCCACTTTCCGATGTGGTCGCAAAAATCAAAGACAGCAACGCCGATGTCGGCGGCAAGACGTTCGAGGTCGCCACGACTGAGTATTACGTGCGCGGCCGCGGCTACATTAAAAGCGTCGAGGATATAGAAAACGTCCCGCTCAAGGTTGATAACGGCACGCCGATTTATGTGAAAAATGTCGGCACCGTTCACCTCGGCGGTGATCTCCGGCGCGGAGTCGCCGAGCTCGATGGAAAAGGAGAGACCGTTGGCGGCATCGTCGTGATGCGCTACGGCGAAAACGCGCTCAACGTCATCGACGGCGTCAAAAAGAAGCTGGAGCAAATCAAAGGCTCGCTCCCCGAAGGCGTGAGAATCGTGCCGACTTATGATCGCAGCACGCTAATCAACAATTCCATTTCGACCCTGCGACGGAAACTCATCGAGGAAAGCATCGTCGTCGCGCTCGTCTGTGTGGTTTTTCTCTGGCACCTGCGTTCCGCGCTCGTGGCGATCATCACTCTGCCGATTGCGATCATTCTCTCCTTTCTGCCGATGTTAAAACTCGGCCTGACCAGTAATATTATGTCGCTCGGCGGCATCGCGATTGCCATCGGCGCAATGGTCGATTCAGCGATCATCATGGTCGAGAACGCGCATAAGTTCCTCGAGCATTTCCGGCAAGAGCATGGCCGCGAGCCGAACGGCAAAGAGCGTGTCGCCACGGTCATCGCCGCCGCGAAAAGCGTCGGTCGTCCGCTCTTTTTCTCGCTTCTGGTCATCACGGTAAGTTTCATTCCCGTCTTTTCGCTCGAGGCGCAGGAAGGCCGGCTTTTCAAGCCGCTCGCCTTTACAAAAACCTTCTCGATGTTTTTTGCCGCACTCCTCGGGGTCACGCTCGTGCCAGTATTAATGACGCTACTCATCCGCGGGAAAATCCGGCCGGAAGCAAAGAATCCGATCAATCGATTCCTAATTTGGGCTTACCACCCGCTGGTCAATTTCGTGTTGCGCTTCCGCTGGCTCACGCTCATCGCCGCCGCGATCATCCTGGCGATCACCATCATTCCATTCAAGAAACTCGGCTCGGAAT
>JBDTYN010000130.1:0-9406 GCA_040005675.1 Chthoniobacterales bacterium
GGGCGGCGATTTTTTCCATCCGATCGATCTGCTTCAGCTTGCTCTGCGCTTGCGATGCCTTGCTCGCCTTGGCGCGGAAGCGGTCGGCAAATTGCTGGAGCGACGCGATCTCTTTCTGCTGATTTTTGTAGGCCGAAAGCTGCTGCTCTTCGCGCGCCGCTTTTTGCTCGATGTAGCTGTCCCAGTTGCCGCGATAGCGAAGCAGCTTTGCGTTCGCGATCTCAACGATGCTGCCAGTGAGCGCGTTCAAAAATTCGCGATCGTGCGAGATAATGAGGATCGCGCCCGGGTAATTCTTCAAATATTCCTGGAACCAGACTAACGACTCGAGGTCGAGATGGTTCGTCGGCTCGTCGAGCAGGAGCAGGTCCGGCTCCATCACGAGGAGTCGGGCGAGATGCGCGCGCATGATCCAGCCGCCGCTGAGGGCGCGCGCCGGACGGTCGAAATCCGCTTCGCGAAAAGCGAGGCCGGCGAGAATGCGTTTCGCTTTCGGCTCGAGCTGCCAGCCGCCGTGTTCGTCGAACACATGGAGCGCGGCGTGATAGGCCTCGTCGTCCGCGCCGTCTCCAGACTCGTGACGTTTGATCAGCTGCTGTGCCTCGACCAGCTCCGGCGCAATCGCCATCGCGAGCTCGAGCACGGTCTCTTCGCCCGCGGCCGCGGTTTCCTGCGGGAGAAAGCCGACGTTCGCGCTTTTCTCGACCGAAACTTTTCCCGAATCCGGTGAAGCCTCGCCTAGAATGAGCGAGAAGAGTGTCGATTTCCCGGCGCCGTTAGGCCCGACGAGGCCGATCCGGTCGCCACGATTCACCTGGAGCGACGCATCCTCGAAGAGAATGCGTCCGGCGAAAGACTTGGTGACTTGGGAAACGGTGAGCATGGCGTAGGGCGCGCACCTTCGACTCTCGCCGCTCAACTCTCAACTGCTGCGTCTGAGCGCAAGACCTCGAAGGCTGCGCACCATAAAATTCAGCGAGCGCAAACCCCGGATTTCGTCACGCCGCTTCGCTCCCCGTGGTGAAGGTTTCAAAGATGTGTTCGAAGACTGTCGAACACTTCTGCTGATATAGCTCGGGCGAATACGTCCGGGGCAGACCCTCATCGAGCTCATCTTCAATGGTGAGGCGCACTTGGGCGCGCGCCTGCGCCTTTTGTCGCCAGTCGATTACCAGCGCCTCCTTCACGCGTCGCAAAAGTTGACGCGCGACTTTTTTCACCTCTTCTCGTTCTTCACCACTCAGATTCGGTCCCGGACGCGTCAGAAGATCGAACACGGTAAGCTCGGCTTCGCTGAGTTGTTCGCGAACGTGTCGCTGTTGTTCCTCGTTAAGATCGCGGCTGAACGCTAGCAGTTCTTCGAACAACTCCTGGATCGTCCGACTGCCAGAATTGTACGATTCGATCAGCTCCTAGAACTTCGAAAGGTAGTCCGCACGTGTCTTGTTCAAGCGAATGAGCTTTTCCAACTGAGCGCGGATCGCGGCCTTCAATTGCTCCAGGTCGATGTTCTTCTTCTTCGATTGCTTGAACCGTTTCGCGAGCTTCTCGAAGTCGATCTTTGCCAGATCGATGATCGCTCGCCCGTCCCCATCTGCACGGATGTTGAAGCCATCGGCAGCAATGGATTCATCCAGCAGCTCGTTCACCTTTGCCATGACGGCGGAGATGTCGGCGGCGTTCGTTCCTCCTGTCCGTAATCTGATTTCGTCGGCGATGACGCCGAGACAGTAAACGCGTGAAACGTACTCCAGCACGGCGGGATCAGGCTTGATCGCTTGGAACAGAGTTCGCACTAATCGCTCATGCGCGAGAAACTCTTTTCGCAAAGGATCGGGCGAAATGAGCGCGTCTACGGCGTCACCGAGTAGCTGCACCTTATCTAAGCCGGTCGCGCTTTCCGTCTTGGCGATATCTACGCCATGCTCCGCGCAGAACGCGATCGCGCCCTCGACAGCTTTCCCGAGTTCTTTGATCAACTCGGCCTTTTCCCGCACCGGCGTTGCGCCACCTTTGCCTGCGCCATAGATTGCGAGGGCCTTCTCTAGTGACGCAAAGACGTTCGCGTAGACCGCGATCAGCCCGCTGTGCTTGCCAGGGAACACGCGGTTCGCGCGGGCAATGGTCTGCATGAGTGTGTGATTCCGCATCGGCTTGTCGAGGTAGATGGTCGAGCAACTCGGGGCATCGAATCCGGTTAGTCACATCGCACACACAAAGACGAGACTCAGATCGTGGTCGGGATCTTTGAAATCCTCGTCCAGCTTCTCGGCGTTCATTCGCTGGCGATGCGGCAAAATGTCGAGCCCGAGCTTCGCCATTTGCTCCACCTCATTCTGCGCGGCCGACACGATCAGCGCCATGTCCACGTACTTGATGCGCGCTAGCCGCTCATTCAGCTCCCGCACTTCATCAGGAACGGAAGCTGTGAATTTGGTCAGCTTCGCGAGTTCGCTCTCGACGCGCAGCCTTTCGGCCGCCCAGTGCTTGTGCACCTTGTCGTGCATCTTCAGCGCGGTCGCCTTTTCGATTGATACCACCATCGCTTTCCCTTGGAAACCGCGGCCAAGGAAATGATGGACGATGTCCTTGGCTACCTTCTCCAGCCGATCGTCACGCGTGATGATCTGGTATTGCCGGCCGAGTTCGCGCTCCAGCTTCTTCTCTGCTTCTTCATCCAGCTCGGCCGCCTCGATTAACTCGTAGATGTCTTCGTTCAGGTTCGGGTTCTTGAGCCGCAACTCCGGTGTTCGGTTCTCGTAGAACAGCGGCGCCGTTGCTCCATCTTCGACCGACTGCTGGAAGTCGTAGATCGAGACATAGTCACCGAACACTTCGCGCGTCCGCTCTTCGCCGGAGATCAGCGGCGTGCCGGTGAAAGCAAGGAACATCGCGTGCGGCAACGACGCCCGCATGTTCAACGCGAGTGTGTCGTATTGGCTGCGGTGGGCTTCGTCCGTCAGGACGATGATGGCGCGCCGATCCGAGAGCACCTCCGGCGCCTGGAACTTGTGGATCAAGGTAAACACGAACCGATGATTCCCGCGCAGGAGTTCGCGCAACTCGGAGCCGCTTTGCGCATGGCACTCATCGCCCTCGTGCTGCGTGACGGCGCCCGTCGCCTTGAAGGTCTTGGCAATCTGATCGTCCAGCTCTTTGCGATCGGTCACGACAACAAACGTCCAGTTGCCCGTGATCTTCCGCAGAACTTTCTGCGAGAAGAAAACCATTGAGAAGCTTTTGCCCGAGCCTTGCGTCTGCCAGAAAACGCCAGCGCGCACATGCCCCGCCTTCCGTGCTTCCAGCATGGAAGCCATCGTATTGTTCACTCCGATAACCTGATGATTCTGCGCGAGAATCTTGACCAGCCCGCTCTTGTGCTCGGAGAAGAGGGTAAAATTCTCCACCAGATCGAGCAATCTGCCCGGCTCGCAGACGCCGCGGATCATCCCTTCCAGCGACACGCGGCGCGGTTCGTCCTCACGCTCCACGCGCTTCCATTCCGCCATCCGTTCCCACTCGGCTGTGATCGATCCGACACGGCTCTCGGTCCCGTTCGAGGCAATGATGAGCGCGTTGTAGCAAAATAACGCCGGCACGCCATTCTGCGGGTGTTTGTAGCTCGTAATGTTCTCGTCGAACGCCGCGCGCGCAGAGACGCCGGGCTTCTTGAACTCAATCAGGACCAGCGGCAACCCGTTAACGAAGCCGATCAGATCAGGCCGGCACGTGTTGAGCGGCCCGGTGACCGTCATCTGGCTCACGAGCAAGAAGTCATTTGCCGAAGGATCATTCCAATCGAGCACGCGCACACGCTTGCTCCTCTGCCCGCCCCACTCCGAATCAGGCACACTTACCTGCATTCCTTCTTTCAAGAGCGTGTAGATATCGCGGTTCGCGGACGCGGGAGTCATTGCCGACCTGTCCCTCGAAATCTCATCGACCGCTGCTGCGATTGCGGCCGGAGCGAGTTTAGAATTGAGCCGCTCCAGCGCACTCCGCAGGCGACTTAGCAAGAGCACCTCCGCACTCGTCTCGCGGGAAAGCGTTCCGTTCCCACCGAAGATTTCTTCCCGCGCGGAAAGCGTCTTCCAACCGAGCGTCGCGAAAACCTCGACCGCCGGCTTTTCAATTAAAAGGTCTTCGCTGGAGCCGTGAAGACTCATTTACCGATTCGCTACAGCGTCGCGAGCAAGTCGAAGTGGTTGTCGAGGTGGAGCAACTCCGCTCCGTGGACTGTCGCACAAGCCGAAATCAATAAATCCGGGTAAGGACAGTTCAATCCCGCTTTGCGAGCGCGCCCGGCCAGATCGATTGCTCGCTCCCACACTCTCCGCGTCATTTCCAGGTCATGAATCAAATCCTTCAACTCAGTCAGCCGTTGGATTTCCACTCGACCCTTCGCTCCCGGCCAAAGCTCCAGTCGTACCGCCGGACACCACGCCGCGGCCCGCGTTCGAATTAGGACATTCACCCGCCCTCTGAGTTTTTCGTCGCCACCATGGCGCGTCGTGGCGATCCAGACCGAGCTATCAATCAGAACCACGCAGCCGCTCCTTCTGATGCCGTAGTTGTTCTGCCTCGATCTCGTCGTTGGAAGCCATGTTCCAAGTTCCAAACGTCTTAATCAGCGCTTCCACCCGCTGCAGGCGGTTGAATTCCGCCAAGGCCACGTTCACGGCTTCGCGCTTCGTCTTCGCCTTGGTGAAGCGCATCGCATCCTTCAATTCCTTTTCAGGAATATCGATCGTCGTCTTCATGGATTCTTAAAATGGCACAAGCTGGATTCCCGGACAACCGTGAATTGCCTTCCAAAATTTCGGCCCATTTTCGTCGCTCGGATGTCGTCCTTCTTGTTGGGGCCCGTCTTGAGGTTGTCATCCCTAGGATTTTGAAAACGCGGGCGTGATTTTGGTGCGGGATGCACCGGGGCAAGGGCGGGGACGCGGTTGTAGCCGGGGGCGTTGACCCCGGCGGGGGACCGCGTTGCCTCTGACGGAGCGTTAAGGTATTCGATAGCCTTCCCGGCAGCCGGGGTCGCCGCCCCGGCTACAACTGCCGCCGCAACGCGTCTTCTGCGAGAGTTCATTGGCAGACAGCGAAGACGGCGAGGAACCCGACCCGGTATGTTCAGCTTACGGCTTGAAGCTCACCCGCAAAAGCGTGCCCTTGGTCAAGTGTCGGTCAAGCTATGGGTCAAGCTACCGAACGCGAGCAATTCCCGGTTCGCCGCCAGGCCCGCTTTGATCCGTGCCGACTCCACCCGTGCCTTGATTCTCAGCCAGGAAAGGCGCGTAGTCCGTCGGCAGCACAGCGACGGACTTGGAGGATTTTGGCAGGCGCTTGGTCATCGATTAGGAAATGCTCCGCGAACAGCTCGATGGCCGGCTGCTCAATAAGCAGGTCTTCGGTACAGGCGTGACTCATGGCCCAATCAATGTCTTCTCGGCCGCACAATGTAAACTCGGTCGGTCACGATTGGATTCCGGCGCGTCGGATTCCAAAGGGTGACATGAGTGCCTCGGTCCGCACCGGCCAAAACAATGACCCGTAATAAACGGGGCGTCGCACTGCCATGGCTCCACGCCTCACCACTCAAGACTTTGGGCTGCTCGCCATAAACGAAGCTGGCTTCCAAGTGCCAGGGGAGTTCACGAAGATATGCTTCTGCTTTAATGAGAAGTTGGCGAATCAACACAGGAGCGTGATTAAGCGAGGACAACGAAATTGACGCATCGCTTTGGTGATGGCTGGCCTGATTGAGGACCTCCGAGAGCTGACGCAGAACTGCAGCGAATTCGTTGAATTCGTTTGCCCGTTCCGGAGAGGCAAGCGTGGCAAAAGCGGGAAGAAGCATCAAAGCCCTTCCGACCATTAGACGCCGGACCTCTTCGTCCCAGTCTTTTGTCCTGCTGGAGGGCCGATAGTCGGGAACCCTCTCGTCAATTGCTCGCCAAACGTCAGCATGAGTGTATCCGAGTCGGGCGACGACTACATCAAGGACGTCCTTGCAGAAGCTTTCCAGAACGATGCGAAGATCGTTACCGCTGAGATTTTTCGCGAGAGTCGGCGCGGCGGCGCCGGCGATCTTGATACATCCGGCCAGTGGTTTTTCACGAACGTCGTCCGAGTTCCGCCATCCGAATGCATCGAGGAGTTCCTCAGCCAAATGAGGCGCGTCCGCACCGATTGGAATCTGTCTCCCATGCGACTCTATCAGCCTCACCATCTCTGCCGGTCTTAGAAGGCGAGTAATCAAATCACGTGTGACAGCTCGCGGAGAAAAGCCCGGCTTCGAGATCGCGATGTAATGAACATAATCGGTGAAGTAACTACCGTCGGCGACAGCCGTTGATTCACCATTCGCGGGGCTGTCCCCGATCGCGCCCGGTGCTAACTCCTGCGCGGCGATTTGTAGGTCGCGCGAATCCAAGTTCACACGCGAAGCCATTATTTTCCACCCAACCATCCGTGCTGGGTCCCACGGAATACTCCTTATCCACAACTCACCCTTGCGACAGAGTTGCTTGAATTCGACAAGGAACTGTGGACCAAGCTCCCATTGCAACTCCACAGCCTTTCCTGCTGCAAGGTGAAATGCCTCCCGGGCCTCTGTGGACCTTTGCCGCGATTGTCCCAAGGCAACTATGTATTCATGCTCACGCTGCGCCTTGACCCCACGATGAGCTGCGAGCTTGGTAGTGATGCTTTGGATTACACCATGCAAGTGCGCTGCAAGCCTCGGCGACACCTGAGCCAACGTTGACTCCGCCCATGAGTGAAAGCTTTGTGCCTCTGACAGGGCGCCTTTGGTCCGGAGATGGAGGCATGCCTTGAGAGCGTGTTTTACTGCATCGCTTGAAAGGCTGCGGAAGGCGGTTTCGCGGTGGGAGGGGTCGGCGATCAATTCCGCGAGCTTTGGCTCTATCTCGGTTAAAAGGACATCTCGCGAAACGGCCATTATGGAAGCCGCTGTCAGCAATCTCCGCTGCGTGTCCAGTAGGGCTTGCAGAGAACTCTCGGACGTTTCCAGCCAAGCAGCTTGGCGCATCCCCTGTATTGCGGCGATAATCTTCTCCCCGATGAGACGATGCTTGCCGCTCTCGAGTGCGGTTTGCGCCTCTCGCATCAGCAGCTCCATATTTTCGCCCGCAAAAATCTCGCCCTCCAACGAGGAGACACTCGCCTTTACAGGTGCGGTTTGCATATCGCGCAAGCGATGAAAAGCCTGAGCGGATTTCGTGAACGCACTGAGCTTGTCCGTGGATTTCTCATCGCGCTTCACCTGCGCAATCGCGCGTTTTATTAGGTCCTCGAAGCAATGAATATCCCGTCGCCTCCACTCGACCAGTACACCCCATCCGGGCTGAGGATACCCCCCCGAAAGCACGAGAACTCTGGGCGATTCGCCTCGGTAAGCGGACGAACGAACAAATCGCTCTGCGCCGGATGGCATCAGATCGGATAGCTTAGCGCCCACCGAAGCAAGGCTGACATTCGCATTCTCATCCTCACGTCGCCCCATTTCTTTCAGGAGCATAAGTCTATAATCATGGCATTCGCCGTGGCCTTCTGTGAACCAACGCCAGACCTCGTCTAGTTCACCGGGTCGCCAGTCGCCTACAGGCAGTGCCCAGAACAGCGACGGAGCGACCGCGCCCGGCACAGCAATGCGGTGAAGTTCGTTTAGGCTGTAGTTTTCGACGCGAAATCCCATGCAAATCTCACATTCTATCCTGCCAACGTTCGAAAGCGTGAGTCATCAATAATCCCTCGCTAAGCGCTCGCCATCGCGCCGCGGGCTGACGCTTCCAAGGCCTGCCGTTCTTTCGAACCGATGAGATTCCGGTGATACGTGAGCAGCATCTCGCGGATAAATGGCTGCACTGCATAACGCTGAGCTTTTACGTCGCGCACCGATGCCTCCTCGGTGAACCAAGTCAAAACTGAATTCGCATTCACGCCGGCAACATTGCCGCAACCGTCGATTCATTCACAACGTCCAGGTAACATAAGCGGAGAAGCCAATCTTTTTCCGGGCCTGTCATCCAATGAGTGGTGCGCTCAAAGAAACGCTTATAGAATACCGCACTTTGTTGTTCCTTATTCGATCTGTGTTCTGCGAAGAGGGACAATATGAAGGGATAACCGCCGGATTTACCGTAGATGGTTTGAGCCTCGTCCTGTGAATAGCCAGCGCTTTCAAGGTAACGAATACCATCGTCAGAATCGAATGGCTCAAGCCGGATCTTTGTGACGATCGCATTTGCGAAATGCTGGTGGAAGCCGGTGTGTGCGTCGGCGAGATCGTCATGCCCAAGGAATATGGCCAAGACGGGGAAACGCGAATTCTCGAGCTGCCGGAGCAAGCTCTCCACGATGAAATATCCCAGCACCTGTCCGGTCGTTTCAAAATCGTAGACGATTAGAAGCAGACGATTGAGGGTCTTGATTTTCCGAGGAGTGAACTTGGCAATGTCCTGTCGACGATAATGCGAAATGGTTGCGTGTAAGTCACCGCAATAGGCACTGGCCAGAGCGCATGAGGATTGTGACGAAGCGTTTCTTTCAGTCGTTTGTAGAAGAAGAAGCCGCGTGCTCCTTTGAGTGTTTTGAGGCTTGCAAGCGTTTCGAGGTCCGCTTTGACGTGGGCAGCTTCGAGGTGTTCCTCCGCTCCTAGCACTTCTAATCCCGTGACAAGTTTGTCGATCGCTGGGCCGGCTGTAGGAATTTTGGAGAGAAACGGGCGCAGCCGATAAATACCCTTTGCGATCTTCTTAACGCCTCCGGCCACGTCTTCGTGGTGCTCGAGTTCACGATCAATGCCTTCTCGCAGTTGGTGTAGCACGCGAACCACGCCGCGTGTCTGGCGAAAGTAATCGTATCGCGGATTCGCCGGTGCTGGCAGCGTAGGGGGAGCTAGTTGATGATCGATAATTGCTGCGAAATCCGCCAGAAGCTTTGGATCTGAGCCATCGACGCGAATAACGAGACTTTCATTCAGCGAGCGCTTCGTTTCGCGCAGCACGCTGTCGAGTAGGTAGCTTTTGCCTACCCGCCGTAGCCCGATATCCCCATGATCTGCAACCCAGCGCCGGAAGGTGGCCGCGTTACGAAGGATGCGATTGTGTCCGAAACTAAGGCGTATTCGCTCCTCCGCGCGACGAACTGATTTTGCGTTGGCTCAGTCATTGCGCATTAGTCCCAAATTATTCAAAAACGTCGAGGGAGACTTGGCCCGACAGCAATCGGGGCAGCAGCAGTTCGCGGGTGCGGCGAAGGTTTTGAATCTTGAGTTCGAGCGTGCGGGTTTGCGCGAGCATCGCGCCGGCAATTTCCTGAAATCTCTTTTGTAGCGGGCGGGGCGGAATCAGCGCATCCAGGCCGTAAATGTCATTTCTGTTGA
>JBDTYN010000131.1:0-18492 GCA_040005675.1 Chthoniobacterales bacterium
GCGCGGCTCGGAATGACCGACCTCAAGTCCTCGGACTCGCTGCTGGTGTTGAGCTCGTGATAAGTACGAAGAAGTTGGAGGCTAATCAGGGCGGAGCCGGTAGCTGAGGACAGTTGAGCGGAGAAGGGAAAAGAAACGGCGCGAGGACGCGCCGGCTCCAGGGGAGCTGGCGATGGACGAGCGTTGCGGCGAAGGTATCGCCAAACACTGCGGCGGCGGGCTGGAGACGGCTCGCCCCCGAGCTGTTCGAATCCACACCGGCTGGAGGGCCAGCCGTCTCCACCTCCCGGGCAGGCTCGCGAACATTCCGAGCCAATCGATCAGACGAACGCTTCCGCGACGGAGTCAGCGAGCAATTTTCCTTTCGGTGTCAGCGTGATCTGTCCGCGTGACTCACGCAGAAGGTCGAGCGAGATGAATTCATCCCTCTCCTCTGGCCAGGCTTCAAGCCACGCGGCCGGCACCCCGGTATTTGTGCGGAGCGATAGCGCGATCGATTCGCCGCGCTTGGTCACGGCGCTGAGAGGCTCCGTCGTGTGCCTGGCAGATTCGCCGCGGTGCAGGCGGTCGGCGTAGATTCGGTAATCCGGCACATTCTGCCAGCGCTGCATGCCGACAGTCGAAAAGGCACTCGGGCCCAGACCAATATAATGCGCACCGGCCCAGTAGGCGCGGTTGTGATGTGATGCGAAGCCGGCACGCGCATAATTTGAAATTTCGTATTGTTCGTATCCGCCGGCTTCCAGAATTTGCATCGCGGTCTCAAAGAAGGTCGCATCAATCTCGGTGTCCTCGCGAAGTTCGCCGCGCGCGTGGCGCAGGAAAAACTCCGTGTCTTCCTCGTAAGTCAGGCAATAGGCGGAAATATGCTCAGGCTGCAGGGCGAGCGTGCGCGCGAGCGTGGCCTCCCATTGCGCCAGGGTCTGCCCGGGTAATCCGAACATCAGGTCGATATTGAGGTTGGTAAACCCAGCCCCGCGCAGAATGTGGAAAGAAAGCTTGGCCTGCGCGGCGTTGTGTTCGCGGCCGAGCACGTTCAGCAGTCCATCGTCCCATGACTGCACACCGAGGCTGATTCGATTGACGCCAGCGTCGCGCAGGAGTTGTGCTTTGGCCGCAGAAACGCTGCCAGGATTTGCCTCAAGTGTCCACTCCACGAGCTCCGCAAGATCAAGTTTGTCGCGGAAGCCGGCCAGAAGAACCTGAAGATCTGACTTACTGAGCGCGCTTGGCGTTCCGCCTCCGAAAAAGATCGTGCGCGGTCTGAGGTCGAACTGACTCGCTCCGTTTTCCAATTCACGGAGCAGCGCGTGGCAGAAACGTTGCGCGTGCGCGGGATCGGCACGTTCCTTATAAAACGCGCAGTAGGGGCAAATCCGCGCGCAAAACGGAATGTGCACGTAGATGTGCGCGATGGGCGCCTCAGCAGTCGGCGCGGTGCAGTTGTGAATCGCGCTGTTGTCCATAAGCTCGCCGTTGAATTCGCCCGTCATCACCAAATCTTTTACTGTTCCGAATCGTCCTCGCTCTTCTCTGCACCGTCGGGTTTGCCACGGCCGAGAATGTCGCTCCGCGGCCGACGCCCTCGGTCGTTTACATCGCGCACGATGCCGGCGCAATCCATCATTACCGCGCTGATTCCGTTGTTGTGCGTTCGATGGTCGATCGGCTTCTCCTGGCGGTCACGGGCCAGTCGGATATCGCGAAGGCGTGGGGCTCGCTCGTTTCGCCGAAGGACCGGGTAGGAATCAAAATTTCCGCCGCGGGCGGTGAGCTCTTCGCGACCCATCGCCCGATCGTCGACGCGATTGCGGATGGTCTCGCTGCGGTTGGCGTGCCGCGCAGTTCGATCGTCGTCTGGGACCGGAGCGTGAGGGGTGCGCTGGAAGCCGGTTATGAATCGAGGGGTAATCGCTATCAACTGCTGTCTGCTTCGCCTCGCGACGGTTACGATCCGAAAGCAATCTTCAGCGCACCGATCATGGGCAATTTGATCTGGGGCGACCTCGAATACAAAAGCAACGGGGGACAGACGCCATTGCTTTCCGACACCGAAAACACGAGCAATGAAAGCCATTTCAGCCGCATTCTTTCGAGCAACGTCACGAAGGTCATCAACGTTCCGGTCATGAGCGACAGCGCGACGAACGGGGTCGCCGGCTGCCTCTATAACATGACGATTCCGAACATCGACAATTGGCGGCGTTTCAATCAAAGCGCCGGTGGGCGCGCGGCCTTTGGCGCGAGCGGTTTGGTGGAAATGTATGCCGACCCAATGATCACGAACAAGGTCGTGCTCAACATCATGGATGGTCTTATAGCGCAGTACGCCGGCGGGCCGCAGGCGGCGCCCAACTTTGCCATTCATTTCGCGACGTTGTTTGCCAGCAAGGATCCGGTCGCGATTGATACGCTCGCGCTGCGACAACTCGAACAGTGGCGCCGAAACGCGAAGCTGCCTCCGATCGGAGAGATCGCCGCACACGTGGAAATCGCAGGCAAAGCCGGCCTGGGCAATGCCGATCCGGAGCGAATCGAGGTGAGGAAGGTCGGCCATTGAGCGTTTCAGCCCCGCTCTCAATCCTGCGCCTGCGCGGCGAAATTCTCCGCTCCGTCTCGCGTTCTTTTTATCTCTCGATCCGACTGCTCCCGCCCGAATTGCGCGATCCCATCGCACTCGCTTATCTGCTCGCACGCGCCACCGACACAATCGCGGACACTGTTACGGTGGGCCTCGCGATGCGGATGGAACAGCTCGCGAATCTGGCTGCGGCAATTGCAGGACGCCTTGAGGTTTCGGCTGCCGCGGGAGTGCGCGACGCGTTCGCCCCATCGCAAACGAATCCATCGGAACGCGCATTGATTGCGGCGTTGCCAGAATGCATGGAATGGCTCGGCGCGCTTAGTGATGCCGACCGCAATGACGTGAGGTCGGTTCTGGCGAAGATCAACGAGGGACAGGCCGGTGATCTGCGGCGATTCGGCGGTGGAACTACTGTTCACGCGTTGGAATCGGCGAGCGAGCTCGACGAGTACACCTATTTGGTCGCCGGTTGTGTCGGCGAATTCTGGACCCGAATCGGGTCCCGCCACCTGGCTGATTTCGCCGAGCGACCGTACGAAGAGATGTTGCGTCTCGGCGAGGCGTTTGGGAAGGGATTGCAATTGATCAACATTTTGCGTGATGCCGGCGACGATCTCCGCGCGGGGCGGTGTTATCTTCCTGCCGACGAGCTCGCAGCTACCGAAACGTTGCCAACTGAGCTTTTGCAGCAACCAGAACGCGCGGAGCCGGTGCTCGCAGTCTGGCGCTCAACCGCCAAAACGGCGATCGCGTCGGGGATTGAATACGCCTGTGCGATTCGCAACCGACGGGTCCGTTTCGCAACGGCGCTCCCGGCCTTGATCGGCGCACGGACACTGGCCTTGTTGGAGACCGCTGGCGCGAAAGCTCTTCAGCAAAAGGTAAAAGTTTCTCGGCGCGAAGTGCGCGCGATCGTTTCATCAGGGGCAATCACGTTCGCGTCCGCGATAACAATTCGGCAGCTGTTTCGCCGATTGTCCCGGCCGGCGGCCTAAACCCCCGGAGTTGGTAGATCGGGCGCGCCGCCTGCCGGTCTGGCGCCGGAGGCAAGCGGGAGCGCTTGCCCTACAATTTCCTTCCCTCGTCTAAAGAAAATAGTTCCGCTGCTTTTCCGTGATCGGACGGTTGAGTCGCTCCAGCACGAGCAGCATGTCTTCCCAAACCTTGCGTTTCTCCGAGGGCGTTTGGTTTCGCAGCAAATAGGAGGGGTGATAAGTAATCATAAGCGGCGTGTCCTGGTGCGAGTGCCACTTCCCGCGCAAATCCCGCATCGCACCCCGCGAGCCGAGCAGCCCCTCCACCGCCGTCGCACCAAGGGCCACCAGGACCCGTGGCTGGACGACTTCGATCTGTTCCGCAAGATACGGGAGGCAGGTTTGCATCTCTTCGGGCGTTGGCGGGCGATTGCCTGACTTCGCACCGGGAGTGTCGGGTCGGCATTTCAGCACGTTCGCAATATAAACATCGCCGCGAGCGAAGCCCATGGTCTCGATGATTCTCGTGAGCAACTGTCCGGCCCGTCCGACGAACGGCTCGCCGCGCGCGTCTTCGTCCGCTCCCGGTGCTTCTCCGATGAACATGATTTCGGCGTCAGGATTGCCGATGCCGAAGACGGTTTGCGTCCGGCTCCGCGCCAGCTGCGGACATTTCGTGCAAACCGCGACCCTCGCGCCAATGCCGGCCAGACGATCGGTTTTGGTGGAACCACCGCTCCCAAAGCGCGCGAGACATTCGCGCGAGACGCGCGGCAAATGATCGCGACCGTCTCGGATTTCCACGAGCGCCGGCAGGACGATTTCCAGTGCTCTGCGAAAGTCGGACATCAAGCCGAAATCCTCTGAGGTTTTGCGCCGGCGCGCAATTTCTTTGATGCTGCGCCGTGAGCTTACAGCTTTCGGATTACGACTACGCACTGCCGGCGGAGTTGATCGCGCAGCGCCCTCTACCCGAGCGCGATGCTTCGCGAATGATGGTGCTCCATCGTCAGGCGCGACAAATCGAGCATCGCAGCTTCCGCGATCTTCCCGAATACCTGGCGCCTGGCGATCTGCTCGTACTCAACAACACGCGGGTGCTCCCCGCTCGCCGGTATTCAGATGATGGCAAGATTGAATTTTTGTTTATCGAAAAATTGTCGACTGCGCGTTGGAAGTGCCTCGTGCAGCCGGGACGAAAAATGCGTGTTGGCTCGGTTACGGCAATTAGCGGAGTCGGAGCGCGTGTCGAAGAGGTTTGTCCGGAAGGCGAGCGAATTGTTCAGCTGGAGAGCGAAACCGACATCTTGCGGGACGGCGTGATTCCGCTGCCTCCTTACATGAAGCGTGAGAGCGACGCCGAAGATCTCGAGCGTTATCAAACTTCATTTGCGGCAGTGCCGGGGGCGGTAGCCGCGCCCACTGCGGGCCTGCATTTCACGCCGGCGATGCTCGCCCGGATTCCGCATGCCTTCGTCACATTGCACGTAGGTCCCGGGACCTTTCGACCGGTCACGAGCGAAAACATCGTCGAGCACAAAATGCACGCGGAGCGCTTTGCGATTTCGTCGCGCGCGTCCGCAGCAATCAATGCCGCAGCCCGCGTCGTGGCGGTGGGCACAACAACGGTTCGAGTGTTGCAAGCAGCGGAGCGTATCGACGGCAGACTGGTCGCGCAAAACGGCGCGACCGATCTGTTCATTTATCCGCCGCGGCCAATCGATCGCGTGGACGCGCTCCTGACAAATTTTCACCTGCCGCGATCGAGTTTGCTCATGCTGGTGAGCGCGTTTGCGGGACGCGAATTCGTGCTCGCATCGTACGCCGAAGCGATTCGCGAGCGCTATCGGTTTTTCAGTTACGGTGACTGCATGCTCATTGTGTAAGCGTCTCGCGACTGCATGCCGTTGTGATACTCTCCCGACAAATGAAGAAGCCGGAGGAACCGAAGGGCGAGCTGGTCATTCGCACAATTGCGATGCCGGCGGACACCAATCCGAATGGCGATATTTTTGGCGGCTGGCTCATGTCCCAAATGGATCTGGGCAGTGGGATTCTTGCGGCAAAAACTGCTAAGACACGCGTGGTCACAGTGGCAATGGAAGGGATGTCCCTTCTCCAGCCGGTGCGGGTGGGCGATACGGTGGATTGTTATGCCTGGGTCGAACGGATCGGCCGCACATCGATGGTAATCCCCGTGGAAGTGTGGGTGCAACGATACATGGAAGGGACGCAGATCCGCGTCACGCGCGCCGTCTTTATCTACGTCGCAGTGGATCACGCCGGCAAACCAATCCCGGTAAAACGGGAAACTCAACGCAGACGTCGCGCCTCAGCGCGCGCTCCAAAGCTACGGTGAACTTTCGCCTTCGCTTACGGACTCCGGTCCGCTGGACTCGTTCGTCAGCGTTGGTTCCGATTCTGCTTGTGTGATCGGCATTGTCGGCTTCGAAGAGCGAAAACGCGATTGTTGCTTCACCCGGGTCATGCTCGATCGCCGCACATATTTTTCGTAGGCCCGCTGGTTGCGGCCGTTCTTCGTCAGCATGGAACAGCCGCTCAGACAGACGGCAGTAGCAAGAAGGATTGGAAGCAGCTTCACGGGATAATCACGCCGTCTCCGCCAGCGTCTCGGGAGAGCAAAGATCAAAATGGGCGGAGGCGACAAGTTCCTGAACAACACGATGGATCTTCAGCTCACAGAAAGAGCAACGGTTGAAAAGCTCGGCGAGCGTAATAGGACTGCTGTAGGCAACCTGCCAGATATGTTCGGCCAGCGGCCGTAATTCCGTTGCAAAGGCCGGCCATTCGAGATTCAACTTCTTGCGCCGGAGTTCGGCATTCGCGGGCGGCAGATTTTGCTTCATCGCTTCCCATTCATCGCGCATTTGCAAGGCACTGATCAACATATCGCCTGGAGTTCGACTAAATTCTCCAGCTTCGGCCTGGCCGCTGGCCGGACGTTCGGCGGAGGAAAACGAAAAGTTGCCAGACATTCCGTCGCAAAGAAATAGCTGCCAGAACGCTTCTTCGCCAGTGAGATGATGAAGATGTCCACGACGCGGGCGGCCCGCCTCAAAGAAAAACGCCGAGACGGTCTCGCCTTCCTCATTCAAGACGGAGAGCTCTCCGGTTTGAAGTGAGTTCACAATGGTTTGGTAGATGGTGACGAGATCGAAATTTGCAAGGCTGCCGCGGAGTTCGAGCGAGTGGCTTTGGGAAAGCGCGAGGTTGCGTGCCTGCAGAAGTCGATTCGCAAGGTGGTGGGAGAGATAAAGAAAAAACGAGGGTACACGGCGCAGGAGTTCCGAGAAATCTTTCCGGGCGAACACCTGCAAGCTGACCGGCTCGGACGCACGCACGGTCTGGCTATGTGGCAGATTGCCGAGCGCTTCGAGGTCGCCGAAGATGTCGCCGCGTAAGAGATACCCCTTCGCGATCTCGCCCTGGCTGCTTTGCGGCAGCACCTCCACGACACCCCGGTTGATGATATAAAATGCGTCGGGCGCTTCGCCGGGGCGACAAATCTCCTGTTCGGCCTCGAAATGGCGCACTTCCGAAAGCTCGCCTATCGCTCTCAGCTCCACTGGCTTGAGCGATGTGCAAAAAGCAAAGAAATCACCCGCGGGCATCGGGTTGAATAAAGCAGAAGTCATGCAGGGAAACGAGCGAAGAACGGCCCAGCGCGCGCGTGATTAATACCGCCTGTGCGCAGCGAGGCCGTTGCAACCGTTTCAGGCGGGTCTAAAGCTACGGCAATGCCTAGAGTGGCCTATCTTTTCGAACGATTTCCATCGTTCGGTCAAACCTTCTGTCTTCGCGAAGTCGCGGAGCTGGAGCGGCAGGGATGGGATGTGCGCATTTTCTCAATCCGCAGACCGAATGAGGAGCTGGTCCACCATGGGTCCGGCGACCTGGCCAGACGGGTGCATTACCTGCCCGATGAGACAGCGCTGCTCGATGACGTAAACAAAAGAAGCGCCGCGCGCGAACTTCCAGCGGAAGCCATCGAAGCGATTCGCGAGTGGGGGCGCCGGCCCGACTTTCTGCGCCTGCAGCAGGCGGCCTACGTGGGCATGCAGCTCCGGTGCGCAGGCATCCATCATGTTCACGCCCACTTCGCTGGAATGGCCGCACGCACCGCTTTCTGGATCAGACGTTTCTTTGGCACGGCCTATAGCTTCACCGCGCACGCAAACGATATCTTTGTTCCGACGCGATTCGAGATCGGCCTCGAGCAGTTGGTCGAATCCGCAGCTGCCGTGGTGACCGTGAGCGACTACAGCGTCGCGTGGCTCAGGGAGCGATTTCCGCAACAGGGCAAGAAACTGCGGCGCATCTACAACGGGATCGACCCTTCGCAGTTCGCACAGAGAGGGATGGCTTCGGTAGTTCCATTGATTCTGTCCATTGGGCGGCTGATCGAGAAAAAAGGATTTGCCGATTTGATCGCTGCTTGCGCGCTGCTGAAAAATCGAGGGTGGAAATTCCGTTGCGAAATCGTTGGCGACGGCCCGCTCGCGGATGATTTGCAGAAACAGATCGACGCAAGTCGCCTGCAAAGTGTCGTGCAGTTGATCGGCCCGCGCACGCAGCCGGAGATTGCGGAGTCGCTCGCTCGCGCGTCGGCTTTCGTTCTGCCCTGCGTGGCCGACGCGCAAGGCGGAATGGACAATCTGCCGACGGTCATTATGGAAGCGATGGCGGCCGGGGTCCCGGTAGTTTCGACGCGGCTGGCGGGGATCCCGGAGATGATCGACGAGAACATCACGGGACGGCTGGTGTCGCCGCATGCACCGGATGCTCTGGCCGGCGCGCTCGAGGAGCTGCTTCAGGAACCAGAACTTGCGGAGACAATGGGAGAGCAGGGACGGGTGCGCGCGGCGGAACGATTTTCGGTCGAAAAGAACGTGAGCGAACTCGCCTCGTTATTTTCCCGGGTCCTCGGCTCGTGAGGAAGCCGGCGGGGAGAAGCAGTTGCTTCCGCGTCCAGATCGGGTACCGATATTTGCGATATGTCGCGGAAGTACGTCTCAAACTCGAACGAAACGGTGCGAATGTTCGAGAATGATTTTCTCGAGTTTTGTTCTCACGTTCATCCTGCGATTCCGCTCGTGATTTACGGCCCGGTCGTCGGTTGGATGTTGTACTTCTCGGTTTGGCAACGGAATGCCTCTGCGCTAGGCGTGGCCGCTCTCTTCGTGCTCTGGGTTCTTACCTGGTCGCTCGTCGAATACCTGATTCATCGGCACGTTTTTCATTACCATCCAAAAAGCGCCATCGGACAGCGATTCTATTTCATGCTCCACGGTGTGCATCACGATTATCCGAACGACGCGACCCGGCTGGTCATGCCGCCCGGGGTCAGCATCCCGCTTGCGTTTGTCTTTTACGGCATGTTCGCACTGGCTTTTGGGCGTTTCGCACCCGCCCTTTTTGCCGGCTCTGTCAGCGGATATTTGTTTTACGACATGGTGCACTACGCGACGCACCATTTTTCGATGAAGCGCGGCGTCTGGCTTTGGCTGAAGCAATACCACATGCGGCATCATTACAAAGACGACCATGTCGGCTATGGCGTAAGCTCGCCGCTATGGGATTACGTCTTCGGCAGCCGCGAGAAACGAGCGTCCGAGTCCAATGCAGCCGCGTATCACGGGCATGAAACAAATTAATCTTGCCCACTCGCATGGGAAGAGGCGAACTGGACCGATGATTAGGTTATCACGCCTTGCGCTCTTCCTCGCACTTCTGATTGGCGCCGCGAGCGCCTCCCTGGCGGCGAAAGCGGAGGGCTGGCCCGGCACTTATGACGGACTTCTTCGCAAATACGCCACAACTTCGGGCGTGAAGTACGCTGCGTGGAAAGCGAATGCTGCTGATATGCAGGCGTTGCAAACCGTTGTGGACGGGATCGCGGCCGAGAAAGTCGGTTCGCTCGGTCAGCAGGAGCAACTGGCTTTCTATATCAATGCCTACAACGCCTGGATTCTGCACGAAGCTCTCGCCAAGTATCCCACGAAAAGCGTGAAGGATCCGTTGTTCACGTTCTTTACTGGCAAACGGATCAAGGTCGCCGGCGAAGAGACTAGCTTCAAAAGCCTGGAGACGGATGTGATTCGGAAAAAGTTCGGCGAGCCACGCATACACTTCGCGCTCAACTGCGCGAGCCGCAGTTGTCCGCCGCTCGCTCCCGAACTCTTCCGCGCGGAAAATTTGGACGCCTTGTTTGAGAAGCTTGCCAAAGGTTATGTGAATTCGGAGAAAGGCGTAACGCTTTCCGCCGACAAGAAAACCGTTCAGCTCTCCGAAATATTCAAATGGTACAAAGACGATTTCAAAGAGGGCGGTCCGATCGCCTTCATTAACAAGCGCCGCGCGACCCCGCTGCCTGACGACGCCAAAATCGCGTATCAGTCTTACGATTGGTCGCTGAACGACGCGAAATAACTTCGGGTGGTCTCACTCCTGCAGGACAAAAAGCCGCTGGCGCCATCGCGTTGGCCGGCGCGCTGGCGCGCTTTTCGGGAGCCAATCCTCGAGGAGAAGGCACGCGTCTTGAAGGAGCGTTGGGAGTCGCTCCCGTTGGAGTTGCGAACGAACAACCAGATTTCGGGCCGCCATCTGACGCATTGCGGATTTACGCTCGGCGCGAGTTATTGCTCGTTCCACTGCACGCACTGTTATCTGCCGAAAAACGCGAATGACATTCCCATTCCGTCGCTCGCGCAGGTGAAAGAGCAGATCGACGCGAACCGGCGACTCCAGGGGCCCGGCGGCGGATTGCAAATCACCGGTGGCGACGTGGCCGACGCGTATTGGAAATCCGGACGGGCTGATGAGCTCGTGGAGATTGTCCGCTACGCTTACTCCGTCGGGTCGATTCCGATGTTGATGACGCATGGGCAAACGCTGATCGAGCATCCGGAATTCTTGGAGCAGCTTGTCGTCGAGGGCGGTTTGCGCCAGATCTCTGTCCATGTCGACATGACTCAGGCCGGACGGCACGGGTTCCCGATCGGCCGCATCACATCGGAACGGGATCTCCACCCGGTCCGGCAGGCGTTCACCGACCTCGCTCTGCGGGTCCGGAAGAAAACCGGCGCGCCTTTGGAGTACGCTCTCAGCTTCACCGTCACGCGCAGGAATATAGACGACGTGCCGGAAGTGATTCGGTGGTATCTCGCCGATCCCAAGCGCAGCCACATCTGGCGCATGCTCAGTTTTCAACCCGAAGCCGACACGGGCCGAACCATCTTTTCGCAGCGGCCGATCACATCGGCGGATGTCTGGGGGAGAATCTGCGAGGGCGTCGGCCTGCCGTTGCGCCGCGATGTTTCCATCTTTGGACATCCCGATTGCAACAGCTGGGCTTCGCTCCTCGTCGCGCGGCCTTCGGGCAAAATCTTCCCGCTCCTGCCGGACGACAAGAAATTCGACGCGTTGCTCGGCGAAGTGTTGCGAAAGATCGGTGGGCTCTCGCTCGTCAACGATGACGCAGGCACGCCGCCATACCGGCTCGCCGGCGTTTTGTTTCAGCATCCGCTGCTTGCGCTGCGTCTCCTCTTTCAGATGACCCGCTATGTCACATTGCGGGGAGCGCCGCGTGAGATTCTGCATTCCCTGTTGCGGGGCGAAGTCCACACCCTTGGGGTTGGCATGCACAATTTCATGGACGCAAAACAGGTTGCACAAGCGGATGTCGATCCAGTGATTCGGGCCCGGCTCGATTCCTGTGTTTTCAAAGGCGCCGTCAAGCGGAATGGTGAATGGGTTGCGGTGCCGATGTGCTCCATGAATCAGCAGACATGGTCGGAAGTTTACGATGCCCGGCTGAACGATCCGGAGCTGCTGAGAGACCCTCAGGTCTTGTCACAATAGCGCGAGCGTCTCGCTTGCGACTTGATGATTTGCGCCGTCGCGCTAACGCTCATCTACAACAAATTGCGCACGCAATTCAACGCGCGAACATAGACGCGATGCGGTCCGCCGCGCATTAGTTCTTCGTGCACCAGTTCGACCGCGTCCTCCCTGCCTGCCGGCAGTAACTGGTTCATCCGATCGGCGCCATCTGTCGCGCAGGAAACATTCAGGAGATCGTGACCCGACGGGTGGGTCACGCAGAACGAGAGCTTGCCGCAACAGAGTAAACAGCGACTGATCGGCCTGCCCGCGCGTTCGGCTAGGGCGACGGCAACGCGCTTTCCTCTCGCGTCCTCGAACGTGAGCGAATGCCTGCCAGATTTCGCCGGCTTGCTCCAACGCAGTTGGGCGGCAAGCCAGCCCAGAAGCAATGTCGCCGTCGAATGAAATCCAGACGCGAAGTCGATTTCTACTTGGTCGATCTCCGACAAATGCTGTTGCGCGCGCGGGTCGTCGAAGAATTGAGCGACGGCGAGGCGGACCTGCACGAGCCGCGTCCAGTTGAGGTCGCAAAGCACGACGCGCTGTTTGGCTTCGGATTGCGCGGTTTCCACCCGCAGCATTTGCGCAGCGAAGTCGGACCACAGCTGGCTGTCGTAGATCAACCGATCGACCCAGGCCCAGAGTTGCGGATCCATTGGCTCGTGGAATTCCCCCTGCCACCAGAGATAAAGGGGAAGATCGGAATCGAGCTGCGAAAATACGAGGCCGGGAAGGAGCACGGCAGACGCTCCTTCGAGCAGGAAAGAGATTTGTTCCGAGCAGACCTGCCTGGCGCCGGCCCCACCGACGTGACAATGCGCGCTGATCCATGCCTGGACGCGGCTCTTTTCCGCACCCGGATTGGCGGCGATGACAATGGCCCTGCAGGCGTGGTCTTCAGTGATTTTCGCTATCAGTTCGGTATTCGCTGCGAGCGAACCTGGCGCTTCACTGTAGACGGCAAGATTGATGAGCGACGCGCGACTCCTCACCGCATCGCCGTCGTCCCAAAGCTTTTTCAGCTCGCGACTGATGTCGCCGATATCGACCGGAAGGCCAGGCGGGGAAGGCGCTGTGGTGGAAGCCGTCATCTTCTAGCGGATCATCTTCCCGCTCGCTGTCATCCTGAGCCGCCCGTTCGACTCACGACGTTCACTCCGGGCAGGCTCCGACGGCGAAGGACCTCGCAAAACGCCGGTGACCTCCCTTTTAAGCAAAGATGTCAACCAACGCCCGCTCGTCATTTGTTCGCCCACTATCTGTGCCGGCCAATCCGCACCGGACATCCGATCTCGTCCAGCGTTGCTTAGAATCGGCCTGCCCTCACCCATCATCACAATCTCCGCCATGAGCGTCCATCGCGTGCAAGGAGGTCATCGGCTTCTTCCGGTCCCCACGATCCGGCCGGATAATCGAAGAGCTTCGACGCGCTTCCCTTCGACGCCCACGCGTTTTCGACAGTGTCGATGAAGGCCCATGCCTGCTCGACTTCGTCGCGCCGTGCAAAAAGCGTGGCATCACCGCTCATTGCATCCAGCAGCAAGCGCTCATAGGCCTCGGGACTCGCTTTGCCGAACGATGTGCCGTAATGAAAATCCATTTTCACCGGATCGATCCGGAAGCTCGTGCCCGGCATTTTCGCCTGCATTCGCAGCGAAATTCCTTCATCCGGCTGAATCCGGATCACGAGCACATTGTGATCCAGGGTCGAGCGTTCCTTATTGAACAGGACAAGCGGCGCTTTTTTAAAGTGCACCGAAATCTCGGTGCCCGATTTCGGCAATCGTTTACCGACGCGGATATAAAATGGCACATCGGCCCAGCGCCAGTTGTCGATTAGAACGCGAAGCGCGACGAACGTTTCTGTCTTCGACTCCGGGTTTACCTTCTCTTCCTGCCGATAGCCCGCTACGGTTTTGCCGTTGATTGCGCCCTCCCCGTACTGGCCTCGTACGACGTGCTGCGCGACTTCCTCGGGAGCGAACCGCCGGAGCGACCGCACGACCTTCACTTTCTCATCACGAATGCTGTCCGCGCCCAGGTCAGTTGGCGGTTCCATCGCCACCAGACAGAGCAGTTGCAGCAGATGATTCTGCACCATATCGCGCAGGGCGCCCGCCCCTTCGTAATACCCGGCGCGACCTTCAACCCCGAGCGTTTCCGCGGCCGTGATCTGGACATGATCGATGTAGCGCGTGTTCCAGAGCGGCTCGAAAATCGCATTCGCGAAACGCAGGACGAGGATATTCTGCGCCGTTTCTTTGCCTAGGAAATGATCGATTCGGTAGGTTTGATCTTCGGAGAATGAGCTACGGACGACATTGTTCAGCTTCTTCGCTGAGGCGAGGTCGACGCCGAACGGCTTCTCCACAATCACCCGAACCCAGCCGCCTTCGCGCGTTTTGTTCAGACCTGCTTCGCGTAAATTTTTGACGATCGGTTCGAATTGGTCCGGCGAGACCGCAAGGTAAAACAGACGATTGCCAGCGGTCCCCCGTTCCCGATCGATTTGCTCAAGCCGCGCGCCGAGCGACTTGTAACCGGCCATGTCTTGAAACTCGCTTCGGTGATAAAAAATTGATTGCGCGAAGCCGTCCCAAAGATCGTCGCGCACCTCCTGCCGCGAGAATTTCCGCGTCGCCTCTTCCAGTTCTTTCCGGAAAGATTCGTCGTTTTTTTCCCGCCGCGCGAAAGCGACGACCGTCAGAGCGGGGGGAAGCTCCCCATCAGCCGCGATGTTATACAAAGCCGGAATCAATTTCCTGTGCGTCAGATCGCCCGTGGCTCCGAAAATGATCACGGTGCAAGGCTGCGGAACAGGCCGATTGGCGAGCCCCTCGCGCAATGGATTCGGTTGAGCGAAATTGGCGGAAGGCGTCATTTGGAGCAGGAAAACTAGCAGATTTGCGGCGCCTGAGAGAGGAATTGTGGCGCGACTTTCCAAGTTGCGATCTGCACAAGGCAACTTAGAACTTGCCCCACGCCAGGCAGCTGCAATCGGTCATCCGTGCCGCGGACGATTCCTCACAATCGATCTAGTCAGGTAGCGGAAACCGCGCGGTCAACTCCCGCACTTTTACCCGGACCCGGTCGAGCACGGTGGCATCGTCACGGCCCGCCAGCGCCTCAGCGATCAGGTCAGCGATCTCGAGCATTTCTTCTTCTCGCATTCCGCGAGTCGTTACAGCCGGTGTACCAATGCGAATTCCGCCGGGCTTGAAAATCGGAAATGTGTCGAACGGGATCGCGTTCTTGTTCACCGTAATCCCGGCGCGGTCGAGCAGTTCCTGGGCTTGCCGTCCATTCAGATCCTTGGGCCGAATATCGACGAGCATAAGATGATTGTCTGTCCCGCCCGAGACAATGCGATAACCATGTTGGGCGAGTCCGGCCGCGAGCGCCTTTGCGTTCACCACCACCTGCCGCTGGTAATCGCGGAACTGGGGCTGGAGCGCCTCGTGAAAACAAACCGCTTTCGCGGCGATAACGTGCATGAGCGGACCTCCCTGGATTCCGGGAAACAACATCGAGTCGATCTCTTTCGCGAAACGCTGCTCGCATAGCACAATGCCGCCGCGCGGCCCGCGCAGACTCTTGTGCGTTGTCGTCGTGACAAACTGCGCGTGCGGGATCGGACTCGGGTGCTGGCCGCCGGCCACGAGTCCGGCGATGTGCGCCATATCGATGAAAAGAAGTGCGCCGACCGAATCAGCAATTTGACGGAGCCGGGGATAATCGAGCGTGCGCGGGTAGGCGGAAGCGCCTGCTGTGATCATCGCCGGGCGCACTTCTTCAGCCTGTTTCGCGAGCGCGTCGTAGTCGATCAGCTCGGTCGTCGGATGAACGCCGTAATGCGTGACCCGGTAGAATTTCCCGGAAAAATTTGCCGGGTGACCATGTGTGAGGTGCCCCCCATGAGCCAGGTCCATCGTCAGGATTTTATCGCCCGGTGTGATCGCCGCGAAATAGACGGCCATGTTCGCCTGCGATCCGCTGTGCGGCTGGACATTAGCGTGGGCGGCGCCGAAGAGTCGCTTGGCGCGGTCGATCGCGAGTTGCTCGACCGTATCGACATTCTCGCAACCGCCATACCAACGCTTACCGGGATAGCCCTCCGCGTATTTATTCGTCAGACATGAACCCTGCGCTTCCATAACCGCGCGGCTTGTGAAATTTTCCGAGGCGATCAACTCGATGTTTTCCCGCTGCCGTTTCTCCTCCGCTGCGATCGCGTCGAAAATTTCGGGATCGGTTCTGCGGAGGGCCCCACCGCTTGCTGCGGGACTGGCGACGTAGGTCGCCGACTCGGTGTGATGCGAAGGATCGCTCATGAAATAAGAAGAAGTTACGCCGGAGCGCGAACTCGCTGGCACCGCGACTTCGGTTTGTTCTACGAAGGCGAGAACGCTCGGTAAAGCGTTTTTAATCGTCGCGGCGCAGACCTCATAAACGTCACGTCCGCAACCGATCGGGTCAGGCACATCGCGCCAGACCGTTGTCCCCGCCTCTTCAAATTCACGGAGGAGAAACGATTTTTCTGCGCCGTGTGGAAAGAGCATTTGGATGTTGTCGAGATGCGCGCCGGTCATCGCGAAAATATGGCTTGCCCCTTCCACCAGGGTGGCCGTGAGTGGCTGACTGCGGAGCTGGGTGATGTCGACACCTTCCCGTTCGAGCACCTCGATCGCGTAGAGGCTTGGAGGCTGCCCGTGCACTGCGTGAAGCCCCGCTGAGGTGACTTTGAGATCCTTGCGATTCCCGATCAGCCGTCGAAAAAGCCCTTCAGCCATCGGGCTGCGGCAGATGTTTCCTGTACAAACAAAGAGAACGTTTTTCACGGTATCCTAGCGCGGCGCGCGCACGATCTGCCAAGGTAAAATCGAACGGGGTCAAGTCAATTGAGGCAAACGATACCAGTTCGAAATCCGGTCTCGAGGGCGGAAACGCGTTCACGACAATTCCCCACATCATTGGTAGGGCGAGACCTGGCGTTAAAGTTTTCGCGGCGGGATCCCTCGACTTCGCTCGGGATGACGTTGTTGCAGTGGTATTTATCTCAAAACGGCGTCGAGCCCGAGAACGTCACCGCGCCAAAAACCCGCGGCTCGAGCTCCTGCGCCCTCGCGCGCCGCACAAGAGCATTTACACTTCCGCCGTGCGCCCAGCCTGGAAACAAGTTCGCTATCGGCTTGAGTGGATTGCCGTCTCGGTCGCTGCCGTAACCGTGCCGTGGCTGCCCCGGGTTGTTTGCTACTGGATCGCGCAGATCATTGGGGCCATCGCCGCAGGAGTCGATCGTCGGGGCCGGCGCGTCGCTCTCAGCAATCTCGCGGCAGCTTTCGGCGATTCCTACTCGGAAGCGCAGCGCGCCCGGATCGTAACGGATTCCTACCAGCATTTTGCGCGGACAATGATCGATTTACTTTGGTCTCCGCGACTGACCCCGGAGACATTTCGAGAATCGATTGACGTCTCAGGCATTGAGCAATCGCTCGCCGCGATCGAGCCCACGCGCAGTTGCGTCTTCGTCACATTTCACTACGGGAACTTTGAATGGGCGGCGAAGGCAATGGGGTTTTGCGGGGTACCCCTCCTCATCCTCACGCAGGAATTCAAGAATCCACTGCTCGATCCGATCTTTGGGCGGCTGCGGCAACATTCAGGTCATGAAATCGCAGCTCGTGAAGGCGCGATCATTCGTATGTTCAAAGCGCTGAAACATGGCAAACACGTGGCCATCTTGAGCGACCTCACGCTTCCCCTGTCCCAGCCAAACGTCTTTATCGACTGCTTTGGCTTGAAGACCTGTGTCACGTTCGCGCACGCGCGGCTCCACCGGCGCACCGGCGCGCCGCTCGTGCCTGTGATTGCGGAGCCGCTCCCAGGCGGTCGTTGCCGTGTCCTGGTTCAACCTCAGGTCGAGTTTGCCGTGGACGCGACGGAGACGGAAATCGCGCAGGCCTGCTGGGAGCGTTTTGAATCGGTCGTGCGCAAAAATCCCGCGCCATGGCTTTGGATGTATAAGCATTGGCGTTACCGCTTCTCCGTCTCCGATCCGCGATATCCGTTCTATGCCGAGGCCGGTCCCACCCTTGAGGCGCGGCTGGTCAGGCAAGGCAGACTCGGTAGCGCGAAACCGCCGCAGAGAACCGGCTAACATCCTCGCAGGCGCAACGTCTTGGTCTGCTTCGTGCTGTTGACAAAGTAGCATCTGTAGGCTCTCCAGTAGGAAACTATGCGACTCCTTTTTCGTCTGTTTCTCCCAGCCTTTGCGCTCACCTCGGCCACCTTCCTGACCGGTTGCGGAACCGTGCCCGGAACCTCGAGCAGCGGTAATTATCACGTGACCGCGCACCGGCCGCATGATCCTTCCAAGGTGGAAGTGAAACTCTCTCTCGCAACGCAAAATGTGTATGTGATGGAAGGAGACCGCCTGCTAATGGCTGTGCAGGGCAACGTCGGTAAGCCGGGCGCCGCGACGCCGACAGGCCATTTCACGATTTACAACAAGAACAAGACCAAGCGCCGCGTCAGTGAACCCGACGCCGGCTATCCCATGGCCTATTGGTGTGAATTCAAGCCCGCATACGGTTTCCACGAAGGATTTGTTCATCCCGTCCCGCACACACACGGCTGTATCCGGCTTCATCGAGAGGCGGCGGCACGGCTATTCGCTCTTACCAAAATCGGCACGCCGGTCATCATTGCGACCTCGCTCCCTGAGGACGGCAAGTTTGGTAGTTTGGTCCGGAAGCTCGATCAAAGCCGCGACCCAGATCCGCCACGGTCACAGATGATGTCGGCCAGCTGGTTTAAGGATCCCCCGGGCCCCCTGCTGGTAGACTGATCCCATCATTCGAGGTATATTTCAGGCGCAGGATCGGCACTGGAGTACATCCGTGGGCCATCTGTCGGTCCGATTCTGAACGATGAGCACCAATCTCATTTCCAGCGGCACCACCGCGCGCGAAAAAGTGAACCTGCGCACGCCGGAAGTGATGACGGCCGTGCAGGAGCAGGTCGAATCGC
>JBDTYN010000132.1:0-3824 GCA_040005675.1 Chthoniobacterales bacterium
CGTCGCCGCGCATATTGCCGAGCATTACCTGATCCAGTCGCATATAGATCACAATCGCCAGATTGGAAAAAATCAGCGGCCAGCTGTCGCACAGCAAACTGCGGGCGAACGCCCAGGTGAAAGACAAACGAACGGTTGCGCTATTGCGCCGCCAGACAAAGACAGTCACGACTCCTAGCGCGGTGACTGCTAACTCGATCGCGCTAGCCAGAGCAAACGCAGAGAGCGGCGCGCGCGAGATAATGAGCGCCACACGCAACGCCGCGCTCAGGAGAAACGCTCCGCTCCGCGCCCATGCAATGTGCTTCGATTGCACCAGGGCTTCGAACCACCACGCGAGGGTATCGCAAACCTGGAACAACATCCCGGTAGCGAGAATCGTAACAAGTGTCCGCGCAACTGTATCGGCGGGGCGGAGCCAGCCGATTCCAGTCAGAGCTGCGCTCCAGCCGAGGATCACGGCACCGAGCCGAAGAAAAAACGCGGTGCCAAGGATTCTCTGCGCGTCTTCTGGTCGTTTAACGAGGTTCCGCACCACAATCGACGAAAGGCCGAGATCGGTGAATGACCAGATTAACGCCACATATGCAGTCGCGTAATTCAAAACGCCGAACTGCGCAGGCCCGAGATGACGGGCCATCCAGATAAGCACCAGCAAGCCGAGACCCGAACGCAGGACCCGGTCGGTGAAGAGCCAGCCCATGTTCGCCCAGGCGCGATTCTGCGCGGCGGCGTTGGCCCAATAAACCCGAAACGACGAAATCAGGGCCACGTGTCCTCAGACTTCTTTCACACAGAGATAGATGGCGGTGCGCGAAAAGAGCGACGGCACGAGATTTGCCAGCAGGGCGGGATGTCCGATGTGGCGCTGACGTGCCACGCGCAAAGAATGCCGTCGGCAGAACTTAAGGAAGTCACCGAGGCCAAGTTGATGAATTTGGCCGGTGTCGAACCACTCGTAGCCGAACAACTGAGGCCGCGGCATCCGGCCGGTGAAAAAGAGATCGAGCCGGTTGAAGATGTGGCCAAAATTCGGAAACGAGAACACCAAGTTTCGAGCAATTCGCGCCATTTCGCCGAGGAGTACTTCAGGATACATCACCATGTGCAGCGTCACATTGCACACGGCGAAATCGAATGACTCGGCAGCGTAATCCGCATAGGTCTCATGTCGATCGATCTCGCCCACGCGCGCGCTTAAGCCGTGCGCCAGACAATGTTCGACGCCCAAAGGCGCGCGTTCGATCCCCTCGACACTCGCTTTTTTCTCCTCGAGCAGATGGTGCATGAAGGAGCCATTGCCGCACCCCAAGTCGATTACTTTCGAGCCATTCGGAATCCAGCCTGCGATCACGCCATACTCCGGCCGCGGCGAAAAACTGGCGGTTCCGTAACTGTACTGACGATTATCATTCCGGGCGCGCGACTCCATCATGCCTGGCGCACCGCCTGGCGCACCGCCGCGATGGCGCGGCTGACCAGATGGAAGGAAAACAAAATGTCCCACACCTTTTCCACCGGCGCCGGCTTGCTGAAGTTAAATTGAAAATCCGGCTCGATTCGTTGGAGATCCCGCATCGCAGTAGAAAGCGCTTCTGTATAGGGCCGATAAATCAGCTCGGCGACGTCCGGTCGAATGTAGAACCGGTACGCGAGGCGAAATTCTTCCGGACCCACAATGCGCAGACTGTGGAAATGATAGAAGATCAATTCCACATCCTCCACGAGGACACGCCCCTTTATTTTGTTGAGAACAAACTGATCGACGTTCCAGGGAGCAACGCCCGCGCCCCGATTCTCGAGGACGTGCACGCGAGAAAACCGCTCCGGCCAATCATTTAAATACATCTGGTCGCCGCATTTGCCGTTCTTTACGTCAAGGTGGCACGATTCAATGCAGCGTTCCCTCCACCAGCGGAGCGCGCGGTTGCCGCGCTCATCGTTCCGGAAACAGAGTAGCCCGACGTTGTACTTTCCGTTCGCTTCCATGTCTTTGAGCTCAGGCGTGTAGCGATGCTCGTGAATTAGCACCGAGTTGTCGCCGAGCTCGTCGAAGATCGGTTCGGGTGACGAGAAAAAAAAGAGATCCGCGTCGAGGTAGGCAAGGAGTTCAATCTCTGCGTGCTTCTCCATGAGCCAGAGAATGATAGCGGGCGTCGTGGTCCATAAGTATTCGACCCGAGTGCGATCGCTCTTCGCCGCGGCGAGCTCCGGATCATCTCGCTCGATCTGCTCAATTGACACGGCGGTGATATTCGGGAGTGCAAATCTCTCGAGGAGTCTTCGAGAATCATCGTCCATGCAGATGACGAACAACTCCCAATCGCCCTGCGTGTGCTCACGCAGTGAGCGGACCAGCGCCAAACCGCGAACGAGATAGTTGCGATCGAAATAGGTGCAATAAAATCTTTTCACGAGTTAGAGCACCAGCGGCGGAGCGCATCGCAAACCGTTTTCACCTGCGCGTCAGTAAGTTCCGGAAACATCGGGAGCGTCAGGATTCGCGGATACAGCATTTCTGTTACCGCAAGCCGGTCAGCGCCGCGAATGCGACCGGCGTAAGCCGGCTGGAGATGAATTGGTTGAGGGTAATGAAGCGCCGTGCCCACTCCCGCCACGCGCAGGAATTGCTGCAGCTCCGCGCGCCGCTCGCACTCGACCACGAAGAGGTGCATGGCGTGGAGCGTGCCTGCGATGGTGGCGGGGGGAGTGATTTTCACGCCATCAATGGCTGAGCAGTACCGCGTGGCAATCTCGCGGCGCCGATTGTTATCGCGAGCGAGCGTGGGCAGCTTTGCGCGGAGCACCGCGGCTTGGAGTTCGTCGAGCCGGGAGTTCAGGCCCGGGATAGCGCTGATGTGTCGCTTCTTCCAGCCGTACTCGCGCAGGATCCGCAACTGCTCGCCTGTGGCCGCGGAGTTGGTTATGACTGCGCCCCCGTCGCCCAGCGCGCCGAGATTCTTCGTCGGATAAAAGCTAAACGCCGCCGCGTCGCCCCAGGTGCCCACGTTCCGTCCGTGCATGGCAGCGCCGTGTGCCTGGGCGCAATCTTCGATTACTTTCAGCGAATAACGGCGCGCGACCGCGTCGATCTCGTCCATCGCGGCCGGTTGTCCGTAAATGTGAACGATGATAAGGGCCTTGGTTTTCGACGAGATTAGCGGCTCGATTGCCGCAGGATCAAGACAGCGGCTCGCGCGATCGATATCGGCGAAAACAGGAGCGGCGCCGATCTGCTCAATCGCAGCCACGGTAGCCACTGCCGAGTGCGAGACTGTGATGACTTCATCACCGGGTGCGACACCAACGGCCCGCAGCGCCAGCGCCAGCGCGTCTGTGCCATTCGCGACTCCGACGCAAAAAGATGTTCCCACAAATGCAGCAAACTCCCGCTCGAAGGCCTCGACTTCCGGGCCGAGGATGTAGCGTCCGCTCGCCAGAAATCGCTCAATCGCTCCACGAATCGCGGCGGCGTGTGAGCCGAATTGCGCCGCAGGGTTGGCAGGCGGAATGAACGACTCGGAGGAGCACATTCAGACGTACTCGCCGGAGTGGAGGCGATAGTATTCCAAAGTTCTTCGGAGGCCCTCGGCAAGATGAGTCGCTGGTTTCCAGCCGAGTTGCGAACGAATGCGGCGGTAATCTGCATAATAATCACCTATATCGATCACTTTACGATCCGCCGGGAACGGGACGATTTCGTAACTACCAGCGCCATTCACTTCGATCATTAGCTCCGCGGTGTCTTTGAGCGAAATGGGATCATCCGCGCCGAGATTATAAATTTTCCCGGAGCTCTCCGGTGAAAGCGCGGCACGCAGGAG
>JBDTYN010000133.1:0-1536 GCA_040005675.1 Chthoniobacterales bacterium
TCATGCACTTTGCGGCGAAAACTCGCTCAGGCTCGACGGAGTCTCGCCCTACCAGCAGATGTCTTCGAAGCGCGACACCCTCTAAGGCTGTTCCTCGGGATCCCTCGACTTCGCTCGGGATGACCGCTTTATTCAGGGCCGCCCGTGTTCGCGTATTACGTTCACAACCTCGATCCATTCATCTTCCGGTTATGGGACAACGTCGGCCCGCGCTGGTACGGGATGGCCTACGTGCTGGCGTTTATTTGCGGATATGCGCTGCTCGTCAGGCTGGCGAAACGAGGATATCTCGATCTCCCCGTGGAGCGAGTCGGAGATTTCATCAGCTGGGCGGCGCTCTTCGGCGTCTTGATCGGCGGCCGGCTGGGCTACGCCATTTTCTACAAGCCCGAAATGTTTCGCGAGCCACTCTCGCTCCTGCGCGTCTGGGAAGGTGGCATGGCGAGCCATGGGGGAATTCTCGGGCTCGTGCTATTCACGCTCTACTACGCGAAACGGCACAAACTTCCCTGGACGAACCTCGGCGACAGTCTCGTCGTTGCTGCGCCGATCGGCCTGTTTTTCGGCCGGTGCGCGAACTTCATCAACGGTGAACTCTACGGCCGGCCGGCGAACGTGCCGTGGGCGATGCAGTTTCCCAAGGAATTGCTCGAGCCGGTCAACACAATCGAAGCGGAGCGTGCTTTGGCCGCCTGTCAGCAAATCGATCCGTCGATTGCCACGCCCGAAGCAATCATCCAAAGTTTCCGCACGCATCCGCAGATCGGCGACGCGCTTCGGCCCATCCTGACGCCGCGCCATCCGTCACAGTTGTATGAAGCTTTTTTTGAGGGCGTCGTGTTGTTTGCGCTAGTTTGGTTTGTGCGGACGAGAGCCCGTCAGCCGAACGGTGTTTTAACCGGGCTCTTCCTCGCCTGCTATGCGGTCTTTCGTATTGTGCTCGAATATTTCCGCGAACCCGATGCGCCAATGGTCGGGATGTTTACGCGCGGCCAGTTTTACTCGTTCTTCATGATTGCGGTCGGCCTCGCTTTCATCATCGTGGCGAAAATGCGACCTGTTTTTCCCGCCGGACGAACTGCGAGACCCTGAGCGAGGGCGCGCGTTTGTCATCCTGAGCCGCGCAGACGGCGAAGGACCTCGCACAAACAACCGCGCGTTCGCATCCACGAAAGGCAGCCTGCGACCTCGGGGCTTGTCGCTGCCGTTCCAAAGCGCAAACGCGCCGCATGAATTGGCGACGTCCTTAGCCGTCTGCGCGGCTCAGGATGACAAAACGTTCGGGTAACTCAGCGCTGTTTTTAGAGGCGCGCCGGACGCAATCCGCTGACAGTTGTGCGCTGCGCACATCTGATTCCTTTCGTGCATCGCCGCAATCAGGTATTAGTTTGCGTAGTTGGAGCTCATGCTACCCTCGACGATCTTAGCAGCCGGCGGTCTGCTCTTCGCGTTCGAGCACTCGACCGTGGCCGGCAAGGTGGTGCTTGCCTTCCTTTGCATCGGTTCGGTTTTCAGCTGGTCAGTTATGATCACCAA
>JBDTYN010000134.1:0-27323 GCA_040005675.1 Chthoniobacterales bacterium
ATGGCGCCACGCCGCAGGAAATCCTCGATCTGCCGAGCGATTTCGTCACGCGCATCGTCGGCGCGGAACTCGTCCGCGTCCGTAGTCAAACGACCTACTACGTGTTTTCGCGGATCAAAGGTATCTGCAAGGTCTACCTCGATCGCCAGCGGATAGCAGAGGTCGCTTAGAACGAACTGAGCTCAGCTGTTCCGGGCGGAGTGCGGATTGCCGGTAAAGGACTTTTCGGCCAGCTCGAAACGCGATTATTTCGCGGCAGAATCCAGCTTGCCTTGCTTCCTGCTCTCAACTATCAACTCACTACTTTCCGATGGCAGCAGCGAACGATCTCCGCAAGGGAATGGCAATTAAATACAATGGCAACACGGCCATTGTGCTTGATGTCCAACATCGTACCCCCGGTAACCTGCGTGCCTTCGTCCAGGCGATCATTCGCTATATCAACACCGGAAAAAGCGCCGATGTGCGGTTCGGTTCGACAGATAAAGTCGAGCTCGTTGACCTCAGTCGCACGACGCTGGAATTTAGCTACAAGGACAATAGCGGATACCATTTCATGGATCCGACGACCTACGATTCGGTGACTCTGCAGGAGAGTCTGCTCGCGGACGCGAAGGATTACCTGGTGGAAAACCTGCCAGTCGAGGTGCTCTCGGTCGAAGGCAGAGCTGTGCAGGTGGAACTGCCCTCGTCGGTGCACTTAAAAGTCGTCGAATCAGCCGAGGGCCTCCGCGGGGACACCGCGAGCAACGTGACCAAGCCGGCCGTTCTCGAAACGGGTAAAACAGTCAACGTCCCGCTGTTCATCCACGAAGGCGAAATGATTAAGATCGACACCCGAACCGGCAATTACATGGGTCGGGCCTAGCCGATCGTTCATCGCTTCGCGTTTGCCTGATCGGCGCAATGGGCCGGAGTCCACGGAACCGCAACGTTCGCCGGCAGGCCGGAAGGCGGGTCAACGTCGCTTCGTATGCGGGAATGACGCGATCGACTCCGGAGGCGATGCCTTTGATGGTACCGACACGCTGGGTCAAGTTCGTCATCGCGCTTTTCCTCCTGCCACTCTGTGCCGTCCTGACCCAGACGTTCTTCACCGTTTTTGCCCGGGCGACCGTAACGGAGCGGCTTTGGGCCGCGGAAGAGTTTTGGTTTTTTTCCTTAGGCGGCCTTCTCTGGCTGATCGCATTTTTCGGGCTGCCGCGGCCGATGCTCGTCTACGTCTTTGGTCACGAACTTACACACGCCCTCTGGGTGTTGCTAATGGGTGGGCGAGTCTCACACTTTCGAGTGGGACGTGCCGGAGGCCATATTGTGACCGATCGGAACAACTTCTGGATCGCATTGGCGCCGTATTTTTTCCCGCTTTACAGCATCCTCGCTATCGCGGTTTACGGCCTACTGAGCTTGTTTGGGGACGTCCAGCCGTATGGCCGCCTTCTGTATGGCGTGATCGGCGCGACCTGGGCATTCCATTTCACATTCACCTGCTGGATGGTGCCGAAGAACCAGACTGACCTGACGGAGCAAGGTACGTTCTTTTCGCTCGTCGTGATTCACCTGATGAATCTGCTGCTTCTCAGCATCATGCTGATCCTAGCCTCGGCGCGCATCACATTCACCGGTTTCGGGGCCGATTTCTTGACGAATACCGGCAACTTCGTGAATTGGATAACGAGACTGGTTGAATAAGCGACTCGTGCATTCCGCTGTAGCCGCGTCTCTGTGAGACGCGTCCGTCACGGCTCATAGAGGCATGGCTACAATCCCGCAACAGTAGACGACTTGGCGCCTCTTCCGCGTAGTGACGATTTCGTTGTGAGACATCGCCATTGGAGAAGCGGCATGTCATCCTGAGCGGCGCAGACGGCGAAGGACCCGCCCAGCGGCACTAGTGATCACGCCTGCTGGGATAGGTGATCTTACCACGCTATGTGAGGTCCTTCGCCGCGCTGCGCCAGCCTCAGGATGACACGATCGGCGCCGTAACTGCGAGAGCGCTCGCTCAGGCTCGACGGAGTTTCGCGCTACCAGAAGATGTCTTGTAAGCGCATGACCCTCTAACCAAGGTGTTCACTTTCCAATGACTCACTTCATTAAAGATGCGCCGACGTTGGTCAGCACGGCGAACGGTAGCGTTGACATCACATTGGCCAGCGGAAACATCCCGTCCATAAGCTGGAGTCTGCGGTTGGTCAAAAGCTCCGTCACGTGTTCAATTTGAAATCCGTCGAGCCGTTCAACGGTGGTGTCGCCCCAGAGATCGCCGATTGGCGGGAAACCAACGCGTGACGAGAGACGTGGGGCCAGGACGACGACCGATTCGCCCGCATGCTCCCGGGAGAAGGCTATGCAGCACTCGGCCAAAGCTCCCCGCGTTTCCAAGGGCGTGTAACTGCCCACGCGAAACAGTTCCGCATGTTTTCTTCGGAAACGCAGCAGCCGCTGCGTGAGCCACAACTTGATGCGGCCGTCGGCCCAATTTTGCAGCAACTCTTCCGGCGCCGCGTTCTGTAGTGAAACGAGCAGCTCGCGGTGCCGCTTGTAATCCACCGCCCGGCGATTGTCCGGGTCGACGAGGCTGAAATCCCAAAGCTCGTTGCCCTGATAGATGTCGGGGACGCCCGGGGAAGTCAGCTTGAGAAGTAGTTGCGAAAGGGAATTGATCGCGCCCAGTCGTGCAACTTCCTGCGCGACTGGAATGAAATCCGGAACAAACTTGTTGCGCGCCGACGGCTCGAGGATTCTGGCGACAAACTCCTGCATGGCCGCATCCCATTGCTCGTTAGGCTGAATCCAGCTCGTGTTGATTTTGGCCTCCTTCAGCGCTTTTGCCATATAGGTCTGAATGCGCGCCATGTATTCCGCGTCCGCGCTTTTCGCAGCGGCGCCGGAGTTTTCCATGGGCCACGTTCCAAGCAGCGTTTGGTAGAGGAGATACTCCTCGTTTGCGTCGGGAGCATCGGTTTCATCGACTGATCGCTTCCGCCGGCGATTCAGGCTGCGCCAGCGTTGCAGAGAGCGGTGCCAGAGCTGCGGAAGTTCGGAGATCGCGGCGATCCGCGCGCGCACGTCTTCGCTCCGCTTCGTGTCGTGGGTCGAAGTTGTGAGCAGAGTGGCGGGCCAGTCGCGCTGCCGTTCCACATTTTTCTGGTGAAACGCCTCGACCGTGACGCCAAAATGCTGTGGCGCGCCGCCAACTTCGTTCAGCGCGGCCAGCCGGTTGTAGATGTAAAAGACCGTATCCTCCAGGCCCTTTGCCATTACCGGGCCGGTGCACTGCTGGAATTTCAGGACGAAATCGACGTGTTCGGCGCGCGCGGCTTCGTCCAGATTTTCCGGCAGGCGAAGCAGCAGGATATCGCGGAGAAAATTGAAGACAGATTCCTCGATCGCCAAATTCCTGCGCTTTGCCGTCGCGACGGCACGCTCGATGACCGCGCGATCGTCGTTACTGACCGGTTCATCGGGCACGACGTAAGTGCGGTAAACCGGGAAACAGGCGATCGTTTCGCGCACCGCCCGCGCCAGCGCATCGAGGGTAAAATCGCGATACCACCGGTTTTTCTCGGACAACCGGTCGAGGATATTTCCCAGGACGTTCACGTCGTTTGCGAGCGAGAGGCGCATAACCATCCGCTTCTTGGAATAAACCAGATGTTGAAAATGCATCGAGTGCCCAATGAATCGATGGAACGTCTTCGTGATCGATGGTTCGGCCGATCCATCAATGAGAACGCCAATGACCTGCCCGGTGAAATCGTAGCCCGTCGTCCCGTGGACCGGCCAATCTGCCCGCAGCCGTTCCGAATCGGTCAGGATTTTCTCGGCCAGCAGGTAGATCGCTCGATTGCCAGGCGGAGACGAATCTCCGAGAACTTCGCCGCAGCGCTTCTGCAGCTTTTGGAAATACTCGTTAGGCAAATAAAGCCCGTCCGGGTGATCGATGCGCAGTCCTGTCACCGCGCGTGCCCGGACCAGCTCAAGGAGCAGGCCGTGAGCGGCGTCGAAAACCTCGGGTCGCTCCATCCGGATCGCGGCCAGATCGTTGACGTCAAAGAACCGCCGGTAATTGATCTCCTCCGCTGCGACCCGCCAGAAAGCGAGCCGATAGGCTTGTGCGTTTAGCAGTTCGTTCAGCGCATCAAAACTGCGCGCATCTCCCGGCGTCCCGTTAATTTGCCGGAGCGCCTGGTCGATCGCGCGCTGCATTTCCGGAGCTTCCGCGCAGCGACGCTCCAGACGACGCTTGACGATCTCTTTTTCTCGCGCGCGCTCGGCGATTCGTTCCGCATCCGTCTCGTTGCGCCGGGGTAAATATTCCAGGGCGGTGAGGATGCTCTGGAATTCCGCATAGAACTCTTCCTTTCGAAAGGGCTCAAGGTTCGCCAGAGCAATTTCAAGCACGTGCCGGTAGGTCCCGGGCGCGAGGGGGAGCTCGTGCTCATAGTAACAGAGATAAAAGGCACCTTCCTCAAAGCGCACCTGAAGCTCGCCCCGTTCCAGCACGCGGCCATACTGATCGCCGAGAATCGGCAGCAGCACCTTGTCGTGCAGATCGGATTTGAGCGGGTGCCAGTCGATGTCGAAATAGGGGGCGTAGACCGAGCTGGGACCGTTCTCGAGCACGTCGGCCCACCAGCGGTTGAGCGGCTCGCCGATCCCCATGTGATTAGGCACAAAATCGAGAATCTGACCCATGCCGCGCGTCTGCAGATCGGCCACCCAACCGTCGTATTCCTGCCGAGAACCGATCGCTGCATTGAGCTTGTTATGATCGGTAATGTCGTAACCGTGCATGCTCTCCGGGCGCGCCTGGAAGTAAGGGGAGGCATAGCAGTCGGTGATACCGAGTTCGTCGAGATACGGCACGATCGCGCGCGCCTGCGCAAAGGTGAATTGCCGGTTGAATTGTAACCGATAGGTCGAGCTTGGAATGCGCGCTTCTGTGGTCATGTCGAGCGAAGTCGAGACATCTCGTGATGCAACCTTTAAGCTAACGCAACGGGATTCCTCGGCTCCGCTGGCGCTTCGCTAGGAATGACCGGGCCGCTCACATCCGTTCCGTCACGGCGATGCCGAGCAATTCGAGACCATGCCGGAGGACGCGGGCGGTCAGTTCGCACAGGATCAGCCGCGACGTGCGCGCAGGTTCGTCCGCCTTCAGCACGGGGCAGGCTTCGTAGAAGCCGTGAAAGGTGTTCGCGAGTTCGAAGAGATAATTTGCCAGCAGGTTCGGCCGAAAATCGTTAAGAACCGCCGGCACTGTTTCGCCGAACTGACATAACGCGAGCGCGACTTGGCGCTCCGCCGGCTCGATCAGGGCCAGAGCGCGCGCCGGCGGTAATTCTTCGCCGGATTTGCGAAAGATGGAACGGGTTCGCACATAGGCGTTCTGTAGATACGGCGCAGTGTTTCCTTGCAGCGCCAGCATCCGGTCCCACGAAAACACATAATCAGTCATCCGGTATTGGGAGAGATCGGCATACTTGACCGCGCCGATCCCGATGCTGCGCGCGACCGCTTCCTTCTCCGCCTCGGCAAGCTCGGGGTTCTTTTGCTCAAGAATTGAGCGTGCGCGCGTCACGGCTTCGTCGAGCAAAACTCGCAGTGGTACGTTCTCGCCGGACCGCGTTTTCATGAGTTTGCGGTCCTCGCCCAGGATGCTGCCGTGAGTGATGTGGCGAAACTCAGCCGCGTAACCTTCCCGCCGCGCTATCTCGAATATCTGCTGGAAGTGCAACTGTTGCGGCGCACCCGTCACGATCCAGACGGCGTCCGCTTTCAGGTCCTTGATCCGGTAATCGACCGTCGCAACGTCGGTCGTGGCGTAATTATATCCGCCATCACGTTTCCGGACAATGCACGGCTTATCGGCCAGGTCGGGAATGTCGCGGAAAAAAACACAGACTGCGCCTTCACTAATCTCCGCCAGACCAGAGTGTAACAGGCGCTCGACGACACTGGGCAGCCGGTCGTTGTAAAAACTTTCTCCGCGCTGGATGTCGTAATGAATTCCGAGAATTTTGTAGGCGGCCTCAAATTCACGCAGCGAAAGCGTGACACATTGTTGCCAGATCCCGACATTCTCAGGATCGCCGGCCTGCAGCTTAACGAGTTCCTGCCGGGACTCTTCGCGGACTTTTTCATCAACCGCAGCCGCTTGGTTGGTCTCTTTATAAATGCGGACCAACTCCGCGATTGGATCCTGCGCCAGCGCTTCGCGATTGAGCAATTTTTTCCAGCCGCGGATGACCATGCCGAACTGCGTCCCCCAGTCGCCGATGTGGTTGTCGCGAACGACATCATGGCCGAGAAACTGGGCAACCCGGGCAAGGGCGTCACCCAGAACCGTGCTGCGGATGTGACCGACGTGCATCGGCTTGGCAACGTTCGGTGAGCCGAAGTCGATAACGATTCGTTTCGGTGTGACAGCAGGCGGGACGCCCAGCCGATCGTCGTCGAGCAAACGCAACGTTTTGTGCGCCACGATTTGCGTTCGCAGCTTGAAATTAATGAATCCTGCTCCAGCCACCTGCGGCGGCTCGCACAGTCCGTCGGGGTCAAAAGCCGCCACGATGCGCTCGGCCAGCGTCCGGGGGTTCTCCTTTCGTTGCTTCGCCAGAATCAGCGCGGCGTTCGTCTGGTAATCGCCGAACCGCGGGTCAGCCGTAGGCGTGACTTCGCCTGCGAGCGGCAGATCGGCCGCGGCAAGCGCGCGAGCTAGTTCTCGCGCGAGGAGGAACTGGAACGTTTCCACCGCGATTACTTCTGCGGCCGGTCGCGAAAGATGGCGAGAATCTCTTCGGCGGAGGGGGCCTGCGCAAGGCTCTCCCGCGTGCTTCGGTCATTCAGGAACTTGGCAATCGAAGCCAGGGTGCGGAGGTGCGTTTGGAATTGATCTTTTGGAACCACAAACAGGACGACGAATTTGACGGGCGCATTATCGAGCGCGTCGAATTCGATGCCTTGCGAAGAACGGCCGAACGAGGCGACAACTTCTTGAATCCGATCGGAAGACGCATGCGGAATCGCGATGCCAAACCCGATGCCGGTGCTCATGGTTTCCTCACGCTGCTTCAGCGAGGCGAGGATACTGTCGCGATCGTCCGGCTTGATCCGGCCGAGGCGGACGAGCACGTCGATCAGCTCAACGATGGCTGGCCAGCGTTCCGTCGCCTTCATTTCCGGGACGATTTGCTCGGCGGTGAGTAAGCTGGCCAAGGACATGCAAATTCCCAGTCGGGAGGCGCAAGCTTATCTTTGGGTCCTGCGATGACAAGCTGGCATTTCCGAACACAGGGTTCGCGACGGGATCGTATATCGGTCGCCCGGCTGGCTGACTGTTCAGTCCTCGACTTTGCCTGGAGTGAAAGCTGGGACTGGCAGAATTTTGTAATTCAGCTGCCGCGAAAGAAGCCAGCGCACGCCAAACATGTCGGTTGTGGCACGGATCGCGCGATTGCCGAATCCATATTTGCTCAGACCGAATTTGCGCGCCCGGTGATTCACCGGAATTTCCACCAGGCGATAACCCGCGCCTTTCACCAGTGCCGGGATAAAGCGGTGCATGCCTTTAAACGGCAAAAGTGCTCCGACGCATTCCCGCCGCATCGCCTTTAACGTACATCCGGTGTCCCGCACCCCGTCTTTCGTGAAGCGGCTGCGCACGAAGTTGGCGATGCGGCTCGTCAGCCGTTTGACGAGCGTGTCTTTCCTTTGCGCGCGATAACCGCAGACGAGATCGGCGCCACGCGCGATTTCCGCGAGCAGGCGCGGGATGTCGGCAGGATCGTTTTGCAGATCTCCATCGAGCAAAACAGCGGTCGTTCCTCGCGCGGCCTGCAGCCCCGCATAAAGAGCCGCGCTCTGACCGGCGTTTTGCGCGAAACGGATAACGAGTACGCGTGGGTTCGGTTCGATTTTTCCGATCGTGCCATCGGTCGATCCGTCGTCGACGAAAATGATTTCGTAGTCGAGCGGCGAAAGCGCGGCAGCCAACTCCCCCTGTAAGATCGTGATGTTCTCTTCTTCGTTGAAGAGCGGCACGACGACGGAGACGTCGGGAGTTTCGGCTGCTTCGCTCATAGCGGCAGCGTCCGGTAATTCCGGCAAAGATAAACCTGCAGCTCTCGGATCACGCGGCCAAAACGACGCACCTCGATCGTAGCGATCTGGTCGGTCGATTCGAACGCCACACGAATATTGTGCGCGATGCGTTCGCGACCGTTCGCCTGAATGAAGAGTGCGTTCCGGCCGAGGAACGGATTCACCCCGCTTTCTTCCGTGTAAACCTCGCCCTCTGGGTGCGCAGTTCCAGTCGGCAGCGGCACGAACTGATCGTAGCGCGGCCAGAATGAAAATTGGTTTACCATATCCTGCGACTCGACGATGTAGACCGGGGGATGCGAAGCGCCTTCCACGCGGTGATCGCGAAAATAAAAGGAGAACTCGGAGGCGCGATCCCGTTCATCGGCGATGACGAAAGGTCGAGCGCCGGAGTCCTTTTCCACTTCGTCGCGAATTTTCTCCACCGCGGCAGCTGCGGAACGCCAGCCACGCAGTCGAACGCTCGGGTCGGTGCGATCAGCGTCGATTCCGAGCGACCGCAGGATATCGGAATCCAACGCGATAGCGCTCATCGCGAGAGCGAGAAGCAGCGCGCCCGTGACCCAGCGCCCGAGGCCTGGGTGCGATTCGCTCCGCTCGCGCCAGTAGGAAACCGCGAGCACGCTCAGACTCAGGAACGCGAGCCCGTCCCAGTTTGGGGCGGCGGCTTTGTTGCACGAGAGGAGCAGATAAAACAAAAAGACCGGCAGCCCAAACCAGACGAGGAACAACACCTTGAATTGCTGACGGAACCGGCGGCGATTCGCCCAAACCGCGACCACTAGTCCGAGGAAAAGCAGCGGCGAGTAGGTCGCAAAATGCTCTCCGAGGTAAGCGAGCAGCTCGAGCGGATGAAACCCCGGCGCTTCATCAAGGCTTCCGCGCGAGCGCAAATGCGCGAGTGTGATCCAGGCGTGCTGAGAATTCCACACGATCGGCGGTGGCGTACAAAGCGCGAAGACTCCGAAGAGGCTGTAGATACCAGCTCCCTTCCACTCCCGACGCAATCGCGGCACGAGGACCAGAACCACCGCGATGGAGATTAACTCGAGCGCGTTGGTGTATTTGCAGAGGAAGCCGAGACCAGTCATCAGACCGGCCACTGGCCACCAGAACGTCCACTCCGGCGTCCGCTCGAGTGCGAGCCAGAAGGCGCACATCGCAGCCGTCCAGAAAAAAATCGACAACGGGTCGATCGTCATTACGAGGCTCCCGATGTTGAAGATTGGTGTAACGTTCAACGCGACGACTGCCCAGAATCCTGTTGCGGCACTAAACAATCGCCGAGCGAAGTAAAACAAGAGCAAGCTGGTGCCCGCGGCCAGGATCGGGCTCCAGAAGCGCACGCCGAATTCGTTGTTGCCGAACAACGCGGTGCTGGCCCGGATAACAAAGGCAACGCCAGGTCCCTTGCTGAAGTAGGCTGGTGCCAGCCGTTCCGACCACATCCAGTAGTGCGCTTCGTCGCCACTCAGCTCGCTGGTCCCAAGCAGCGCGAGTCGAACGACCGTGAGTGCGGCAAGAAATGTCCAGATTGCGCGACTTGTGCTCATGACATGGGGTTAGGAACCAGACGGGGATGACACGCGAAGATTTTTGGAAACCAGCGGCGACCGGCCCATCTCCAAAACAATTCGAGGAGCGCAAGGATGAGCAGCGCCGACCCTGCGGCGAGGAAGATCGTGGCGAGGATGTCGCTCGGCCAATGGGCACCGAGATAAACGCGCGAGTAACCGACTGCGCCTGCGACGAAGATATAGAGCCAGCCCCAACGCCGGAAGAAAATCGCGCAGTAAACCGCGACGGCAACATTATTGGCCGTGTGGCCGGATGGAAACGATGGGCCCGATCTGTGCCGGTCGCGTTCGTTGGAGAAGCGGATGACCGGCCGTTTCAAGAGGGTGAGGAATTCCGGTCGCGACCTTTGCAGTTCAACCATTCGCACCGTCTGCACTTGTTTTGGGCGGGCGCGGTTGACCGCTCCTTTCAACGAGTCCACCAGAAAATGATCCACGATTGTTACAGTCACGAGCACGCAGAAAATGAAGGCGCGCCCGTTGAAGCCACGAAAGATTAGTGCATAGAGGCCCACCAGCACGAGCACGGGGGTCCAGACTTCCACGTTGCTCATCGCTGCCATGAACAAGTCGAGGGCTGGATGCGTCCATTGCTGGTTGATAAGACGGAAAAGGGCCTGATCCATTGCTCCGAACATTTAGCTATCGAGCTATGAAGCAGGGCGCTCTGCTGCTCGGCTCCCCACTTAATGCGTGAAGGTCCAAACTTAAAGCCTCTTTCCCATGCTTAAACGACTCGCGTTCTTCCTGGCACTGGCCTCTGCTTGCACGTTTACGGCCTCGGCCGCGCCGTCCGCAACGGAGATCCTCGCTTCCGTCCGGATGCGGCAGGCACAGCAGCAGATCGATCTTCAGGGCCAACTACGCGAAAACGAAACTGTCGTCCCGTTTCGGCTGACCCAAACCGGTCCGCTGATTCGCTACAGCTTCGCCAATCCGCCGGAAGCGCTGCAGTTGCGACTGGGCGAGACCGATTCGCGACTGGAAGAACTCAGCCACGACGGCGTGGAGAAAATCACTCCCGCGGAGTTCGACCGAAAAGTGCGCGGCACCTCGGTAAGCTACGAGGATCTCGCGCTCAAGTTTCTCTATTGGGAAGATGCCCGCGTCCTCGGCGAGGATTCCGTTCGCACTCGCCTCTGCTGGAAACTGCAATTGCAAGCGCCGTCGAAGAATTCGCAATATTCGAACGTCGCACTCTGGGTCGACAAGGAGAGCGGCGCGCTCATGCGGATGGAAGGGTTTGATTGGAAGGGGCAGCTGGCGAAACGGTTTGAAGTCATCTCAGCCCAGAAGATCGAGGGCCGTTGGTTCCTTAAACAGATGCGGATCGAGCAACTGCAGCCCGGCACGGGAAAGGTGCAGTCGCGGACGTACCTCGAGATTAAAAAATAGCGCGAGGGGCTCTGCGCGAAGCAGTCAATCGGTTCTACCGCTCGTCGCGCGCGGCCTGGACGATTTGCGCGAAGCTCCGCGCATCGAGACTGGCCCCGCCGACAAGGGCGCCATCAATGTCGGGTTGCGACATCAGCGTGCGCGCGTTATCCGGTTTGACGCTGCCACCGTATTGAATCCGAACGCGATCGGCCGTATTCTCGTCTGCCATCTCTCGCAGCGTGTGGCGGATGAACGCGTGCGCTTCCTGCGCCTGCGCGGCAGTAGCCGTTTTACCGGTGCCAATGGCCCAGACCGGCTCATAGGCGACGACCGTTTCCTGCAGTTCCTTGGCGCCAAGGTCAGCCAGACTCCCGCGCAACTGCAGCGAGAGGATCTTCTCCACGTTCCCCCGTTCCCGCTGCTCGAGCGTCTCACCGACGCACATGATCGGCCGGAGAGAAGCTTCGTGCGCGGCATGCACTTTCCGGTTCACGATCTCATCTGTCTCGTCAAAGAGCTGCCGTCTCTCGCTGTGTCCAAGCACAACGTAGCGCACATATAAATCACGCAACATCGTCGCACTGATCTCGCCGGTGAACGCGCCGCTCCGTTCCCAATGCATGTTCTGTGCGCCGATCTTTATTTCCTGTGACGACCCGAGCGCGTCCGTGACTTTTGCAATCGCGGTGAATGGCGGAACGATCACTACCTCCACGTCGGAAATCTCTCCCAGCTCAAGCAAGAGCGTCTCGACGAAGTCCGCCGACTCCGCCTGTGTCATGTTCATCTTCCAATTGGCCGCGATGATTTTTTTGCGCATGAGCTCGTTCTAGTCGGTGATCCCGAGCGGAGTCGAGGGATCCCGCGAATTTACCTTTAAACTTCCGCGGCCCTTACTTTGTGTCACTCAACGCCGCGACTCCCGGCAGTTCCTTGCCTTCCAGCAGCTCGAGCGACGCACCGCCGCCGGTTGAAATAAAGGTCATCTTGTCCGCGAGCCCGGCCTGTTTCACAGCGGTGACAGAGTCGCCGCCGCCAATGATTGTCGTTCCGCGCGAATCGGCGAGCGCCTGCGCAATCGCCGCGGTCCCGGCGGCGAACTCAGGAATTTCAAAAATTCCGAGCGGACCGTTCCAGAGAATCGTCTTCGCATCGCCAATCTCGCGTTTGAAGGCTTCGATCGTGCGCGGTCCTGCATCGACGTTTTGCCAGCCGCTTGGAATTCCATGTTCGGGCGACAGCACACCTGAGTCGCGCGTCGCCGCGCCGGGCCGAATTTCCTGTGCGAGAAGCGCATCGCTCGGCAGTTGCAGGCTTACGTTGCGCTGTTTCGCCAGCGCGACGAGTTCGTTCGCGAAATCGAGCTTGTCTGCCTCCACACGGCTGGCGCCGATCTCGATCCCTTGCGCTTTGAAAAACGTGTTCGCCATCGCACCGCCGATCAGGATCGCGTCCGCTTTCGCCATCAGAGCTTTGATCACGCCGATTTTGTCGGACACTTTCCCGCCGCCCATGATCACGACGAACGGTTTCGCCGGCTGATCGAGTTGCTCCTTCAGGTGCTTCAATTCTTTCTCCATCAGTAAACCCATCGCTGCCTGGCCGACGAATTTTGTGATCCCGACCGTGCTGGCATGCGCGCGATGGGCCGTGCCGAAGGCGTCGTTCACATACATGTCGCCGAGTTTGGCGAGCGCTTCCGCAAACCCCGGGTCGTCCGCTTCTTCTCCCTCCTGGAATCTGAGATTTTCGAGCAGCGCAAGGTCGCCTCCGCGCATGTCCTCAACAATCTGCTCCGGCGTAGTACCGATGGTGTCACGGCTGAAAATCACCGGATGATTAATGAGCGTGTGCAAATGGTCGGCCACAGGTCGAAGCGAATATTTCGCGACCGGCCGGCCCTCCGGTCGACCGAAGTGCGCGAGCAGTATGGTTTTGGCGCCGTGCTCGCGCAGATACTGAATTGTGGGCAAAGACTCCCGGATTCGCGTGTCGTCGGTGATTGTAACCTGCCCGTCGTGTTCTTCGACCGGCACGTTAAAATCAACGCGCAGGAGCACGCGTTTGCCGCGGACATCCAGATCGCGAAGAGAGAGCTTCGGCATAACGCTACCTTGTCATCCTGAGCGAAAGGACCTCCCAAACGCGCTCTGCGCGTCCGCAGATTCCGCGCAGGCTTCGAAGCGAGCGACCTGACGTGCAATCTCGTACGCGTGTTGCGAGGTCCTTCGCCGTCGGAGCCCGCCGTGAGCGAACGCAGTGAGTCGAACGGGCAGGCTAGGATGACAAGGGTTTTGCATGCGTACTACTTCCCCAGCAACGCCAGCACCTGCACACAACGATTGCTGTAACCCCATTCGTTGTCATACCAGCCGACGATCTTCACGAATTTATCCCCCAGGGTGAGCGAAAGCTTGCTGTCGAAAATGCAGGAATGCGGATTTCCGACGATGTCCCGAGAGACAAGCGGTTCGTCGGAGTACTCGAGCACTCCTTTATATTTCGAGTCGGCGGCTGCGTCCCTGAACGCCTGATTCACATCATCGGTGCTGGCTTTGCCGCGCAAAAGCGCGGTAAAATCGGTCACAGAACCGTCAGGCGTCGGCACGCGGAACGCGCCGCCATTCAGTTTGCCCTTGAGCTCGGGAATCACTTCCCCGATCGCTTTCGCCGCACCGGTGCTCGATGGGATGATGTTGACCGCGGCCGCGCGTGCGCGCCGCAGATCCTCATGCGGCAGGTCAAGAATGCGCTGATCGTTCGTGTATGAATGGATCGTGCTCATGAAACCCCACTCGATTCCGAATTTATCGTGCAAAACCTTCGCGAGCGGCGCGAGACAGTTCGTCGTGCAGCTCGCGTTCGAGACAATAGCGTGCTTCGCCGGATCGTAAGCGCTATCGTTGATCCCGAGGCAAATCGTAACGTCCGGGTTCTTCGCCGGCGCGCTAATCAGAACCTTTCGCGCGCCGCCTTTCATGTGCAATTCCGCCTTGTTGCGCTCGGTGAAGAAACCAGTCGATTCCAGCACCACCTCGACGCCGAGATCTTTCCACGGGAGATTACCCGGATCGCGCTCTTTCAAAATGCGGATTTTATGGCCGCGGACGATGATGTTCTGGTCATCGTAGCCGACGTCGCCATTGAATTTTCCGTGCACCGAATCCCACTTCAACAGGTGAGCGAGGGTGTGCGTATCGGTCAGGTCGTTAATCGCGCGGACCTGCGCTACTTCTTCGGGAGACATCGCGCGAAGAACATTGCGACCGATGCGGCCGAACCCGTTGATTCCATAGTTTGCCATAGAGAAAATTTTCCTTCTGTTGCGTTTCCAGGCAGCCGCCCGGATGTCGGGAGGCGAAGCTTCGCTACAACTAAAGCGCGGGAATGGGGGAGGCAATGAAGAAGTGTCCGGGCAGAAAGGGAAAGCGGTCCGGACGCCACATTTTCGCCGCCGGCCTGCGGCTGTTTTGCTCTCTGGTGCTTGCGGCGTTACCGCTCCCGCAATCTGCGGACGCTGCTCGGCGCGATTCCTCAGCGGTGACGAGGATTATGGTGCTCGGCGACAGTCTCACGGCTGGCTTTGGGGTAACGCGCAGCGAAGCGTATCCCGCCTTGCTCACGGAGAAACTGCGCGCCACGGGCGGCTCCTTCGAGGTGATTAATGCTGGCGTGAGCGGCGAGACGACAAGCGGCGCTGTCCGGCGCTTGCCCGACGTGCTCAAGCATCGAATCGACCTCCTGATCGTGGAGCTTGGGATTAATGACGCGTTCCGCCGGGTGCCGATTTCGCAGATGCGCGCGAATCTGCAGACGATCATTGATCGCACGCGGGCGAAGTATCCCAACGTGCAAATCATCATCGCTGGAATGCAGTTGCCCCTTTACTCGTCCGACGAATACGTGCGGAGTTTCGGCACAATGTTTGGCGAGATTGCGGAGAAGAATCGCACGATGCTGATCCCGTATCTTTTGCAGGGCGTCGGCGGAGATCCCGAACTGAATCTTCCGGATCGCATTCACCCGAATGCCGCCGGGCAGAAGATTCTGGCCGAGACTGTCTGGCGCGTGCTCGAGCCAATCGCGCGCGATCTGGTGGCGAGGTAAGGATGCGACCGAACCTTCTCCGGCGCGCCACCAAAATGTATGGCAACCGGCTGGTTCTAGCACTTTGCACGACACCGCGATTCCCGAGCGGCTATAAGAAGCTGCGCCGATCGACGGTTAGGACAGGGCCGCCATCGTCGCATGGCTTCTTTGGGCCATTTACCTCCGCGGGCCCTGTCGTCCTGAGCCGTCCGTTCGACTCACTGCGTTCGCTCAGGGCAGGCTCCGACGGCGAAGGACCTCGCACAGGGGGCTCGTTACACTCACTGGCCCGCGTGTTGGACTGGAACCCTGCGCGAGGTCCTTCACTGCGCTCAGGATGACATGGTGTTCGAGTCCACGGGACCGCCCTGTCCCGGGAGGCGGCGCCACTGGTCGTCATCAAACCGGTGTCGGTTAAGCTTACGCCGGCTGCTGCTGTGTAAGGCAATGAAATGCGCCCAGTCCCCAGATTAGCTCGCGGCAATCGATCGGCACCACGCGGTGCCTCGGAAACACGCGTTGCAAAGTAGCTATTGCCTCCGCGTCATTCGGATCAGAAAACGTCGGCAGCAGAACACTGGTGTTCGCGATGTAAAAATTCGCGTAGCTCGCCGGCAACCGAAGATTCTCCCGTTCCATTCTCCGCGGCATTGGCAGCTCAATGATGTCGATAGGTTCGCCGCCAATCCGCATCGCGCGGAGTCGCACTAGATTGTCCTGTAACGGTTTGTAATTCGCATCCTCGCGATTTTCTTCCACAACGGTGACAATGCTACGTTCACCGACAAAGCGCGCCAGATCGTCAATGTGGCCATCGGTGTCGTCGCCCTCAATGCCCTCGCCGAGCCAGATAATTTCGCGCACGCCGAGAAAATCGCGAAGGCGCTCCTCAATTTCTGGGCGCGTGAGATGCGGGTTGCGATTCTTGTTCAGCAAACACGCCTCCGTCGTGAGCAACGCGCCGGCGCCGTTCACATCGATTGAACCGCCTTCGAGTATCATGCCTCCGTCGTAAACCGGCAGGCCGAGCGCTGCACCGACCCGGGTCGGGACGACATCATCGAGGTCAAACGGCGGATACTTTCCGCCCCACGCGTTGTGACCCCAATCGACGATCGCGAGGCGAGGGGGCTGAGCCCGCGTCAAAAAAATTGGACCATGGTCGCGGCACCACGGCTCGTTGGTAGGAATGGTGTAAAACGTAATCCGTTCAAATGGCAAGCCGCGCAGAGTTTCGCGCGCCTCGGCTTCGTGCGCGCCGTTGCAAACGTTGATGCAAACCGGCTCCGACTCGACCAGCGCTTCCACCATCGCGCAAAACGTCGGCAGGACGCGGTCGAGCGCGTCCGGAAAACTGATGGTTTCGCGCCGCGGCCACGAAAGCCAGGTGGCGGCGTGAGGTTCCCATTCCGCCGGCATCCGGTAGCCGAGTCTGGCTGGGGTTGAGGAAACGCTCACCTTGCTCATCGATCAGGTCGCCCTCCCACAAGCGCCGGCTGCAGCCGCTTTCTTTGCGCCGCCAGCAAAGGCGGGAACGCCAGCACTGTTGGCGAACTGCTCTTCTCGATGAAATGCGCGGCCGCGGCTTTTAGTTCGAGCCAGCGATCCCATTCCACATGCGGTGCCCCGACGATGTGCCGAAGCAGGCTGCGCCATTCCATCAACGCGCGCTCGATGTCGCCGGAGCGGAGCGATTCGTTCGTCAGTTTATAACGGGAACCCGGGGACGCGACGACTTCGCGAATAACCTCGGATGCGCCTGATCCGTAGTAAACCGGCACACCCATCTCGAGATATCCCGGATGGTCTGCGCGGCCGTAGGTGCGCTGGCAGAGAATGCCCAGGCGACCACCGAGCGGCGCGTCTTCTCCTGCGAAACGCGAACCGGCACGAATGTTTGCGAGATCGAAAACAAGGTCGTCGATCGCATACTCCTCGTCTCCCAGTGCAGCAGCGATCGCGAGGCCTTCGCCTACATGGAAAAAGGAGAAAATCACGCCGCGTCGTGTGGAGGTTCCATCGGCTTCCACTAATCCAAGGGCACGCCAGGCGTGCGCGGGCGTAATCGTGATTTCGACCGTGCGATCGTGCTCCTGTTGGTCACAGTTGCGGCAGATCAGCGGAGTGGCTTCACGTTCGGGCGGTGTGTGGAGCGCGCGCCCATGTGAATCGATGCACGCGGCTATGGGAATCGACGAAAAATCGACGCGCGCCGAGATAGTATCACCGCGCCTAACGAGTTCGGCCACCACTCCACCCCGCGTAAACTCCGGGATCCGCGGAACAACCATTGTTTCGAATTCATCCCGCCCGAACTGGAGCGCCGGTCTCCGACCGCCGGTGATCGTTGGAGTTTTTGTGGGACGGTCGGGGACCGCCGCTACAAAAGGATGTGTCTCCGATAACTTTTTGCGCAGCCACTTCACGGGGGCGACGGCGTGTTCGCCAGTGCACATCGCGAGCGGGATTTCGCGTCCGTAAATTCCTTTTGCACGCAGCTTGCACAAGTTGCCGAAGCCCAGCCCGTCGAGCATGCGAGGGAGAGCGAGCGCGGGCCGCCAGCTTTCCTCTTCCCGCACGAGCGTCTCGCCTAACGAACAATTACACACCTCTGGTTTTGGCTCCCACTCGCCTGCCGAGTTTAACATTTCTGTCACAGGGCGGCGCACGAAACGGCCGCGCTCGGCATCGACCCACAAGCCACAAGGTCGCGGACCGGTTCGCAGCGAGTGTTCGACCCCAAGCGCCACGCTTTGGACGCTGAAGAGAGAGCGGCTCAGGTCGACTGCGCTGGCGAAAGGCTGCTCAGCGCGCTCTGCCGCGCCGCGCATGACGCTGATGAGACTCGGCCAGTCCACTTGCGTCGCCCGTTTCAATTGCCGCGGTCGCGCGTCGCCCAGCCGCGGCACATCTGGCACGAAGAGCACGTAGCCGGTATCGTCCAATCCGCGTCGTCCCGCCCGGCCGAACATTTGCAGAAGTTCGTCCGGCTGGACGTGGCGCTCGAAGTTACCGGCCATGTAGCGCGTGTCGGTGATGAGAACCGACCGCATGGAAAAGTTAATACCGGCGGCAAGTCCCATGGTTGCGACGACGACGTTCAACTGACCGGCTTTCGCGAGCGGTTCGATCAAGCCGGCGCGAACGGCGTAACTCAAACCACTGTGGTGATAGGCAACCCGGCTCCGAATCAATTTCGAGAGTTGCTTGCCGGCGAGAGCCTCCTGGGCCGGCGAGAGCGTGAGCGGATCACGAATGGAAATGGCACCGGCGATTGCCTGCGCCATCTCTTCACTGGCATTGCGCCGCGGCGCGAAAATGAGCACGGGTGCAAGCTCGGCGCGCAGCGCTCGGCCGATCATTCGCGGCCAGAAGCCGGAAGAACGCAAGCCGGAGCCGTGCGCCACATTCTTCGTCAGTACGAACTGCGAGTCCGGAAGCGTCCGCAGATCGACCTCCTCCAGTGGCACGGGCCTTTCCTGATGTGAGATGAGCATTGCGTCACGCCCATTGCGGCGGAGCCAGCCGACGATGTCGTGCGGATTCTGCACGCTCCCACTAAGCAACAGGAGTTGTGTTTGCGGAGGGGCCAGCGCCAGCGCCAGCTCGTAATGAACGCCGCGCACAGGGTCGCCGATCATCTGATATTCATCGACAACCAGCAGCCGTGGGCCGTCGCGTCGCAGGAATCGCGCGCGTTGTGTTTCCAACGTCGCCACCAACACCTTCGCATCGAGATTAATCGCAAGATCTCCCGTTGCGATGCCGACATCCCAGCCGCGGGTGCGCCACTCCGCGAGCTTGTCGTTCGCCAGCGCGCGGGTCGGGACGGTGAAAATCGCCTGCCCTTTGAGCGCAGCGTAGAGCAGCTCGAAAATGTAAGTCTTGCCCGCGCCGGTCGGGGCCTGCACGACCACATCTTTTCCCGATTGCAGCGCGCGGACTGCTTCCTGTTGCCAGAGATCGGGCACGACCAGGTTGACTTCGAGCCCCTTCAACATCCGGGAAACATCATGCGATGCGCCGCGCATTCAAGATGCGCCGGAACCGGTGGGAGTCTGTGGTTAGCTGAATCCTGTCATCCCGAGCGCAGCGAAAGCGGAGTCGAGGGATCCCGACGCGCAGACTGAGGTGCCCCTCACGGGTTTGCCGCTTCCTGTTGTAGGCAAGCGCTCCGCTTGCCTTCTTCTCTAAGTCCGAGGACTTCCAGCCGGATCCAGCGGCCGGTCCAACGGTCCCTGGCGCGCGGGCGGGGCTCGCATTCCGCCAACTTCCTGGCTCCGTTCTCCCGCTGCTGTTGGATCGGCGCATCCGCCGAGCAGGAGCGCAAACGCGAAGGATATCGCTGCGATACTCGTTTTCACTCAGGGAGAATAAGTCACGCGAGCTCGATAAGAGACAATCATTTTATGCGGCGGCAGCTGTAGCCTTCTGCATCGCATCGCGCCGCACAATTACCAGCAGGGTCAGCAACGCCGCAATCGCGCAGACGATCGCGCCCACGGCGAGCGCGAACGGCGTCCCCAGCCAATGCGCAACCGCACCGGCTTCCAGGCTGCCGAGTGGAATCATTGCGCCAAAAATGAGCGACCACACACCCATCACCCGTCCGCGCATTTCATCCGGCACGATCGTCTGCACGACCGTGTTCGAGGTGGAGAAGAAGAGCAGCATCCCGAATCCGGAAATAAACAGGAACACGAGCCCGAGCGCGAAAGTGTGTGTCACGGAAAACGCCAGCACGGCTGCGGAAAATATCAGCACGCCGCCAATCGCCATTTGACGCGGCACGAGCACCTGCCCATATGCCGCCACCACGAGCGAGCCAATCAGTGCGCCAATTCCGCTGGCCGAGAGCAAAATCCCGTAGCCGTTCGATCCCATCCCGAGCATGTCGCGCGCGAAAGCCGGCATGAGTACCGTGTAGGACCAGCCGAAAACGCCCACCGCAAAGAAGAGCAGTAGAATCGTCCGGACCCGCTGATTTTGAAAGCAATAGACGATCCCAGTCCAGGCATGCTCAACCGGCGAGGCCGCTTCTGCCGGCGGCTCGAAACGCGGGAAACGCATGAGCAACAGGCCGGCGATGACAGCGATATAGCTCACGCCATTGATGAAAAAGCAGAGTTCCACGCCCACCGCGCCCACCACCAGCCCGGCAATCGCCGGGCCGATGATCCGCGCCCCGTTGAAAACCGAACTGTTTAACGAGATCGCGTTCAGTAAATCTTCGCGGCTCGTCATCTCGACGGTGAATGCCTGGCGCGCCGGCATGTCGAACCCGATCGCGCTCCCGTTCAAGGCCGCCACGATCACAATAAACAGCGGGGAGGCGAATCCGGCCCAGACACCGGCTGCGAGGAAGAACGCGCATAACATTTGCGCCGCCTGCGTGGCGACGAGAATACTTCGCTTCGGATAACGATCTGCCAGCGACCCGCCCAAGATCGAGAACAGCATTATCGGCGCGGAGCCAATCGCCGAGACGGCGCCGAGCAGAAGTTTCGAACCAGTCAGCTCATACACGTACCAACTCATCGCCGTTTGCTGCATCCAGGTCCCGGTGAGCGACACAAGTTGTCCGTAAAAGAAGAGCCGGTAGTTCCGGTGGCGCAGCGCGCGGAATGTCTGCCGCCAGCCCACTTTTGCGAGTGGCATCCGGCGCGGACGGCCGCTGATGTCCTCCGGAACGCGCGCTGTTTCTTGCAATGCCATTGGTAGGTTTTGAGAATTTCCGCTCCGGCTTGGAACGACTGGACAATCTCCATGCCATCGCAGAAATCGCAGCGCAAACACCGCAAGTGCAAGGTAGAGGCGCCTGCTGATTGGCCTAGCCATCGCACGCTGGGTAACTTTGAATGCGAATGAATCCGACACCGGCCGTTCAGGCGATTCCCTAACGATGACAACGGAAGAGACGCAGCAGATTGTCCGATGATCTTCCAAACTATGTTCTACCAAATCGTCTCGTTAATAGGTGCCGCACTCATCCTCGCTGGTTACATCGCGCTCCAGCGCGGCTGGCTCGGACAGGAGCACCGTTCTTTCAACGCGCTGAACTTCGTCGGCTCCGCGCTTCTCGCATGGGTCGCGATCGTTGATTGGCGCGTCGGCTTTATCGTGCTGGAGACGGCTTGGGCGCTGCTCTCCCTGCCAGGCCTCTTTCGCCGACCGTTCGCAGCATCAAAGTCCCGGTAGGGGCGAGACTCCGGCAAACTTCCGCCGCCTCTCCACGGGTTTTCCGTTCCGCATCAGACTAAAATAGGAAGTCCCCCATTCATTCGTGCTCTTCACGAGACAGCGATCTGGCGGGCGTTATCGGGCAGGCGAGGTTCGGGTAATCCCTGGACAAGATAACGGATCGTCAGGCCGAGATCATGGCAGGTAGTTCGCGCGGCTCCGTCGCGGTCAAAACGTCGCGACGACGAGGTGACGCATGGAGTCAACGTAACGATTTTTCCAAAACGCCTCAGCCGCCGGGAGAAGTCCAGATCCTCGAACTGATCAACTTCGCGAAACCCGCCGAGTTGAAAAAACGCTCCACTGCGGACGAACATCGCTTGATCGCCCAGGTGCCAGCCGAACAAACGATTTCGCATTGCGGCGAGGACGCAGGTGGCGCGGAGTATCTTCGATGGCGAATCGTAACGGCGCGTAAAGGCGCCGCCGATAACATCCGACCGGTGTAACGCTTGCACGATGCCGGCAAGCGCGCCCGAAGGAAGAATCGTGTCCGCGTGGAGAAAGAGGATGATACTCGCCAGCGCATGCTGCGCGCCCAGATTCAACTGGTTCGCCCGCTGTCGTCGATGGTTTTGCACGACGCGCGCCCCGAACATCGCCGCAATCGCGGCCGTTCCATCCGAGCTTCCGCTGTCCACGACGATCACTTCGAAGGGCAATGCATCCAAGCGGATGGCCGCAATCGTAGCGGCAAGCACCTCAGCTTCGTTGAAGGCGGGGATGATGACCGAGACCGCCGGCTCGGCCCTGGCGCTCGTCCGTGAACTAGCAGCGGCCATTCGATGTCTGAGACTTTGCTGACGCCGTTATTCCGCTGCTGTCACAACGTTCGTTTACTGTTTCCGCCTCGCCCTCCGGAGCGACAAGCTTTTTACGAGGGTCGGGCGGCGCTTCTCTGACGGCCCGGGCCCGCGAGCAGCGCGAAACGTTTTTATTTTTATTACGTCGGAATAACTCTCCGGTGCGTATCTCCCATACCTACTAAAACGAGGTGTCGCGACTGCAGATCATGCCATCGAACGACAATGAGAAGAAAAAAACATCGCATAAATAAGGAAGTATAATGAAGAAACTAAAGGGAACTTACCGAACACTATCGCCTAGCCGCGCCAGTCTTGCGTTGGCCGTGGCGGCCGGCGCTTTCTACCTTGGCGCCCCTGCCTCGCTCAAAGCATCCGATCACATCGATTCGCCGACAGTTGCTCAAGACCGCGGATCTGATATCGCGGACGTCTGGGCGTTCCTGGACCCTAACGACAATTCTCAGGTCGTGCTGGTTGCAAGCACGCAAGGGTTCATTGTTTCCGGCGAGCATTTTGGAATGGTCATTTTCGATCACAACATTCGTTATCGCTATGAAATCGAAAACACTGGCGACGCGAGGCCGGATCTCTTTCTCGACGTGAATTATACACCGGGTCTGGGCCGCCTGACTAATCAGACCGCCACGATTACCCTCCGTGATCGGCAGGGCAATCAAAGACTGAATTTCAGCGCGCCCACCACGATTGCGACACAGAAACCGCAACCAGCCCCCGCCCCGGCACCTGTGGTGACAACCGATCCGGCAACCGGCGCGAAGTTCTTCGGCGGTGCGGCCGATGATCCGTTTTTCCTCGATGACACGGGCGCGAACCGCCTTGTAGCCTCTTCACTCGCGCATCCAGGTAATCCCGACAAGTCGCTGCTTGGATTCCGTCAGGGACGAGATACCTACGCGGGCTTCAACACGATGATCACCGCGGTCCGCGTTCCCGCAGCGTTGCTGCGCGGAGCGAACTCGCACGTGATCGGCATTAACTTTGAAACCCAGCGGCGCACCAATCAGGTGATCGCAGAGGGCGCATTCACCGGCAGCGGTCAGTATGTGAACGTAGATCGCCAAGGCAATCCGCTGGTCACCAACGGCCTCATCCCCGCCCCGCGTAAGGATGAATACAATGGCGCTTCGACGGAGGACGACGCCGCGGGGCGCTTTGTTTTTGATATTATCCAGGACCTTAGAAATTTCGGCACGGATTCAGCGCACATCAGTGCGATTCTCGATGTCATCCAGCGAAGGGGCGACATTTTGCGATTAGATCTGAATGTGCCTAATTTTGGTCCGCAAGGCGGAACCAATCCCGGTGGTGGCTTCGGCCATATGGGCGGCCGTCGGTTGAAAGACGATGTCGTTGACGCCGTCTTCACGCTTATCAATAACGGTGCGCTGCTGACCGACTTCGTGGATGCGAACGAGAAGCCACTCCGCAGCCAGTTCCCGTTTGTGGCCGACCCGACTCAGCCATTTCCTCCCGGCCAGGAAGCTGACGATCATACCCGGCAGTAATCAACGAACGTAGAAAGAAATCGAATTATGAAGATAAAATTCAATCTAATTGCACTGGCTCTTAGCCTCGGGCTGACTTCAGTTGCCCAGGCCAACTTGGTGCTGACCGCCGATTCGCCCTTCAAGCCGTCGAATGAGGCGCCCGCCACGCTGGAGACCGAAATTGGCGCGCGTCTCGGCAATCCGAACCTGATCGATGCGCTGCGCGTGGACGGTCAGGCGAGTGGGACAACCTTCGATAACGGAGTATTTCATGTGGTGTTTAACAACACCCCTGGCGGACAGACGGCGACGATCAATTTTGATCTCACCGCCTCCCCTTCTATAACGGGGGTCGCGATCTTCGTCTTCGGCGGAAACCTCGGAGGTAACCTCTACACCCTGACGGCTGACCAGACTATAATTGGGTCCGGCACGGTCAACGCGCCACTCGCTGGTAAGTCGGGCAGATTCGCCGGTATTTCCCACATCGACTTCTTCGTTCAGCCGACGGGTGGCAATAACGTGCCGGATGGCGGAACCACCGTGACGCTGTTAGGCAGCGCTCTTGGCGGCATCGCGCTCCTGCGGCGTTTCGGAACGCGAACCTCACCGGTTTAAGGAAGTTCAGCAGACACAGCTTGGATGGTGGATCCGCGTCGGTGGCGAGGGGCTGCCGGCGCGGATTCTTTTACGCAGCAACTTCATAGCTAACAGACTGTGTTCACGATGTTCGAACAAACCAACTCACTCGTTCTGAGTTAGTGTCTGTTACCACCACAACGCTCTGCCGCCGCAAGATCGAATCCTGCAGTCTTTTGGCCAATTACTCGGTCTCTCCGATCGAGTTAGTCCAAGCTTATCGGAGTTTCTTCGCAGGGCTAGCGCAGTGAGTCATGAGAAAGTGAACACTTCGTTAGATGCGGCACGAGGTGTCGCGACAGGTCCGCCGGTAAGAAGTCGCCCACCCAACCACGTCATCCTGAGCCGCGCAGACGGCGAAGGACCTCCCCGCCGCGCTGCTGATCACGCCTCTTCGACAGCGTGATCTTACCACCCCGTGTGGGATCCTTTATCGTCTGCGCGGCTCAGAATGACAGGCCACTTCTTATAACGGCATTGTATCAACTAAAAACTCACTGCACTAGCAGTCCGGGAAGTGCGTCGGCCTCGGCGAGCTGGTATCGGCAAGGGCATTGTTGAAATGCGAAAAGTCTCCCCACTGGTCACTGGCCCTAACAATCCAGTTACTACAAGCCGTCTCGTAAGTGAAACAGCCTATAATCCCGAGCGAAGTCAAGAGATCCCGCCGCCCTTGGCTCTAAGGTATCGCCACGAATAGAAACGCCTCGCGCCCCGTGCGGGTAGCGTTACGGCTTCAACTCCGATCCCACACTTCCTTTATACGAGACCACCGGATTTCGAAAAGTCAGGAATAAACGAGCTGATGCGTCTTCTAGCATTTGAGAGCTAATTTAAAACAAAAAGAAAATATGAAGAACAGTAACTCAAAGCACCGCTCACCGAAGCCAGTTCAGTTTCTGGGGAGAGCCGCCTCTACCCTGGTCGCAGCGCTCCTGGTTTGCTCAACACGTTTGCAGGCCTCCGATCATATCGATTCACCATCAATTGCGCAGGATCGCGGCGCGGATCTTGCCGACACCTATGCGTTCCTGGATCCGAACGATAACTCGCAGGTCGTCCTCATCATGAGCACGCAGGATTTCGTCGTCTCAGGCGAGCATTTTGGTATGGCGATTTTTGACCACAATATCCGTTACCGCTTTGAAATTGAAAACACGGGCGATGCAAAGCCCGACGTGTTCGTCGATGTGAATTACTCGCAAGGACTGGGTCGTGAGAAAACACAGACTGCGACAATCACGCTGCCCGGCGGAAAGACCTTCACAGCGCCTACCACCATGGCCACGCAGGAGTACAAGGCCCCAGAAATTGTTGTGACGACGGACCAGGATACGGGCGGAAAGTTCTTTGCTGGCCTAGCCGATGACCCGTTCTTCCTCGACGATACGGGCGCGAATCGCCTGGTCGGATCAGCCATGAAAAATCCGGGGCATCCCAAGATGTCCTACCTGGGAGAACGCGGTGGTCGCGATACCTATGCGGGCTTCAACACGCTGATCACCGCAGTGAGCGTTCCGGCCAAAATGTTGCAAGGCACTTCGAAAATGATTGGCGTCAATGCCGTCGCGCAGCGCCATGCCACGCAACGACTCGGTGCCGATGGAGTTCTGACTGGCGAAGGCGACTGGGTAACCGTGGATCGCGACGGCAATCCGCTCGTGAACAATGGTCTCATCCCGCCACCGCGCAAAGACGAGTATAATGCCGCCTCCACCGAAGATGATGCGGCTGGCAAATTTAAGGATGACATTACCAAGTCGCTGAAAGCGATGAACACCGATGAGACGCACATCGCGAAGCTAGCGAAAATGGCCGTAGAGAATGGCGATATTCTCCGGCTCGACCTCACCGTGCCGAACAAAGGACCGCAAGGTGGGAGTAATAAGGATGGTGGGTTCGGGAAAATGGGCGGACGCCGTTTACAGGACGACGTCGTCGACATGGTTTTCACCATGATTAACAACGGCGAGCCAGCGAGCGATAAAGTTGACGCAAACGAAAAGCCCTTCCGCAACACATTCCCCTTCGTGGCGGATCCGACTCAGCCGTTTGCTGCCGGCAAGGGCGCGGACGATCACACAAGGCAATAGAGTTAAATCCGGGACTGCGTCGGTTGGTTGAAAGACCGCCGGCGCGGTATCCTTTGCTCTTCTTCGCGTGAGCCTGCGCATTCCCAGCTCGCCTGAGTTGATTATGAGTGCACGTTCTCCGGCGATTCGGTATTCGAATGCACTCGTGAAACAGGAGCCTTCTTCCCCGGCGGCGGCGGGATCGAGAAGAGGTCTGGTCGCCGCCGCGATCATTTTCGGCGTGCTCAGTTATTTTACGGTCAGGACATGGTCGCCGCCCACGGCTCCTTTACCGAAAAAGAACCCTCCGTCCTCTTTGCCAACCACGGCAGGGAGCACAGCAGACGAAGCCGCGACGGAAAGTGCGATCCGTTTTTATTCCGAACGGATAAAGCGCGATCCGGATGACACGCGTTCCCAGAACGCGCTCGCGGAGTATTACCTGCAGCGCGTGCGCGAGACCGGAAACGAGGATTACCTGCCGATGGCGATCCAGGCGGCCCGGGCCTCTCTCGCCGCGGTGGTACCGGAACGAAACTTCGGAGGGCTGACCGCGCTCGCGCATGCGGAGTTTGCGAATCACGGGTTCGCCGAAGCGCGCGATCACGCCATGCAGTTAACGCAGCTCGATCCGACAAAGAGCGAGTCTTACGCAATTCTCGGCGACGCCCTGTTGGAATTGGGCGACTACGATGGAGCGGCGAAGGCGTTCGACCAGATGCGGTCGTTAGGCGAAAAGGATACCGGAAAGGAAACGCGTCTGGCCCGGTTCGCATTTCTACGCGGGGCAACCGACGAGGCGCGGCGTCATTTCGTCGCAGCGCTCGATTTGCTCCTCGCGTCGGAAAATCCGCCCCGGGAGACCGTCGCATGGTGCCGCTGGCAACTGGGCGAGACGGCGTTTGC
>JBDTYN010000135.1:0-8259 GCA_040005675.1 Chthoniobacterales bacterium
CATTCAGATATTCGAGCAGCCGATAATTGCGGTCCTGCTTTTTCATCTTCGAGACCCGGCTTTCAGGATCGGCGATATCGCCAAAGACGATCGCTTCGGTCGGGCAAGCTTGCGCGCAGGCCGAGGTGAACGAATCGCGCGGGATGAGCGTATTGCTCGATTCGCCCGCGCGGACGTGTGCGCTGATTTTCGCTTCTTCGATCCGCTGCACGCAAAAGCTGCATTTTTCCATCACGCCGCGCATCCGCACTGTGACGTTCGGATTCTTTTGCATCTTCGTGGAGTCAGGCGCGCCCTTCGTCGTGAGCGGGCCGAGGTATTCCTGATAAACGCCAAACGCGCCCGCAATTTTCTTTTTTCCGACGGGCCGCTGGTTGTAATCGAAAAAATTAAACCGGCGCACCTTGAACGGGCAGTTGTTTGCGCAATACCGCGTGCCGATGCAGCGGTTGTAAGCCATCACATTTAATCCGTCTTCGCTGTGCACGGTGGCATTGACCGGACAGACGGTTTCACACGGCGCGTTCTCGCAGTGCTGACACATCATCGGTTGATGCACGACCTCGGCGTCCTCGGGATATTCGCCCTTGTCCTGGTTGAATGGTTTCGCGCTCGCGTAGTAGCGATCGATCCGCATCCAATGCATCGAGCGGCCATGCGCAACCTGGAGCTTGCCCACGATCGGAATGTTGTTTTCGCTCTGACAAGCGACCACGCACGCGCTGCAGCCGGTGCAGACATTCAAGTCCACTGACATCCCCCACTGTTGCGCGGCGCCGAGCGGCGGATGTGTGTAGATGGTCGGTAGCTTCGAAGGCAGCTCTTCGTCGCCGGCGATCTTCTTCACGAAATCGCTGTCTTCCCGGTAATGAGCGAGCGTTGCTTCCCGGACGAGCCCGCGGCCTTCGATGCTCCAATGATCCTGCGTCACCGCCAGCGCGTAGGTCCCCCCCGCTTTGATCACGCTGACCGTCTCGATTCCTTTCTGGTCAGCGACGATGAAGTGCGGATTGGAAGGCGTGCGCAATAAATAGCCGTCGAACCCGGACTCTTCGCCGACCGGGCCGGTCTGCTTTCGGCCGTAGCCGAGAGGAATCGAAATGGAATTGTCCGCGTGCCCGGGTGACACGAGCGCCGCGATGACGAGCTCGCGTTTAACGCCCTCTTTTTTCTGCGCCTTCGGTTTTCCACCGGGCGCCTCCGGCGCTTCCGTGACAGTGATCCGAATGAGATCGCCGGTGTTCACCTTTATCCGTTGCGCAAACGCTGGGCTCATGAGCGCGGCGTTGTCCCACGTTAGCTTCGTCACCGGATCTGGCAGTTCCTGCAACCAGCCGTTGTTGATGTAACGGCCATCGTCCATCGCGTAGCTGCGAACCAGGACGATTTCCGGGTTCTCGGCGGTGGGCGCCGGCGGCGAGCTCAAGCTCCAGAGGTTACGGGCAATGCCGCCCGCCGCGTTGGCATTAAAGGTCGGTGCCCTGTCGGTCAGCGGCACATGTGCCGCCAGGCCATCTCGGAGCAGAGTCGACCAGGCCACAGCGAAATCGCCCGGAGGCGCCGTAGAACGAAAAGTCTCCTGGACCAGCTCGGGGCCTTCGGTCTCCGGAGCGCCGAGCACGGCGTTGAGGAGCTGAACTTCGGAAAGGCCGCCGTAGAGCGGCAGGATCATCGGTTGAATGGCGACATAACCGCCTTCCGCGGTCAGCCCATCACCCCACGATTCAAGGTAATGCGCCGCCGGCACGTGCCAGTGACTCATGGCAGAGGTGGCGTCCTCATATTGTCCTAGCCGCACGACCTCCGGCACTCTCCGTTGCAAATCCGGCCAGTCGATTCTCTGCCGCGAGTCGGGATCGGTGGTGACGGCGCGCGGCGCGTTATAGACGGGATCGCCGCCCAGGATGAACAGCTGTTTGACAAGCCCGGCATGTATATCCGCCGCGAACTGCAGGATGCTGCTCGCCGGCCGATACCGTGGAAAATCTCTGAGGACGACCGTGCTCCCGACGTTCTTAAGCGCGGAATTGATCGCATGTGCCATCAACTGCACCACGACCGGCTGATGCGGCCCGGCCAGCACAAGGCTGGCGCCGGCCTTCGAGAGAAGATCGTTCGCGCATTCACTCAGCCACTGGTCGTCGAATTTCACCGCGTCAGTTGGCGCGGTCAGCGTGGCGATCACGGAGCCGAGGCCGGCATCCTTGGTTGCGACGGCGATCTTTCCCGCCAGCGCGTGTGTCAACGCCGGGATCTGACTGGCCGGACAAACCAGGCGATGATCGGCCATCGCGCCGGTGAGCGTGTAGCGGTTTTCCACGACATAAAGCCGGTTCATCGTGTCCTTCGACGCCGTCACGCGTCGTCGGGACGTGAAAGCGCGAACGGCCGCGATATCGCCTTCGCCGCAATCGAGGAAATCACTGTCGAGCGCGAGCACGACATCCGCCCGCTCCAGCCGGGGGACGAGCCGCGTGTTGTCGCCGAAGCTTATTTGAGTCGCGTAATTCTTCGCCTCCGTGAGGAGGGGATCGTAAACGCACCACCGCATGTTCGGATATGTTTTTTCGAGCTGCGCGCGGAGCCGTTCACGCGTGGGCGAGTGCGTTTCTTCAACCAGAAACGCGAGGCCGGCGCCACCATCGGCCGCAAGCTGCGCACGCAATTGCTCGAGATATTTTCCGAACGCACCCCGATCGCTCGATTTTCCCTTCTCCAAAAAGCGCTTCGAACGCGCCGGATCGTAGAGATCGAGAATCGAGGCCTGCGCAAATGCGTCGCTCGCCCCTCCGCTCGCGGGATGTAGCGGGTTGCCGTCAATCTTGATCGGCCGGCCATCGACGGTCGTAGCTAGAAGCGGTAGAGCGCCGGTCCGCCGCGGCATCGCCGTCGCGTAGTAAACTGGTTTGCCGGGAATCGTCCATTCCACGCTTTTCGTGAAAGGCACCAGGTGCGCCTCGGGGCGGCGGCAACTGTTCAGACCGAAACCGGCCAGGGCCATCGACGCGCCCATCATCTTCAGGAAACCGCGGCGGGACCACTCGTCGCCCTCCAGTTGCGCCGCGCCCGCCGGAAATTCGCGCTCGAGCCACCCACGAAATTCGGGCGTGTCGCTCAGCTCGCCGAGGCTGCGCCAGTAGCGTTTGCCGGTCAGCTGCTCAGGCGGATGTTGCAGAACCCGTTTCATAGAGGGTAGCGCCGGCATCCTGTCGCGAGAAGCCGTTCATCAGAATCCCTCTCGCAAAATGCGAAAGGGTGCACGCAGAATGCGCGCGCTACCCGGAAAATCGGCCTGCTCATCGGTGACACCCCTGACAGTTCAACGGCGGCTGCACGTTCCAGCGCTCTTTCAACGTCTGGCCGATCTCGCGCTGCGTGAGCTTCTCCTTCTTCGCCCAATCCTCGCTTACGCCGCTGGGTTGCCCGTACTTCGCCACGAACTCAGCCGGTTTCACGTCTTCCGGCTTCCAGTCGAGGTTAAACACCTGCTCGTTAGGCCGGAGATAATTTTCCGGGTTGCGATGGCATTCGAGACACCACGCCATGCTGTGCGGTTTGGCCTGGTAAACCACCGGCATGTGGTTGATCTGTCCATGACAGACCGCGCAACTGATCCCGCGGTTTACGTGTGCCGAGTGATTGTAGAAAACGTAGTCCGGCGTGCGATGAATTTGCACCCATTCCACGGGCTGCCCGGTTTTCCAGCTCGCGCGCACCGGCTCGAGCTTCGGGTTCTCCTTTTGCACCTGTTGATGGCAGGCCATGCAGGTTTGCGTGTTTGGCAGATTCGAATGCGCCGCCACATCGACGAAGCTGTGGCAATAACGGCAATCCATCCCGAGCTGCGAAACGTGCAGATCGTGCGGAAACGGCACCGGTTGGATCGGTTGATAGCCGATTTTCGTGTATTTCGGCGTGACGTAATACCAGGTCGCCGCGGTCAAACCGAGAACGGTCACCAGCCCGCAAATCGCCAGCTTGAGCGGCAGCCAGTTCGACCATTTCGGAAAGAAATTCGCCATAACAATCAGCGAACGCTCTGCGCGCGTATTCGCCGACGCCACTTTTCAAACGCGCAAAAATTCGGTTTAGGATGTGACTGGTTCAAACCGCGGAGAAGATTGAATGGAATTGGTGTGGCGTGGCGTGAGGCGCCAACTCTATAAATCGGCATCATGTTGGCAAAAGAAAATTCGTGCACGCGCCAGATTCGCAAACAATCGCGGGCGATTCTCTCCATCCCGAGAACCGTTGAACAGGAGAAAGAGATCAAACCGAAAACGCGCTTTCGCCGGCGACTCCTCGGCACCGGCCTGATCGCCATCGCCTTCATCGCGGTGGCGCACATCACGCGCGCCGAAACGGCCGACACGCTTTTCACGAACGGCAACATTTATACCGTAAACGAACGCCAGCCGCACGCCGACGCGATCGCGGTCAAAGCCGGACGGATCGTTTTTGTCGGCTCGACCGCGGAGGCGCAGAAATTTCAGGGCGGCGGGGCGCGCGTGATCGATCTGCACCGCGCCACGGTTCTGCCCGGGTTGACCGATTCGCATTATCACATTCTCGGCGTCGGCGAACGCGAGATGACCCTCAATCTCGAAGCCGTCACGAGCCTGCACGATTTTCTCGGGCGCGTGAAAGAGCGAGTCGACACGACTGAACATGGCAGGTGGATCACCGGTCGCGGCTGGATCGAAACCTTCTGGAAACCGCAGACCTTCCCGACCCGCACCGACCTCGACACGATCGCGCCCGATCATCCGGTTTTCCTTACGCGCGCCGATGGACACGGCGCCGTCGCCAACAGCGCCGCGCTCAAGATTGCCGGAATCACAAGGGAAACGCCGAGCCCGTTCGGCGGCGAGATCGTAAAGGAAAAAGCGACAGGCGAACCGGCCGGCATGCTCCTCGACAACGCGATGGAGCTGGTTGCGAAACACATTCCACAACCAACCGGGGCCGAGAGCGAGCAGGCATTCCTCCGTGGCGTCCAGCGCAGCGTCGAGCTGGGCTGGTGCGAAATCCAGAACGCCGGCAGCACTATCCCGGAAGTCGAGATGATGCAGAAGCTTTATGGCGAGGGACAGGTCCGGCTCCGGATATACAACGCCGTTTATGGCCCGGGCGAAGCCGCCGCGCGGCTCCTGAAGGATGGGCCGATCCTGAACGCGTTCGACCACCGCTTCACCACACGCACCATTAAAGTCATCTTCGATGGCTCGCTCGGGTCGCGCAGCGCGGCGCTGCTCGAGCCGTACTCGGACGCTCCGACCTCCGGATTTCTCACGGAGAAAGAAGCCGATTTGCGCCCCATGTTCGAGGAAGCGCTCCGTCGAGGCATCCAAGTCGAGACACACGCGATCGGCGATTCCGCGAACCGCGTGATCCTCGATCTTTACGAGGAAGCATTCAAAAAGGTGGCGGCGAACAAGCGCAAAGTGCGCGAGCCGCGCTGGCGGGTCGAGCATGCGCAAAATCTGACCGCGCAGGATTTGCCGCGCTTCGCGAAGCTCGGCGTCATCGCCTCGATGCAACCCTCGCACGCGATCAGCGATCTCTTCTTTGCGCCCGCCCGGCTCGGCATGGAGCGGCTCGCGGGCGCATACGCCTGGCACAGCCTGGTGAAAACCGGCGCGACGATTTGCGGCGGCTCGGACGCCCCAGTCGAGCGCGGCGAACCGATGATCGAGTTCTACGCCGCCACCGCGCGGAAAAGCGTCAAAGGTTTTTCCGGCGAAGGCTGGCATCCCGAGCAAGCCGTCACGCGCGACGAAGCACTGAAGATGTTTACGATCAACGCTGCCTACGCAGCCTTCGAAGAAAACGACAAAGGTTCCATCGAACCCGGCAAACTCGCGGATTTCACTATTCTCTCAGGTGACATCATGAAAATCCCCGAGCCAGAGATTCTGAAGACACGCTGCGTTATGACGGTCATCAGTGGTGAAATATACTTCCAAAAATAACGCCACTGGTGGATCGATCTTCTCGTTCAATGTCAGTCAAAGTTTTATCCGCAAATAGCTCGGTTCCCCATTCCCACCGCTTCATTTCGGGAATCAGGCCCGAATCTGCGAGCTGATTAATTAGTGGATCATATTTGGTTTATTCGGACAGATTCATTTCCCGGAAAGGATGCCGACATCTGCGAAATTTGTGGATGAATTCACAATCGACGATACCCCAAGGGATTGGAACCTAGGACTAGTCGGAGGCGAGTAAGCTGGGTGGCGAGCGGGCTACCTGTTATGTGCTCTCGACGCTGAATCTCAAAAGGCATTGCTCGAGGGAAAAGAAGCTAAATCGATTGGTCCTTGAAGAAGACTTCGGAGAGAGTATTGCGAGTGCAATCGATGCCAAGTGCGGTAAACCGCGCATAGCTTAATGAAGACCGTGCCCGCTGCAGCTGACTACGTCGTCAAGAACGGGAAGCGCACCGCTGTGATCCTGCCCATTGAAGAATACGAAGAACTCCTGCAGGATCTGGATGATCTGGCAGTGATCGCACGGAGCAAAGACGAGCCAACGATTCCGCTTGCTGAGGTTAAGCGCCGCTTGAAGAAGAATGGCGCTCTACGCCGTTGAGTTCCGCCGCTCGGCGGAGAAAGACCTGCGCCGTCTCGATGCTGCTTCACAGCAGCGCGTTTTGCGCGCGGCCATCAGCCTCGCGAAGAATCCGCGTCCATCCGGCTGCCGAGCTTCACGGGAGCGAAGATTCTTTTCGAATGCGCGTCGGCGATTACCGCATCATCTACTCCGTCGAAGATGCCGTGCTTGTAGTAGCGATTGAACGGGTTCGTCATCGGCGGGAGGTTTACCGTTGATGAGCGGCCTCGTTAATCTTTTTTCGCCGCAGCGTTTTTTTCGGCGTTCGTAATCGCAGAGATGGCTAGGGCACGCGTCGAGCGCCTAGGATCTCTTTCACACAGCGAAGCCAGCAAACGCTCCGCGCCGGTCTAAGTTGCTCCTCGCACCTGCTGCTCGCTTGGGTCTTCACCATCCAACCGTCAGCCGATGAAATGGCGCATTCGGCCGCGGCGGCGGCGCGCCGACACAAAACTACGAATAAAGATATTCTTCGTGGTATTCGCGTTGGGGGGCGAATTGCACGCTCCGGTCGCCGCCGATTTCGGGATATTCGAAAATCTTTCCTTCGTAGTTTCGGATCACGATTTTCTCGTTGTCGTGATACAGAACGTATCCGGGGTTGATCGGGACTTTCCCGCCCCCGCCCGGGGCGTCGATCACGAACTGCGGGATGGCGTAGCCGGTGGTGTGGCCGCGCAATCCCTCAATGATCTCGATCCCTTTTGCGACCGAGGCACGCAGATGCGTCGAGCCGTTGATGAGATCGCACTGGTAAAGGTAATACGGTCGCACGCGGCACATGAGCAACTTGTGCACGAGCGTTTTCATGATCTCCACGTCGTCGTTCACGCCGGCGAGGAGCACGCTCTGGTTGCCCAGCGGGATGCCGGCATTGGCCAGCCGCTCGAGCGCCTGCTTCACTTCAATCGTCAGCTCGCGCGGATGATTGACGTGCACGCTCATCCAGAGCGGATGATATTTGGCGAGCATCGCGCAAAGCTCCGGTGTGATCCGTTGCGGAAGGAAAATCGGAACCCGCGTGCCGATGCGGAGAAATTCGATGTGCGGAATCGCGCGCAGCCGGCTCAGGATTTGTGCAAGTTTGTTGTCGCTGAAGAGCAACGCGTCGCCGCCCGAGAGGAGCACGTCGCGAATTTCCGTGTGCTGTTCAAGATAACGGAAAGCGGCCTCGAATTCAGTGTGCAATTCCTGTTCGCCCACGCCGCTGACGACGCGACTCCGCGTGCAATATCGGCAGTAGCTGGCGCAGCGATCGGTCACGAGGAAGAGGACGCGATCCGGATAGCGGTGGACCAGACCCGGCACCGGCATATGAGATCTTCGCCGCACGGATCGGCCATGTCGTAAGGCGACGCCCAAGTCTCTTCGATCCGGGGGATGACCTGACGCCGGATCGGGCAATCGGGATTATCCCGCTCGATCAGGTTGAAAAAATGCGGTGTGACGGCTAGGGCGAGCTTGTCGCCCGAAAGAAGGACACCGCTGCGCTCCTCGCTCGAAAGCTCAAGATGCTGCTCCAGCTGCGCCAGCGTCGTGACGCGATTTTTCAGCTGCCATTTCGAGTCGTTCCAAAGTTCGACCGGCACCTTGGCCAATAGCCCGGCGCATGTGAAACGAACTGCTTTCCCTCTGTTTTCCCCGCGG
>JBDTYN010000136.1:0-8290 GCA_040005675.1 Chthoniobacterales bacterium
TACAACAGCCGCATCGCCTGCGAACGAATGACAATCACGTCCTGACGAAAACGGTCTTCGAGTTCATGCCGGTATCTGCGCCACCATCGCGTTTCAAGATCTTTCGCCATGACTTCGAAAATCACAATATCGTCACGACTCGTCTGGCGACCGTTCTGCTTCCAAAGGCCTTCGGCCGGCGCACGCGTGTAAACCGTAAGCCCGCCAAAACGTTCCGTCAGTTCCGCGCGGACGCGCGCGTAAGCCTCATGTGGAAGGGCCTTCCGCTGGTTATCGAAAAGCGGCAGCAGAATCTGAACGAGGTGCATCGGCTGCGCGTAATTGAGGTCGCGGCGCCGCGCGTCAGCCGGGCTGGATGCGCCCGCTGACTTCGCCAAAGCCGACTCGGTACCCATCACCTTCGCACCAGCCGGTAATGGCGAGCGTATCTCCGTTTTCCAGCCATTTGCGGGTTTCTTCGCCAGGCAAGGAGAGTGGATTCGCACCGCGCCATGTTAGTTCGAGCATGCAGCCGCGCGATTCTTCCGTCGGTCCGCTAATCGTGCCACTCGCGAGCACGTCGCCGGGCTGGAGGTTGCAACCGCCCACGGTGTGATGAGCCAGCTGCTGGGAAACGCTCCAGTAGAGATGTTGGAAATTCGTGCGAGAAATGACGTTTGGCGCAGTCGATGAGGAGGTGCTCAACCTCGCCTCCAGCCGGATGTCGTAGGTGAAATCGTTTGCCGCGCGCAAATACGGGAGCGGCGGCGGATCCTGCGCCGGCAACGGCTTCCGGAAAGGCGCGAGCGCGTCCAGGGTCACAATCCAGGGTGAGATGCTGGTGCAGAAGTTTTTCGCCAAAAACGGTCCGAGCGGCTGGTATTCCCAGGCCTGCACATCGCGCGCGCTCCAGTCGTTCATCAGGACCATGCCGAAAATGTGTTCCTCCGCCCGGGCGATCGGAATGGGCTCGCCTAACGAGTTGCCGGGCCCGACGAGAAACGCCATCTCCAGTTCATAATCGAGACTTCGGGTCGGGCCAAAGATCGGCGCGGTCGCATCAGGCGGCTTGATCTGCCCGCTGGGCCGGCGCACGGGAGTGCCGCTGACAACGATTGAGCTGGCCCGGCCGTGGTAGGCGACGGGCAGCCATTTCCAATTCGGCATGAGCGCGTTCTCGGCGCCGCGCAACATCGTCCCGACATTTTGGGCGTGGTGAAACGAGGAGTAGAAATCCGTGTAGTTGCCGATGCGGACCGGGAGCTGCATCGCGACATCCTTCTGGGCGTGGAAGGCGCGTCCACGCAGCCGGGCGTCGTCGCGCAGTGTTGGCGTTTCCGCGGCGAGAAGATGCTGAATGATCTCCCGCGCCTTGCGCCAGGCCGGTCGGCCCAGCGCCAGGAATGCGTTCAGAGCGGGCTCAGCGAAAATGCGCGGGTCGGGGAATTCTGGGGCGCGGAAGTGTCCCGCCTCGGCGAGCAAGGAAACATCGAGAACCTGATCGCCAATCGCGACGCCGGCGCGCGCCGGGCCACCGGTCGGATTGAATATCCCCCACGGCAGGTTCTCGAGCGGGAAATGGGAGTCCGAAGCGACATCGATGAAGGAGCGAAGGGCCATCGTCAAAGAAGTTTCAGTGCGCGGAGGTCGTCGCGAGGTTCGTCGAAGCTACAGCTTCCCAGCGATGTCACCAACTTGCGCCCGCGCGCAATGCTTTCGGTTCCGACTTTCCACTCGCACCAGGAAAAAGAATCGCCAGTGAAGACGAACGAACTCGCATCTTCGTCCTCCAGCATGGTGACGATTTGCTGCTGATCCCAGCCATGCTCCGCCGCGAGCACTCCAGCGCCGAGCACGTTGAGAAAGCCGTGCATCTTTGTCTGCACGCTGGCGTGAAACTGCCGAACCGGATGGTGCAGACCAGCGGTGAACTTAATTGGCACCCGATGCTTCGCTACCGCCACGAGCGCGCGCGCAATCTGGATGGAGGAAGGAAACGCGGAGGCGATGACGCCCCCCGTGCGAAGTTTGTAACCGAAGACGCCTGTGCCGCTCTTTGCGTTGTGCTGCGCAAGAAGTTCGATCGCCCGCTCGGCGTCATCAGCCGGAGATTCCCAGAACGTCGCGAGTTTCAATCCGGCCAGCGCCGCATCGGCCTGATCGATGAGAGCGTGCTCGGGTCGCCGGGGCAGCGGCATTTCAAATTGCTCCACGCTGGCCGATTCGCCGTGCTGCGCCTTGAACCCGACAATCGCATTTTTCGCTGCGGCGAGTGCGGGCGCGAAGTTGGATGGTTTATCCGGCCTGGCCCCCAGCGCGGAGATGCGCAGGCGATTGGCGGCGTCAAACTGCGAAAGGTTTGCAGCGGTCTCCTCGAATTTCGCCGTGGGAAGAATAAAGGCGCCCAGCATCCAGGCGTCAGGCGATCGCACATAGGCCGCGTGATTTCGCAGCGCGGGCTCGAGTGTCAACGAGGCGGGTGGAAATAACCCGGCATAGTCGATCGAGCCGCAGAGCAGAGCGCGAAGTGAGGCGGAAGGCACTGGTGCAAGGTAGCTCAAGCTTTCAGCGTGCGAATCAAAAGCCATGCAAGCTGGAAGCTTGCGTTACCCTGCCTTCGGCGACATCACAAAGCTCGCGGCTAACTTTCCTCCTGCTGGAATGACCTGAATACCTTCCTTTCTCTCGAACGCACGCTGCTCGTCGTGATCGGTCAAACCCCAGCAGGGTTCCACGCAGAGAAACGCTCCGCCGTCCGACCAGAGCGTCAAATACGGCACGCCGGCCAGATCGATTTCGACTGATCGTCCGCTCGGTGGATCGACGAATGCGAACGTCCGATCCGGGACATCGACCATTTCGAGAATATAGGAGCCGCCTAACTTCGCTCGCTCGAACGGCATCTCGCCGCCTTCAAATTGAATATCCTGCGTCTCGCCGGAGAGAAAATTATTGGGCGAAAAGTGACGGCGATATTTTCCGGCCGGCATTTTGAATTGGAAGCTCTCGAACGATGTCGCCGCAAATCCGGGATGCAGACCAAAGCCAACATGCGCCGTCAGCTCGTCCTCGTGATTGACGAACTCGAACCGAATTTCGACGCTGTCGTCCTCGATCGCATAAGTGAGGTCGAGACTCACGTTCAAAGGATACTCGGTTGGTGAGAAATCTTCCCGGGTGATGCGATACGTCAGGCTGCCTTCTCCGGCGCTCGGCTCAACCAGATGCCAGATTTTCGTGCGCAAAAAACTGTGCGTCCCGCCGCGGATTTCGCGACCTCGATATAAGCTGCGTTCCTCTTTCAGACGATGGAGAAAATAGCCCATGACGGTTGCGTGATTCCCCCAACCGTGCGCCGGTTTCGACAAATCATTGTCCCGGTGCAGAAATCCGATCCAGTCCCCTTTCGTGTCACGCCGCGCCAGACTCACCAGCTCCGCGCCAAGTCGCGAGACACTCAAGCGCAGCCCGTTCTCGGCGCCTAAGATATCGAGCAACTGGTTTTCGTGCGTCTCCTGCTGATGCGAAAATTTCATCCCGCTTACGGGAAGAGACCACGCGTGCGCTTCGCCTTCATGACTCGCTCGACCCCGATCGCCATCGCGGCGGTGCGGTGAGAAACCTTGTGCTCTTTCGCGCGCTTGATCACTTGCGAGAAAGAAGATTCGAGGATGCGGAAAAGCTTGTCGGTCACTTCCGTCTCCGTCCAAAGGAAACTCTGCAATCCCTGGACCCATTCGAAATAGGAAACGATTACGCCGCCGGCGTTGCACAAGATATCGGGAATGACGAAGACTTCGCCCCAGCGCTTGTTCAGAAGGAGATCGGCTTCCGGCGTCGTCGGGCCGTTGGCGCCCTCCGCTAAAATGCGGCACTGCAGTTTGTCGGCGTTTTTCTCGTTAATCACGCGATCGACCGCGGAGGGAACAAGGACATCGCACTTCATCTCCAGCATTTCGTTCGGGTCGATCCGGTCGCCCGTGTCCCAGTCCCTGAGCGAACCGTTCTTCATCACGTATTGGTCCGCTGCTTTCATATCGAGACCTTTGGGGTTGTAGACAGCGCCGGTCGCGTCGCTGATTCCGATCACCTTTAGTCCGCTTTTCAGAGCGAGTGAAAGAGCGGCCACAGATCCGACGTTGCCGAAACCCTGAACGATTGCGGTACATTTTTCCGGATCCATTTTCAGCATGTCCATCGCGCGCTCGATCAGGTAAACAACTCCGCGGCCAGTGGCTTCGCGACGTCCTTCCGTCCCGCCGATCGAGACAGGCTTGCCGGTCACAATCTCGCTCACGGCGTAGCCTTGATAGACCGAATAAGTATCCATGAACCAGGCCATGATCTGCTCGTTCGTGCCCATATCCGGTCCCATGATGTCGGTGTGCGGACCGACGAAAGGAATCATCTCCTGCATGTAACGGCGGGAGAGTCCCTCGAGTTCACGCCTCGAGAGTTTCGACGGATCGCAGGTGATGCCGCCTTTCGCTCCGCCATAGGGCAGGTTTGCCAGGGCGCATTTCCAGCTCATCCACATTGCGAGCGCGGCCGTCTCGCCCATTGAGAGTGAAGGCGCAAAGCGCGTGCCGCCTTTTGTTGGACCCAGCGTCAGGTGATGTTGCACCCGATAACCTTGAAATGTCTGAGTGCTTCCGTCGTCCATGTGGATCGGAAGCGTCACGGCGATGGCCCGCTTCGGATACATCAAACGGTCGCGGTCATTGCGATCGATGTTCAGGTAATCGGCGATGACCTGAAATTGGTCACAAGCCATCTGAAACACGTCATCGGCGTAGATATTCATAAGCGGAAGCCGGCAAGATAGACGACTGGCCCGGAAATTCAGATGGTATTTGCGCTCGGCTAACGAACGCGTCAAATCCAATTCCCATCGTCGACAGCGTGATTGCACGATGCCGGGGCCGCGACTTAATCTGCATTTGTGACGCCCAATCGCGCAGAGCCTCCCGAACAATGGCGAATCGAAACGATTGCGGTGCACGCCGGTCACGCCGTCGATCCGGGCACCGGCGCGGTCGCGGCTCCGATCCACCTCTCGACCACCTTCGAGCGTGAGCCGGACGGCAGCTACGCAAGCGGATACGTTTATTCGCGGAGCAATAACCCGGATCGCGATGCGCTCGAGCGGGGCCTGGCCGCGTTCGAGGGCGGCGCAAACGCTGCGGCCTTCAGCTCCGGACTGGCGGCTGTGAGTGCGATTCTGCAGGCCCTGGCCCCGGGCGATCACATCGTCGTGCCCTCAGGGATGTACCACGGCGTAACCAAGCTCGTCCGCGACATCTTCGTTCGCTGGGGGATCGAGGCAGCGTTCGTGGATTTCACCGACCTCGCGCAGGTGCGGGGCGCGCGACGTGAGAACACGAAGCTCATCTGGACCGAGACGCCGTCTAATCCCCTCCTCAAAATCACTGACCTCGGGCAAGTCGCACGGCTCGCGCATGAAGTCGGCGCGCTCTGCGTTTGCGACAACACCTGGGCGCCTGTCTTGCAACGCCCTTTCGACTTCGGCATCGATCTCGTCGTGCATTCCACCACTAAATATTTCGGCGGCCACAGCGACGTCACCGGCGGCGCCGTGATCACCAGGTCCGACGATGCTTTTTTTGCGGGCGTCCGCGAAGTTCAAGGCTTAGCCGGCGCCGTCCCCTCACCTTTCGACTGCTGGCTCGTGTTGCGCGGAATGCGGACGCTCCCCTGGCGAATGCGCGCGCATAGCGAGAATGCGCAGAAGATCGCGACGTTCCTCAGTCAGCACCCGCGAGTGGAGCGAGTCTATTACCCCGGTCTGCCTTCGCATCCGCTCCATGAGATTGCGGCAAATCAGATGAGCTCGTTCGGCGGAATGCTGGCTTTTGAGGTGAAAGGCGGACGCGATGCAGCCATGGCAGTCGCCGCGAAGACGCGGATTTACATTCGCGCCACCAGCCTGGGCGGGGTGGAAAGCCTGATCGAACATCGCGCTTCGATTGCCGGCGAAGATCCGACAACGCCCCAAGGATTACTGCGCGTTTCGCTCGGACTGGAGAACGCGGACGATTTGATCGCCGATCTCGACCAGGCTCTCGGTTAACGCCGCAAGCGGCGTTGCACGAGAACTTTCACGTCGTGCACTTCGGCCACACGTAGCAGATAGGCGACGCCAAAGAATGCCGCCGCGCCTGCGCCAATTGTCACGCTCACCGCGAGCAATTTTTGCCAGATGCGCAGTGCGGTGACCGAGGGAAAGAAGAACCACTCGGCACCGAAACAGATCCCGGCCAGAACTGCGCCGGCCACGAGCAGTTTGCCAAACGTCGCGAGCAGAGCGCCGGTCTCGAGCCGTCCGGCGTAGTGCCGCATCATGAAGTATAAGAGCAGGAAATTCGTGATCGCCACCGCACTGGTGGAGAGCGCGAGGCCTCGATGGCCCAGCCCCAGGTGAAATGTGAAAAACCAGTTCAGGCAAAAATTCACCGCAATGGAAAGGAGGCTCACGAGCATCGGCAGATTGCGTTTGTCCAAAGCATAAAAGGCCGGTGCCAGAACCTTCACCGCCGAGTAGCCGACCAGTCCTATCGCATAGAAACGAAGAGCGGCGGCCGTCTGTGCAGTCGCGGACGCGGTGAAGCGTCCGTGTTGATAGATCAGGCTAATAATCGGCTCTGCCAGAATAATCAGACCGATGGCCGATGGAATTGTGAGTAGCATCACAAGCCGGAGAGCATGCGCGAGCGCGCCGCGGAATTGCTCTCGGTTGCCGACGGCCGCGCTGCGCGAGACGAGCGGCAGGGTCACGGTCGCAATCGCAACTCCGAAAATCCCGAGCGGAAGCTGCATGAGACGAAACGCGATGTTCAGCCACGTCATCGGTCCATCGCCGAGCGCGGACGCAAAGCCGCTGTTCACGGCAACGTTTACCTGGACCGCGCTCGCCGCGATCGTCGCCGGGCCCATCAGCGTCAGAATTGTACGGACGCCCGGATCGCGCCAACTAAAGTCTGGGCGAAAGCGGAAACCGACGCGACCAGCCGCTGGCAGTTGCACCAAAAGCTGCAGCAAACCGCCAATCAACGTCGCGATGGCGAGGCCGATCAAACCGCGTTCGCCGAAGTGCGGATGACGCCAGTCGGCCTGCGGATCGAGCCAATAACAGAGGAGCACGCCGCCGATAATGGAGCCGAGATTGAAGAAGCTCGAAGCCATGGCCGGAACGCCGAACACGTCTTTCGCGTTCAGCATTCCCATCACCAGCGCGGCGAGCGAAACCAGAAGAATGAACGGGAACATGATCCGCGTCAGCTCGACCGTGAGCGCTGCTTTCTCGAGGGGGAAACCGGGAGCGATGACTTTGATCAGGAACGGCGCGAAAAAAATTCCGAGCAGCGTCAGCGCGCTCATGAAGACGAGCGTTAACGTGGCGACTTTGCTCGCCAGCCGCCAGGCCGACTGATCGCCTTCCGTTGCGATCCGGCGCGAGAAGGTGGTGACGAAAGCGGTCGAAAGTGCGCCTTCCGCAAACAGGTCGCGCAACATATTAGGCGCGCGAAACGCAGTCAGAAACGCGTCCATGTTCCGCGTCGCGCCGAAAAGCGACGCGATTACAATTTCCCGCACCAGTCCGAGCACGCGACTGCAAAGGATGGCAACGCCTACCACGCTCGTCGCGCGTGTGCTGACCCGCTGATTATCGCCCCCAGACATCGGCGAGGAAAGAACAGCCGAGTCGAAGCCAACGAAAGCGGAAAGTTGCGACCGGAATGTGGACGCCGACTCAGCGCGGTCGAGCAGGGTAATTGGGAAATGAATCAGGAAAGCGGGAACTCAGGATGGGAGGGAGCCAGAGCGGCAGCAGGAATCACGGACGCAATAGAATTAGGAAAACAGGAAATAAGGAAAGCAGGAGCTAGCGAAGGGACAAAAGATTCGAATCTGTATTGGTCCCCTGAAGCAGCCTTTTCCTGAGTTCCTGCTTTCCTAATTCATCTTTTGCTGCGAGCCAAACGATGGGACCATGGCCCGCCCGGTGCTATATTTGACGCCATGAAGACCTTCTTCGCGATCGTCCTGCTTGCTACCGCTCTCTTTTTCTGGCAGCGCAGCCACCAGCAACCCGCGCCCGCCACGCCGGCAGCTTCCGCCGCCGGCAGTCCGTTAGCTAAAACAACGGTTGGCGCTCGCGTAAGCCCCGTGGCGCAGATCACACCCCGCCCTGCGTCAGCACAAAATTGGATTAAACGCCCGATCGATCGCGCCCACGAAGTCGCCGATCAAGTCCGCAAGCGGAGCGAAGAAACCCAGCAGCCGCCGTAGC
>JBDTYN010000137.1:0-12242 GCA_040005675.1 Chthoniobacterales bacterium
AAGTCCCAGAATCTGTTTTACTTTGTCTATCATAAATTTTTAGCCGTTGGGCGATCATGGTCGGGCAAGCCTGTCGAGGACGGTGAGCCATCTCAAAATCCTGGTCGGCGAGTCGGGCGGCGATTCGGCGTGGGGGCCGGTGGCGGCACGGAACGGCGACCAAAAAGGCGTTGGAAAAAACTCGGGCGGCGATCCTGCTGAGGTGGTGCGACCGGAATGGCGCGCGCGATGCGGCGCGGCTGGCTCGAGACCCTTCCAGCAGAATCAGCTTCCGGCTCGACGTCTGGCGCATCCCCCGCGTCCGCCATTTGTGCCGTGCCCGCCGCTTGCGATGCGTCCGTGTTTTCTTCGTCGCCACTGGCAAGGTTCGGGCCGGAATCCTTGAAGTCGACGGCCGGAATCAACTTGAAAGGATCGGGCTTGTGCGCCGGCGCGAGCCACGCGAGCTGCGGATCGAAGTTGCCTTCTTCCATCGCCATCGTGCGTTCGAGAATGCGGGTTGCGATTGGCGCGGCGACTGAGCCCCCGTGTACGCCGGCTTGCAGGCCTTGCACCATCACCGCGATCGCGTACTTCGGATTATCGTACGGCGCGAAACAAGCGAACCAGCCGATGGTGTCATTCTTGCCCCCGAGAGTCGCCTGCGCGGTGCCGGTTTTCCCAGCCACCTCTATGTCCTTCAAGCGCGCCTTGCCGCCGGTCCCGCCGTCCTCGTTGACCACTTTCCAAAGTCCACGTCGCGCTAGTTCAATCTGCTCCCGGGTGAAATCATTCCGCAGGTCGGCACGGATTTTCGGCGCTTGCGAGAGAGCGATTTTTCCGTGGTCGTCCAGAACGGGAGAGCCGTCCTGATTCAGAACCTTGTCGACCAGCCGCGGATAATACGAGACGCCGCCGTTCGCCACCGTGGAATAAACGCTTGCGAGCTGAAGCGGAGTGACGAGGTCGTACCCCTGGCCGATGGAAACGTTCGCCGTGTAAGCCTGCGACCACTTCTCGCGCGGGCTGTGGATCGACATCCATTCCGGCCCGGGCAAGACACCAGGCTGTTCGCCGGTCAGATGAATGCCCGATTCCTTGCCCAACCCCATCGCTTCGCCGGTTGCATCGATTGCGTTGATGCCGGCGGCGTTGCCGAACTGGTAGAAGAAGGAATTGCACGAAACCTTGATCGCGTCCGTCAGCCCGAGCGTGCCGTGGTTGCCGCCTTTCTCCGCGATCCAGCAGTGAAAAAAATGATCGCCGTAGCTCACGCCGCCGCCGCAATTGAAATGCGCCGTGGCCAGCTTCCGACGCAAGCCTGCCAGCGAAGTCACGAGCTTAAAGGTCGAACCTGGCGGAAACGCGCTCACGGCGCGGTTGATCAATGGGTTCGCTTCGTCTTTCCGCAGATTCTCCCAGTCTTTCGCCTTGATGCTGGGGACGAAAGTATTCGGGTCGAATGAGGGAACCGAAACCATCGCGAGGATGTTTCCGTTGTTCGGATCCATCACGACCGCCGCGCCGCGACCGACGGCGCGAATCGCTTCCTCAGCGATCGATTGAATCCGCGAATCGAGTGTCAGAAAGACGTTGGCACCCTGTTTTGGTGCATCCTCGCGCAGGACGCCTTCGATTACGCCTTTGGCATTGCGACGAAGATAGCGGACACCTGGCCTGCCCTTCAGATATTCATTCATCGTTTTCTCGACGTCGGATTTCCCTTCCACGTCGTCCTGATAAAACGTGTACTTCTTCGCGTCTTCCTTGTTCGTGTCGTCCGGCGCCCCGACGTAGCCAAGGATATGCGAGGCGAGCGCACCGTAAACGTAGGAACGGACGGGCTTGATAGCGATGTCGACGCCCGGCAAGCCGACATCGTGTTCCGAGAACTTCGCCATCGTCGGGAAGTCGATATCCTTAATGTACGAGAATGGGACCTCGGTGTCGTTCCGGTAATGTTTTTGCAATTGGCTCGCGTTGTAGTCACGGGCCAGATCCAAATCGTCGAGACGCGGGACCACGCCGGTGTTCACGATCTTCACAATGTCGGGCTCCTTCAGGTCCTTCTGCATGCCGCTGATTGTGCCCCGGTACTCGGTCATGGGCGGCTGCCCGACGCGCTGCCGATAACCCTTCACCATCTCGGGGAGATAAAAATCGACCTCGTAACTCGCTCGGTTCTGTACGAGCGAAACGCCATTACGGTCTCGGATTTCGCCCCGGATGGACGGAATACGCACCGTCACTTCGGAACTCCCGCGGATGCGCGCGGTCCATTCTGCGCCCCGCGCAACTTGCACCCACCAGAGCCGCCCGGCAAGCGCGGCCAGACCGAGCAGCATCAGAAAGGCCAGTGCCTGGAGACGGAGGCGGGGACTTAAGCGCCGTTGATTCATCGGTAGCTTTCGGCCTCCGGCAAGTAGGGCGAGTGCGTGAGCCGGGCGATGGAATGCAGCAGCCAGAAGACGAGTGGCGCCATGAGCATGGCCACAATGCCCGGTCCCCCAATCTGCCACCAGGCCTCGGGCGTGAAGAAGAGCGATCCACGCCGGAATGTTATCATTAGATATTGCGACAGAAGAATGGCCGACGTGCAGACACCGCTGAGAATGCAGTGAATCTCCCAGCGACCCCGGACGAACAAAGGCCTTAAGCCATGCATGATGGCCGCCAGCACGGCGTAGAGGAGTATTGACCAGCCGAACGAAATTTCAACCTTGCCCTCCAGGACCTGCACGGTGAGCGCATCCAGGAGAAACCCGGCGAAGGTGGCAAGCGCCAGCACGAGCGGGAACGGCAGCGCCATCGCACCATAGAACACCAGCACCGGGACGAGATAGATGTGCGCGTTGTACATCCAATCAAGCGTTGGGATGAAAAACTCCGCAATTTGCGCGCAGAAAACCAGGATGAGCAGGATAACGAAAAAAATCATTTTCGGCCGGTCACCACAAAAACGTCTTCCAGATGCGCCAGATCGACTGCCGGCGTCAGCCGCGCCTGACCATCAAGCGCGCGAACGGTGAACAACTTCACTTCGCCGACCAGTAATTGCGCCGGGAAAACACCGCCCACACCCGAAGTAAACACCTTCTGTCCCGGTTTCAGGTCGGCCTGCTTCGAGAGAAAATTTAGATCGAGCAATGGCGCGATCGAGCCGGCTACGCGTTCGCCGGAAACAATACCTTGCTCGCGCGTCCCTTCCACGCCCGCGGCAACCCGGCAATTCTCGTCTGAGATCAGCAGCACAATCGAAATGTTCGGACTGACGGTGGTGGTTTTTCCTACCAGTCCTTCGTCCGTTACAACCGGCATGTCGCCCTCGACTCCGTCCTCCTTGCCCCGATTGACAGTCACGGTGCGGAACCAGGTGGAAGCGTCCCGCGCCACGATTTCCGCCGGCACGAGTTTGAAAACGGAACGTTCGCGATAGTTCAAGGCGTGCCGCAGCCGATTCACCTCGTGCTCGACGTCGCGCAGCGCTTGGTTGGTCGCGCGAAGCGAGCGATTTTCAACTTTCAGCGTCGTGTTGTCCCGCTCCAGCTCTTCCAGCGACTTTAATCCGGTGCGAACCGAGGTAATCTGCTTTTCCAGCCCGGATCCGGTGGATAGAAAAGGCGAAATCAGCTGATAAACCGCCGCCTGCACTGTGCGCGTATTCTCCGCGCCGAAGGTGAAGAAATAACAGACAACCGCGACGAAGATGAGCAACGCGATGACACTCGTGCGGCTCATCGCAGAGAGTGGCTCAACGCGCGCGAGAATTCGAATCCTGAATTCCCAGGCAGCAAACGCGAGCTAGCGCAACTGACGATCCGACGAAGCCACTTGACGCAAAAATTTGATTTCATTGAGGCATTTGCCTGTTCCCTCCGCCACGGCACTCAGCGGATCTTCGGCCACATGGACAGGCAATCCGGTCTCCTCGCTCAAAAGCTTGTCGAACCCGCGAAGCAGCGCGCCGCCCCCGGCGAGAACCAGACCCCGGTCGACCAGGTCGGCCGAGAGCTCCGGCGGGCATCGCTCCAATGTGATGCGAACCGAATCGACGATCGTTGAGATCGGCTCGAGCAATGCTTCCCGCACTTCCTGCGAAGTGATCTGGAGCGTTTTAGGCAGACCTGCCACCAGATCGCGGCCTTTCACTTCGACGCTGGTCTCTTTTTCGCTTGGATAGGCGGAGCCGATCTTGATCTTGATTTCCTCGGCCGTGCGCTCGCCGATCATCAGATTGTAGGCGCGCTTCATATATTGCACGATCGCCTCGTCCAGCTCGTCGCCCGCCACACGCACGCTCCGGCTAAAGACTATGCCGGAAAGCGAAATCAACGCGACCTCCGTCGTGCCGCCGCCGATGTCGATGATCATATTGCCGGCTGGATCCTGCACCGGCAGGCCAACGCCGATTGCCGCCGCCATCGGCTCCTCGATCAGGTAAACTTCCCGCGCGCCGGCATGCGTGGCCGATTCACGCACCGCCCGTTTTTCCACTTCCGTAATGCCGGACGGCACCGCAATCACCACCCGCGGCTTTGCCCGCATGCGCCGGCCCTGCACTTTCGTGATGAAATGCCGCAACATCGCCTCGGTCACTTCGAAGTCCGCGATCACGCCATCTTTCAGCGGTCGCACGGCGACGATATTTGAAGGCGTGCGACCCAGCATCCGCTTCGCTTCGTCGCCGACCGCAAGCACCTTCATCGTTCCCGCCTGCACCGCCACGACCGATGGCTCGCGCAGCACGATCCCCTGGTCTTTGACGTAAACTAGCGTGTTCGCCGTCCCGAGATCGATTCCGATATCGCTCGAGAGCCAGCCAAAAAGTCCATTGAACATGAATTAGCCTTTAAATCTGCCGATTGAACGCAGCCCTTTCGAAGCGCAATTCTGTCTTAAGTTCGTAGCACGTTCGCTGCCAGCCCGTCACATCGGGCTGAAGCCGGTAGTATCTAGAAACGGACCTCTGCCGCGTCAAGCCAAAGCTGTGAATAACTTCCAAACGGCGCAGCGGTTCGACGTTGCAGGGCCCTGCGAGAGCCGCCAAGCTCCCGTTTGCGTCGTTATGAATCGACCGACAATCCTCGTGGCGCCCTCTATTCTGGCAGCCGATTTCTCCCGGCTTGCGGAGGAGATTCGCCGCGTCGAGGAGGCCGGAGCCGATTGGATTCATTGCGACATTATGGACGGTCATTTTGTCGACAATATCTCCTTCGGTCCTGCGATCGTCGCGACGGTACGGAAGCTCACGCAGTTACCGCTCGATGTGCATTTGATGATAGAGCATCCGGATCATTACATTCCGCGATTTGTCGAAGCCGGCGCCGGCTCGATCACGGTGCACATTGAGCCAGAGGCAAAGCACGATGTCGCCGCCACGTTGGCGATGATCCGAAAAGCACAACGGCGCGCGGGCCTCGCCCTCAATCCCGCGACGCCATTCGAGACAGTCGAGCCATTTCTCCGCCAGCTCGATCTCCTGCTCATTATGACAGTACATCCTGGATTCGGCGGCCAGCCATTTCGCGATGATCAGATGGCGAAAGTGCGTCGGGCGAAAACGTGGCGCGATGCCAATCAGCCCACGCTCGACATCGAAGTTGATGGCGGCATTAATGCCGAAAGTGCGGCGCTCTCGACCAGCAACGGCGCCAACGTTCTTGTCGCCGGCACGTCGATCTTTCGCGCAGGGGATTACCGAACAGCCACGACGAAGCTGCGCGGCAAAAGCTAATCGCGCGACCTGCACCTCCGAAAGTCCTACGTAAGAACGACCGACTCTTGTACTGGCGCTGCTGGCTCAGTCTCCAGCGTGGTCTCGACCATCAGGGCGTCGCCCTGCGTGACCCGAACCACTTCTTCGATCGTAGTCTTGCCTTGCGCAACTCGACGCCAGCCATCCTGGCGCAAGGTCAGCATCCCTTCCGCGATCGCCATTTGCTTTAGCTCGCTCCCGTCGCGCTTTTGCATGATCAGCTTTTTCAACGCATCGGTTACCACGCAGATTTCATAAATGGCGAGGCGGCCCTGATATCCGGTCTGACGGCAATTCTCGCAGCCTGAACCCCGTTGGAAGCGCGTCCCATGTTTCTTCGGCACGCCAATCTCCGCGAGGTATTCGCGCGGATAATCTACCACCTGTGCGCAGTTGGGACACACCATTCGCACCAGACGCTGGGCGAGAAACGCCTTCACCACGGAGGAGAGCAGGAAAGGCTCGACTTCCATATCTAGCAAACGCGTAATTCCACCGACGGCATCGTTCGTATGCAGCGTGCTGAAGACGAGGTGCCCGGTCATGGCCGCGCGAATCGAAATGTCGGCGGTCTCTACGTCTCGAATTTCACCGACCATCACGATGTTGGGGTCTTGTCGCAGAATGTGGCGCAAACCTTTCGCGAAAGTGAGATCGATCTCCGGCTTTACATCGATCTGCGACACGCCCGGCAGACGGTATTCGACAGGTTCTTCGATCGTGATAATCCGGCGCTGGACCGAATTGATGCTGGAAAGAAAACAATAGAGCGTGGTCGATTTTCCGCTGCCGGTCGGGCCGGTCACGAGAATGATCCCGTTGGGCTGCACGAGAAGATTGCGCACGATCTCTGTCTGCTTTTCGCTCAAATCCAGCCGGTCGAACCCGAACCGCTGCTCGGTCCGGCTGAGGAGACGCAGCGAGATCGACTCGCCATTCACGGTCGGAATAGTTGAAACGCGGACGTCGATGTTCTGATCGCGAGCCTGCAGATTGATACGGCCGTCCTGCGGGAGACGACGCTCCGCAATGTCCATGTGCGCCATGACTTTTAAACGGGAAATGATCGCCGACTGCAAAAGACGTAACTGCGGAGGCACCGCGATCTCGTGCAGAATGCCGTCGATCCGATAGCGAATGCGCAGATCGTGCTCCAGGGGCTCGACGTGGATGTCGGTCGCGCGTTCCACGATCGCTTCGCGGATCACCTGGTTGACGAATTTCACGACCGAGGCTTCGGGATCGTCCGCGTTAAGATCGGTGCTCGACTCGACATCTTGTGACGATTCGAACGAGCGGTTCGTCTTCAGGATTTCGTCGAAGGTCTCAGCACCGACTCCGTAAACGGTTTTCATCGCGCGCAGAATCTGCGCGCGCGGCACAAGCACCCATTCGACGGGCCGCTTGACGAGCTGCGTCACGAGCTGGCGGCCGACCGAGTTGAACAGGTCGTAGGTCGCGAGCACGACCGCGTTTTCCTTTACCTCGATTGGCAGGATGTGATGTTGGAAAACAAAGCGGCTCGGCAGAAGCGAAAGAGTTTCGCGGTCGATTTTTTTTGTATCGATCGAGATAACCGGCACGCGGAAGAAAGCACCGAGCGCGGCGAGAAAGCGCTGCTCATCCACCTTGCCCGAATCAAGCACCTGGGTCGTCCACGAGCCACCGTTCAGGTTCGTGGCAAGCTGCGCCGCCTCCTCGCGAGAAGGAACGCCACTGGCCAGAAGCAGATCGATGAGTGACTGACTCGCCGCCGACATGGTCTTCAATTATAGCGCAGACGGCGGAAAAAAGTAGCAGGGTTTGCGCCTGCGGTAGCCCTTCCGCCCAGGTCAACGGACCGGCGGAAGATCCGGCGCGGGGAGCTGCTTGTCGTCGCCGGAGCGGATAGTTTCCCTGCCGACGCGGGGCGGACAATCAGGACAATCGTCCTGATCGATTTCCGGACCGAAATGCGTGCGCTCCTCCGTCTTGTTCCGGAGCCTATACATGTCGAGTTTCGTCAGTGTTACTTCCGGGCGCATTAAAACGATAAGTTCCGTGCGTTCGCCGCTCTTTATAGTGTCGCGAAAGAGTCCTCCGATGATCGGCAGCCGATCGAGGATAGGAATGCCTGATTGATCTCGGCGCTTTCTGTCTTGGATCAACCCGCCCAAAACAATCGTCGAACAATTTGGTGCCGAAACGTTGGTTCGAATATAACGGGTGTTGATGTTTGGGATCAGGTTGTTGTCGACCCGGGTGAACGTACCGATGCTGTCGAGCTTCTGCAGGATATCGAGCGACACTTCCTTTTCGGAGTTGATTAACGGCACCACCTCGAGCTGAAGCGCCACTTTCTTGAACTGGATGTTCGTTTGTTGAGCCAAGCCAGTGTTGATGATGCCGCTACCAGTGGCGGACGAGATTGTGTTCACTGGCACCGGAATTTCCGTGCCGCTGGCAATGATTGCTTTCTTGTTGTTGCTCGTGAAAACCGTCGGCCGAGAGATTGTTTTGAAGTTGCCCGTCGAATCGAGGGCGTGAACGATGGCCGTTAACGTATCGCCCGCGGCCAAATAGACATTGGTTCCGCTTGTAGCGGCTGCCGCAAGCTTCGTGAAATTGATTAACTTGCCCGGATCGACGATACCGGCTGCTGGGATTCCGGTGTTTCGTGAGGTCCCGGCGAAGCCGCCGTTTCCTCCATTCTGCCTCTGAAAACGCAGGAGGTAATCTACACCAAACTCTTCATCTTTGCTCAGCGTCAGCTCACCTATGACCGTGCTAAGGGCGACCTGCGGCGCCTTCACATCCATCTCATCGAGGATCTTCATCACCTTGACGACCACCTCTCGGTTACCGAGCACGATGATGGTGTTCGCACGCTGATCCGCGATAATCTTCGAATTACCGATCGTCACCGCCTTCGGCGTGGTGTCGACCGCCTCGGTCGAAAGTTCCTCCGAGATGTTGATACTGCCGCCAGCGGATGACGTGCTGTCGCTGCTGCTGCCGCTGCTGAAACCGCCAGGGCTTGTCGCGCTCGTGCTGTTTTTGCGTGCGGGTTGCTGGCCTGCCGCACCTCCATTTGCGCCACCCTCCGCGCCGCCCGGCTGATTTGTGCCCGGTTCTGTTAGCGCCTGCACCAGCACAGGCAAAACATCCGCCGCCGAGATGTAGCGCAAGGCACGCGTCACCGGCTTCGCAAACTCCACGTTGGCGTCGAATTGCGCGATCAATTTGCGCACAAACGGCATGTTGATCGGCCTGGTGATGACGTGAATCCGATTCGTGCGCACGTCCGCCGAGAGCTTGATTTTTCCGACGACGACCGATTCTTCGGACAGCCCGGTGAATCCGCCGATATCCCCGTCCACCTGCGCAGGCTGCGGCACCGGAACACCGCCGCGCACCGGGCGGATTGCGGGCGCGCCCGGCACGCCACCCGGCCCGGACGATTGCGTCCCCTTCTCGAAAACATCTTTCAGCATCTCAACGACTTTGCTGGCGTCCGCGCGCTCTAACCTGATGAATTCACTTACCACTTCCGCGGGCGGGATATCGATCTGATCGATGATCTTCACGAGGCTGCGAATGACGCTTGAGTTTTCCGTCACGAGGATGCTGGACGATTTCGGCAGCGCCAGGAACGAAGTATAAGGCTGCGGCGGCGAAAGGTATTGCCCTAGCACCTGCTGCAGCTCTGTGGGATCGGCGTAGCGGAGCTTGAACAGAAAGCTGATCACGTGTTCGCCGGGCGGGATCTCCGATTCCTCGGAAATGATGGGAACCCCGGAATTGCGCGGGTTTTTGCTGGGCCCGATCACTTTCACGATGTCCCCTTCCGCGGGCACCAGGGAGAAGCCGTTCAGGAGGAGGTTGATTTCGATTATCTTGATCGCTTCTTCGCGCGGGACCGGCTTGTTGATGAAGATGTTCACCTTCCCTTGGACGAAATTATCCATGATCAGTTTTTTGCCGGTGAGCGTTTCGTAGAGGCGGAGCACGTCGACCACGTCGCTGTTCGGATACTGCAAAGTAACCATGTTGTCCGAAGAGATAGGGTTACGTGGCGGGAGCGCGGGCGCCGTCGGCGGTGGTGTGGCGATAGCGACCATGGGCGCCGGCGCGTCACCTGGCTCCTCCACAGGCGCTCCCTGCACCGTCTGATCCTGCGCCGGTTCCTCCTGCCCAGCGGCAACGTCCTGGCCGTGAATACTGCCGATCAGGGTGATCCAGAGGGTCGCAACGAGGAGACGAGACAGCACATGCCAATTTAATCGGTTTGCCGTTTCGCGGTCAACACGCATTGCGTTACGCTGAAGTCGTCTGAAAGCGGCGGCTGGACGCGGGCGCTTCAAGTCTCTAAGCAATCCAGCAGATTCCGCGTCGCCTCGGATTCATGAAACCCCATTTCCTCGTAGCCGCCGTCGTCGTTCCATTCCTCCACCTCAGCATTCTGGTCGCGGCTCCGGACAACGCGGCCACAGTTCATCCCGAAATCAGCGCGATCATAGGCGAGATCCGCTCCGTCCTCGATGCACAGGTCGCCGCATGGAATCGCGGAGACATCGACGGTTTCATGAACGGATATGCACGATCGAGCGAGACGGAGTTTGTGTCCGGCGACACAATCACGCGCGGCTGGCAAACCGTACGGGACCGTTATACAAGGAAATACGACAGCCGCGAGAAAATGGGCGCGCTGGCGTTTTCGGAAATCGAGATCAAGCCACTCAGCGCTGAGGCCGCGGTGGTCACGGGCCGCTGGGAGTTGACGCGCAGAGAAGATAAACCGAACGGCCGCTTCACCTTGATCTTTCGCAAGTTTCCCGAAGGCTGGAGAATCGTCCACGACCACACGATCGTAGTGCGGAGAATTAATCGGGAAGCCAGGATTCCAGGAAGAAAATGAATCAAAGAACAGTGATTGGGAGACTCATCTCTCCTGCTACTCGACCCGTACCCCATCTCGCTTCGGCCCGAAGGTTCCTTCTCCTTGAAGGTGGCCTGGTTTTCTGGTTTTTAGAATAACCCGCCTTCAGTAGCGCAGCACCTTGTCATAGATGTTTCCTGAGTTCCTGGTTTCCAGATTAACTCTCTCGCAGTCGCGCAAGCAGCTTTTCGTGGATGTTGTCGAATCCGCCGTTACTAAAAACCACGACTACATCGCGTTCCTTCAGGAGCGGCACGATCCGCTCGACGATATGCGCCGCGTCCTGCTCGTAGAAGGCCGGCCGGCCAGATTGCGCAATCGCGTTGACGACCGCTTCCGGATTCAGCCGCTCGCTCTCGGGGATTTGGTCCAGACGCGCGACTCGCGAAATGAAAACGCCGTCCGCAAGCTTGAGTGCGTCTGGTAGCTGCTGTTGAAAAACTGCGCGGCGTGTCGTGTTGGAGCGCGGCTCGAAAATCGCCCAAAGCCGCTGGCCCGGATATCGCTGTCGCAGTGCCGCGAGCGTTTGTGCGATCGCGGTCGGGTGATGTCCAAAGTCGTCGATCACCTTTACGCCCCGCGCTTCACCACGCAGTTCCTGCCGGCGCGCGACGCCTTCGAAACTGAGGAGCGCTTTCTGAACTTTTACCGCGGAGATCCCGTAAAATTTTGCTGCCGCGACCGCCATGGCCGCGTTGCGCACGTTGAATTCTCCAACCAGGGGCAGATCGAAAGTGTCGTCTCCCAGCGTGAACCTTGAGTTCTCCCCCAATTGCGCTACGACGCGAATTTGCTGCGCGCAATTCGGCGAGAATCCGATTTCCAGCAGTTGCGCCGAGCACTCCGCGGCCACATCCACGCAGTTCGGATCATCGCCATTCAGCAGGAGCATGCCGTTCTGCGGCACGATGCGGATGAGATGCCGAAAGCTGCGTTTAATCTCGTCGAGATCGCGAAAGATATCGGCGTGATCGAACTCGATGTTGTTTACGATTAGCAGCTCCGGCAGGTAGTGGAGGAACTTCGAGCGCTTGTCAAAAAAGGCCGTGTCGTACTCGTCCCCTTCGATGACAAAATACTTCGAATCGTTGAAGAGTGCGCCCTGCCCAAGATTTTTCGGGATTCCGCCGATCACGTAGCCCGGCTCAAGCCCGGCGCTCGTCAGAATCCACGTGAGCAATGCGGTCGTCGTCGTTTTGCCGTGCGTGCCGGTGACAACGAGATTGTGCCGGCCGCGGAGAAAGAACTGCTTCAGCACTTCGGGCAACGAGAGATAGAGCAGCTTGCGATTCAAGACCGCTTCCACTTCCGGGTTGCCGCGCTTCATTGCGTTGCCGATCACGATGATCTCGGCCGTCTCCGGGATGTTTTCCGCGCGATAACCGGCGTTGAGAGCAATCCCTTTGCGCTCGAGAAATGTCGACATCGGCGGGTAGATCGTCTCGTCGGAGCCGGTCACAATGAATCCGCGGTCGCGCAACGCCGCCGCCACCGAGCCCATCGCGGTGCCGCAAATACCGATGAAATGAAAGTTGCGTGGTGCGTTTCCCGTCACGCCGAGTCTTTAAGCGAACGGCCGCGGTTTTGCGA
>JBDTYN010000138.1:0-1920 GCA_040005675.1 Chthoniobacterales bacterium
AATCCAGAATGCCCGTTTGTGAAAAAACATTACGGCAGCGGCAACATGCAGAAACTGCAGGAAGAATTCACGGGAAAGGGCGTCGTCTGGCTAGCGGTTGACTCGTCGGCGCCAGGAGCGGAGGGCAGCCTGACACCCGACCAGGCAAACAAGACGATGGCCGATTGGAAAACTCACTCGACCGCGCTCCTGCTTGATACCGACGGCAAAGCTGGCCGCGCTTACGGTGCGAAGAACACGCCGCACATGTTCGTCGTGAATCCCGACGGCAAGGTCATCTACGAAGGGGCGATCGACAGCAAGGCTACGCCAAATCCAGCCGACATCCCAAACTCGACGAACTACGTGAAGGTCGCGCTCGATGAATCGATGGCGGGCAAACCGATTACGACGCCAAGTTCACGGCCCTACGGCTGTTCGGTGAAGTACGGGAAGTAATTCGCGCGGTTAGCTTCGCTTCGCGTGCCGTTTGGATGTGAAGCGGAGCAGCCACAGCGGGCTCAAGCGCACGACGGCCATCCCCGCTTTCATCGCGAGGCCCGGGATGACGAGCGCGCGATCGTGCGCCACGGCGGCGAGTCCGGCACGTGCGACGCGCGCGACGTCGACATGTAGGAATTCGGGTGCTACCGCGCTTTCCGCATCTTCGCCTCGTGCTGCGACTGCGTTGAATTCGGTATGGACAGGCCCCGGGCAGAGCGAGCAGGCCGTCACACCGGTACCCCGGAGTTCCCCGCGTAGCGCCTCGGTGAAGCTCGTCACATACGCTTTCGTTGCAGCATAAACTGCAAAGCCACTCATGGGCAGGAACGATGCCGAGGAACTGACGTTTAAGATAGCGCCGCGGCGGCGAGCGATCATTGTTGGAAGTAAAGCGCGCGTAAGAAGAGTCAGACTCCGGACGTTCACCTCGATCATTTCCTGCACGCGTCCAGGATCGCTGGTAGCGAAATCCCCCACGTCGCCAAGGCCGGCGTTGTTGACGAGGAAATCGATCGGGCTGCGCTTGTCCTCCAGCCAGCATACAAGTTCCTTCATTTGCTGCGGGTCGGATAAATTCACCTCACGTATGTGCACTTTGAGATCCGCGTGGTTCCTGAGCAGTTGATTGCGCAGTTCTTCCAGCCGCTCGCGCCGCCGCGCGACGAGCGTGATCGCTCCGGCGCGGCGCGCGAGTTGCAGCGCGAGCTCCCGGCCGATCCCCGCGGACGCACCGGTGATCAAGGCGTTGCAGCCGTCGAGCTTCATCGGTTCTCCTGTTTCAGCACCGGCTCCAGAATTCGCCAGACATTATCAGCGATGACGCGGTGTCCGGCGGCGGTCGGGTGGAGGAGATCGGCTTGGTTTAAGTCGCTATGTCCGCCGACGCCCTCGAGCAAAAACGGAACGAGGATCGCGTGGTTTGTCGCCGCAATATCCGAAAACGCGCTCCGGAACGCCGCCCCATATTCTTCGCCCAGATTGGGAGGAATCTGCATACCAGCGACGACGATGATCACCGCCGGGTTCTTTGCCTTCGCCTTGTCGATAATCGCCTGGAGATTTGATTTAACGGAGGCGATCGGCAGACCGCGCAATCCGTCATTCGCTCCAAGTTCGATGGCGAGAACGTCGATCTTTCGTTGCAATAACCAGTCGACGCGTCGCAGACCACCCGCTGTCGTGTCGCCGCTGAGTCCAGCGTCTTCCACCGCAAAGGGCAAGCCGGCGACGCGAATCTTTTGCTCGATTAGCGCAGGAAACGCCTCGCCCGGTTGTACCCCCAGGCCAGCCGTCAGGCTGTCGCCCAGGAAAACGAGCATCCTGGTCGCAACAGGCGGGGGCGCGAGTGGCACGGGCTGCGTCTGGGCGCTGCTTACGATGATCACCAACGCTGTCGCGCAGATGAATTTTCCCCATGCGCCCCTCATGTTCCTCGCT
>JBDTYN010000139.1:0-3200 GCA_040005675.1 Chthoniobacterales bacterium
CGTCGATGATTTTGAAGACCTCGATCAAGTATTGGCCGGCGGAATATCACAGCCAGAGCGCGATCGAGGCGGCGCTGCATATCCGGAATCAGATCGAGGATCTTTCGCAGGTGAAGTCGATGGTGATCGAGAGCCACGACGCGTCGGTGGACATCATCGGGAGCGAGCCGGAGAAGTGGCGGCCGCAACAACGTGAGACGGCGGATCACAGTCTCCCCTACATTACAGCGGTCGCGTTGATCGATGGCGAGGTGACGGACAAACAGTTCGCGCCGGAACGTTTCACCGAGACAGGCATCGTGGAGTTTTTGCAGGCCGTGAAGGTGGAGCGGAACGACGAACTGAGCGCGATCTACGCGGAAGCGGTGGCAAACATCGTGCACGTGAACCTGGCCGACGGGCGTACGCTGACGAAGCGGGTCGATTACCCGCTGGGCAATGCGAAGAACCGGCTGAAGGATTCGGAGCTGGAAGGGAAGTTTCTGTCGCTGGCCGCACCAAAAATCGGCAAAGAGGGCACCGATCGCGTGCTCGAGTTTTCGTGGAAGCTCGATGCAGCGTCGGATGTGACGAAGCTGATGAAGTCACTCGAAATGCCGAGCTGATTGTGATGCAACGGGATCCCTCGACTTCGCTCGGAATGACAGCGGGTACGCGATTGCGCGAGTTGATCCGCGATGGGTGCGTTGCGATGCCCGGCGTTTTCAACGCGGCAACCGCACGGCTGGTGGAGCGCGCGGGCTTCGATGCGGTTTACATCAGCGGGGCCGGCCTTTGCAATGCCACCGCCGGCGTGCCCGATATTGGGCTACTGACACTCACCGAAGTCGCGCAGCTTGCGGGATACATTGCGCGGGCGGTCAAGGTCCCCGCGATTGTCGATGGAGATACTGGCTTCGGTGGACCGGAAAACGCAGCGCGAACCGTTCGGGAATTCGAAGCGGTGGGTGTGGCAGGCTGCCACATCGAAGACCAGGAATTTCCGAAACGCTGCGGCCATCTCGCCGGCAAAACATTAATCGAAACGGAGGAGATGAACGAAAAACTCGCGGCCGCGGCAATGGCGAAAAGCAATCCGGATTTTCTTCTGATTGCGCGGACCGACGCGCGCGCGGTGGAGGATTTCGATCGCGCCGTGCACCGCGCAAACAGTTATCTTACTGCCGGAGCCGACGCCATCTTTCCCGAGGCGTTGCAAACACACGAGGAGTTCGAGGAATTTGCCCGGCAGGTGAAGGCGCCGCTGCTCGCGAATATGACGGAGTTCGGCAAGAGCCCGCTCTTGTCGCTCGAGCAGCTCGCCAGTTTTGGATACCGAATGGTCATTTATCCGCAGACGGCGTTTCGCGTTTCGATGCGAGCTTCGGAGCAGATGCTGCGAGATTTGAAAGAGCGAGGAACGCAGGAGTCGTGGCTGGAGCGGATGCAGACACGGAAGGAATTGTATGAACTGCTCGACTACGAACCCGCGAAGTAGCTTGAGGCGCGGTCAACACTCGTCATGTTGAGCGAAGTCGAAACATCCCGTGGCGGACCCAACGGTAATCTCGCGGGATTCCTCGACTGCGTTCGGAATGACGGTGTGGTGCGTTAGCGGGGGACAAAGAATATGAGCACTGAAACAAAACCATCGTACAGCCCCGGACTTGCGGGGGTCGTGGCCGGTGAAACGGCGATCTGCTGGGTCGATCCTAACGCCGGTCTCATGTACCGCGGGTACGACATCCACAAAATGGCGGAGCAGGCGAACTTCGAGGAAGTCGCCTATCTGCTGATCAACGGCGAACTGCCGGATGCGCAGCAGCTGATGGATTTTGGCAAGCAAATCGCCGCTGCTCGTGAGCTGCCCGAGCCAGTGCTCACAACGTTACGGCTCCTCCCGAAAACGATGCACCCGATGGACGTGCTCCGCACGGGCGTGTCGATGCTGGCGGCTTTTGATCCCGAGCTGAATGACAATTCGCACAATGCGAATGTGCGGAAAGCGATCCGACTGATCGCGCGTGTCTCGACCCTGATCACCGACAGTTGGCGGATTTCTCAAGGGAAGGAGCCGCTCGCAGACAATCACGAGCTGACGCACGCGGGCAACTTTCTCTACAAGCTCAATGGCGCCGACCCCAACATCTGGCAGGTGCGGATGCTGGACACGATTTTCATCCTTTACGCGGACCACGAATTTAACGCCTCGACCTTTGCCGCGCGCGTGACGGCGTCGACCCTGGCCGATATGTACGCGGCGGTTACCTCCGCATGCGGCACGCTCAAAGGTCCGCTCCACGGCGGCGCGAACGAGGAGTCGATGAAAATGCTGGACGAGATCAAGACGCCCGAGCGCGCGGAGGGCTGGATGATGGAAGCGCTGGCGCGCAAGGCGAAGATCATGGGCTTCGGTCATCGCGTTTACAAAAAGGGCGACTCGCGTGTGCCGATCATGCGGGAGATCGCGCGCGACTATGGGAAGCGGATCGGCAAAGAGAACTGGGTGCCGATCTGCGAGAAGCTGGAGCAAACGATGGAGCGCGAGAAGGGACTGTGCGCAAACGTGGATCTCTACGCCGCGCCGGTCTTCACGATGTTTGGGTTCCCGCCGGGGCTCAACACTCCAATCTTCGCGGCCTCGCGCGTTGCTGGTTGGTGCGCGCACGTGATCGAGCAACATGATAATAACCGACTGATCCGCCCCCGTTCGCTCTATGTCGGGCCAGCAGAGCGTCCTTATCCGGGCACATCGGCAAACGGCGCGTAATCTCCGGAGGTGTAGCGGCGGTCTATGACCGTCGGCTCAAGCTTCGGCGCTCATAGAACGCCACGACAGAAGATGGAAACAGAATCGCTGCAGGAAAGATACGCGCCGAACAACGTCTGTTTCGGTTGCGGTCCGGCCAATCCGGACGGTGTGCGCGTGCGGAGTTTTCCGCGCGGAGAGGAAGTCGTTGCCGAGTGGACGCCGCAATCGAAGTACGAGGCATTCCCAGGCGTTTTGAACGGTGGAATCATTGGCACGTTATTGGATTGCCACTGCAACTGGACTGCGGCGTATCACTTGATGAAAGCGGTTGGCGCTGACAGTCCGCCGTGCACGGTCACTGCCGACTACGCGATCAAACTTCTTCGACCAACGCCAACCGCCGGGCCGGTTACGCTTTCCGCCAGAGTCGCGGAATTGTCCTCCGATCGGGCCACGATCGAGGGGACAC
>JBDTYN010000140.1:0-6233 GCA_040005675.1 Chthoniobacterales bacterium
AGCCCGCTCGTCAGCTCTACGCTCGTAGTGGTTTTATCTTTTGCCTTCCTTTCGCGGAATACGTAGAAGACCCGAATAGCGTCTTCATGACGAAAGAGCTTTGAGTTGGATCCCGCCCCGATGGGAGCAGGCCGCTGAGAATCCGTTCAACGATTCGTAACGCCTGGTCCAGCCGGATTGTTCAAGAGAAATAGACAATCTTTTCGTCACTCCACGCTTCGTCGTTGTTTCGAACCATCGTAAGCGACTTACGATAAATCACGCGACCGAAAAAATAAGCGCGTGCAACTCAAGGCATCGCATGACGCTTACGACCGTTGACTGAGCGATCCGCCGTGCTGTTGGATCCGAATGTTTTTGGATCCTTGCATGAGAGGGAAAAGCTTGCCTTGAGCGGGCAAGTCGCTGATCAATGCAGCGTCGTGCTAAGCGGGAACGAACAAATGGCGATGCGTCTCGGCGTCGCGTTGCTCGCCGGTGGCATACTCGGCTTGAACCGTGAATTGCACGGAAAGCCAGCCGGCTTCCGCACTCACGCGTTGGTCAGCGTGGGAGCGGCCGTGGCAACAATCGCAGCACTCAAATCTCCGGACGGTTCCCTGGCGGTGGATCCGAACGCGATCGGAAGGGTGGCGCAAGGCATTCTTACTGGCGTGGGATTTCTCGGCGCGGGCGTTATTTTACGTGATCCCGCCGGGCACGTCACGGGTCTCACGACGGCGGCGACAATCTGGATCTGTGCTGTGCTGGGAATGGTCTGCGGCCTGGGTTACTGGTCCATCCTCGCGATCACTCTTGGCCTGACCGCGTTTGCTTTGCTCTTCGGTCGCCCGCTGGAGCGTCTGACGGAACGCTTGTTCAAACGGCATGCGACCGGGCCGCCGGATCACACGGTCTGACGACCGCACAGAAAACACGACCGGTTAATCCAGTCGAGTTTGAAATCGAATCGATGAAAGCCCTCGGGTTGAACCAAGTGCGTTGCGTGCGCTCCGTAACGGGCCCGATTCTCCGCAGATCAGCCTCGTCGCCGGGTCTGTCAAAACAGCGTTTTCCACACTTGACTGGATAAACCAGTCGAGTTTAAGAAGTGCCGGCGTTCCTTTGTGCATTATTATGAAAGCTTCTGCGGAGGTATTGGATGTGTTATTTCCCAGGGTGCGCGCAGAAATCCTGCGGTTGCTTTTCTCCAGACCAAAGACGCAACGTTATGTTCGCGAACTGTCGATCATGAGCAGGCTGGCGTTGCGGACTGTTCAAGAAGAATTGACCAAATTGAGCGCTGTGGGCCTGCTCACCAGTTGGTCCAATGGTTACCACCGCTTCTACCGGGCAAATCGTGATCACCCGCTATTCTGTCCCCTGTTCCGGATCGTCGAAACGAGCGGGCGTCTTCCCCGGCTCAGGAAACCGTTACCTCATTCCCGACGCGCTCAACGCTGAACAGCGCCCAGCGCCTTATCGGCAAAACCGCGATCGACGCTCCAGCAATAAGTCGCCTGAGATCGTCAGTTCACACGAAACCAGACGCGACTGGTTTAACCAGTCGAGTTTCAATGACGCAGCGTGACCTCCGCACAAGTCATCGCTAAATTAAATGCAATTGGCCCGAAGGAAGCAGGTAGGTGTTGTCTACAAGCTCAATGCGAAAAGAAAATTAACGGAGCCGAACTTTCGGTTTTGGCCAAGCGCTTCGTCAACGCTCGGGATACAACTGAGGCTTCTCGCGTTAGCGACAGCATCGTGCGTGGATTCTACGGCGCAGGTCGGGAGACCTAAGCTCCGCCGGCAACCTTTGCCGCAGGCCCTTCTCGATCATCTTCTCGACCGCATTCAGTCGCGGGAGAATTTCGATTCTCCACCTTGGCTGCTTGCCGTTTTGGTCGCAGCAAATCAAGGTGCGCGCCGTTCACTGAGTGTTGGCGCCGTGACCTCCGCCTACGGCTCGCCGATAAACCAAATCCGCGGCAACGATATCTTCGACGGCAACGCCGACTGATTTGAACAGGGTGATCTCTTCGTCGGACTGCCGACCAGGTTTCGCGCCAGTCATGACTTCGCCGATCTCGGCAAAGATTTGACCCGCCGCGATCATATCGCCGGATTCTTTCATCGCCGCTTCGCGCGACTCGACGTAAATGCGCCCTGCGCGAACCGCCTCGTCATCCAGTTCGCGCCAGGTTGGGCGCGTCGCGCCGACCGCATTGATGTGTGCTCCCCGCGATAACCACTCGCCCCTTAAAACCGGCGTCGTTGCTGAGGTTGCCACCACGATCACGTCTGCGCCGCGGACGGCCGCCTCCGCCGACGCGGCCGCGGTGACATTAAACTGCTGGGCAAAATCACCCGAATTCCGCGGGCTCCAGACTCGCACCTCGCGAAAGTTTCTCACAGTGCGAAGCGCTTCCAGATGACTCCGTGCCTGCACACCCGAACCGAGAATCGCGAGCACGGACGCATCCGCGCGCGCGAGGAGATCCGTGGCCACGGCGGAGACGGCCGCTGTTCGCATCTCGGTTATCAAACGCCCGTCCATCGTCACGAGCGGCTCGCCGGTTTCGGGACGGAAGAGAAGGATCATCGCATGATGCGTCGGCACTCCCTGGTTGTTCGGGTAAAAGGTGACGAGTTTGGCGCCGAGTGCGCTGCCGTAAGCTGGCATGACCGCGAAGAAACCTTTGTGTTCGGTCACGGGCAGGACCACGCGCAGCGGCTGATCTACTTTGCCCATCGAAAGATCGCGCAGGGCATCCGCCATTGCAGGAATCAGCTCCTCCATGCGCAAGAGCGAGCGGACCTCTTCTTCATTAAGAAACATGACTACTCGTTAGGACGTTCGCATTTCTAAGCAGGAAAGCGGGAACATAGGAGTGAATTAAATCGAATGAAAAGTTCGTTGCGGCGAGGACGCCGCAACCAGCACGCGAGCCGCGCGCGCTCCCCAGACTCGCTACAGATCGATTAGCTCGCAGAATTTCTTTAGATCGAGATTTCCGCCGGAGACGATGCAGACAATCGGACCAAGCCCCGCTTTGCCAGTCAATGCGGCGGCGAGCGGCAACGCGCCCGCGCCTTCGGAAATGATCCTCGCCTTGTCCGCCATCAATCGCATCGCTTTCCTGGTGTCTTCCAATGTGACCGCGAACGAGCCGTCCACCACCGGTTTCATCCGATCCCACATGCGGGGAAAGACGCTCCGGCCGCCCGCGCCGTCCACGAATGACGGCTTCCAGTTTTCGAAAACTTGCGGAGATCCCGCAGCGAAGGAGAGCGCGGCGGGAGCAGCCGTCTCCGGTTCCGCGCCCCAGATTTTGATCTCCGGGCGAAGCGCCTTGATCGCACTGCCGACTCCCGCAATGAGTCCGCCGCCGCCAATGCTGGCGATGACAGCCGCGGTGTCGGGCGCGTCTTCCAGAATCTCGAGACCCATGGTTGCATGGCCGGCGATGAAATTGTGGTCGTCGAACGGGTGCACCAGCGTCCCTTCGACTCCGGCAAACGCATGTTCTTCGAGCGCTTGCCAGGCGACCTCATGCGGCACAGGGATCAGCTTCGCGCCGAGCGCTCGCATCCGTTCAATCTTCGCTGCCGGCGCGGTCTCGATCACGACTACGGTGCACGGCACGCCCGCTTGTCGCGCCGCATAGGCAACGCCCTGCCCCGCATTTCCGGCGCTGATTGTCCAGGCGCCGCGCTTGCGTTCGGCTTCGGATAACAGCGCCACGGCGTTAGCCGCGCCGCGCAGTTTGTAGGCGTTGATCGGCTGAAGGTTCTCGAGCTTCAGACGGATGTCGGGGAATTCCGCTCCCAGCTCGAGACGAATGAGCGGTGTGCGGACGATTGTAGGTGCAATTCGCTTTTGCGCTTCCTTGATTTCAGTAAGGGCGATCGGAGGAATTACTGGCAGCGTGTCGTGCATAGTCGATTTTTTTTAGCTAATCAGGAAAATAGGAAAAGCTCCGACGCGTCAAAACTTTCGACGACCCGGCGTTATTTCATTCATCACCCCGTTTTTGCGAAGCAAGAAGAGCATTTTGTATTGGCTCCAGCGGCTCCAAAAGGTGTAAATGAAAACTAAACAGACGTCACTATGAGCAACACATACGTTCCATTGATCAGCTCCGGCACCGCCGGTCCACTCGGGGTTCTGCACCTGCCGCGCCTCTGGCAGAAAGTCTCGCTGGAAGCGGCGGGTAAACTCGCCTCCGGCTATCCAGGCATTGGAAGAGGCTTCGATGCAATGACCTGCGCGGCGCTCGGGCTCGATGAACAGGCGGTAAAGGATTATATCAGGCAGAACAAGCCGACCTATCCCGAATTCGAAGCATGGGTGAAGAAAAAGGCCAAATCGCTTACCCCGGAGGCCGTCGAAAAACATAATGCCGCGGTGCGTGGTTATCACCACGATGACGCGACGCGCCAGGGTGTTCTGAGTGCGTGTAGCATTGCAGACGACGCTTCTGCACCTCGTGACGCGGTGAACCTGAACAATCTCGACGACTGGTATGAATTCCACCAGGCGGTCTTGAAGTAGGTCCACCCGGACTGGCATTGTTGGATTCGGCGGAAATTCGACGGTCATAACCGCCGCGACGGTCCCGCACGCTGGGATATCCGTCTCAAAAATCAAACATAAGCGCGCAGTAAAATCCTCTCGAGAGGTGTCCGCAACAGCACGCTGAGTCGCCTGCGCTCCGCCAGATTGACGAGAACACGCGCGACGTGGAGTCTGCAACATGCCGCCGCTCACTTATGCGAACTATCTCGATTTGGAGAAGCTGCTCACGCTGCAGAATCCGCGCTCCACGCCGGCGGAGCACGACGAGATGTTGTTTATCATCATCCACCAGACCTACGAGCTCTGGTTCAAGCAGCTGCTGCATGAGTTCGAGAAAGTCCGAAACGATTTCTCGGCCGGCGATCTGTTTAGTGCGATTCATTCGTTTAAGCGCGCACGCACGATCATGAAGACGCTGGTGGGGCAAATCGACATCCTCGAGACGATGACGCCGTCGTCGTTCTCGAGCTTCCGCGACCGGCTTGAGACGGCGTCGGGATTTCAATCGGTGCAGTTTCGCGAGCTAGAGTTCCTGCTCGGTTATAAACGCGCGTCGGCGCTGGCGCATGTGAAACCGGACTTTCCGGGGGCGGACCGGCTGCAGAAGCGGATCGCGGAGCGGACGGTGATCGATCATTTCTATGATTTTCTCGCGACGCGCGGGGCGCAGATTCCTGAGGAGCTGAGGAATCGCGACATCTCGCAACCGAACGAGCCTAACGAGCAGGTGCAGCGCGAGATCCTACGGCTTTACGAGCGTTCACCCGACGTCTCAATCCTGCTTGAGCTGATGACCGACTTCGATGAGGGGCTGCAGGAGTGGCGCTACCGGCACATCAAGCTGGTGGAGCGGACGATCGGCGCGAAGAAGGGGACGGGGGGCTCGCCGGGTGTGCCGTTTCTAAAGGAGTCGTTGTTCAATCCGATCTTCGCCGATCTCTGGGCGATACGGCATGAGATGTAAAAACGGAGTAGTGAGAGACGTCTCGGCTTCGCTCGACATGACAAAGAAATGTGGGCCGAATTAAACGCAGGATGTCTGCGGAGCGCACGCGGCTCGCGTGCTCGTTTCGGTGGCTCGCCGAAACACGATTAACCCTTCTCAAGTAAGGCAAGCGCGACCGCGGTCCGCGGTCGGCAGCACGCGAGCCGCGTGCGCTCCCCAGATCAAAGTCGGAGAAATTCTCTCGCCGTACCGGAGAGCAGCCGCGCTTTGTCGCCTGCGGACAATTCCTGAATGGATTCAATGAGCTCGCCGGGCTTCGCTTCGCCCAGCGGGAATGGGTAATCCGAGCCGAGCGCGACCCGCTGCGATCCGAACAGCTTGAGCAGCATCCTGAGCGCGTCGGGATCGTGGATTAACGAATCGACGTAGAAACGCGCGGCAACTGTTTCGCCGCGGTCATTGGTGCGCGCGAGATAGCTCCTCGGGTTGATTTTGTTCGCGGTCGCAACCAAGTCCGGCCTGACGTGAAAGGCGTGTTCGATACGACCAATGGCAAATGGGAACGCACCGCCGCCGTGCGCGAAGGCGACCCGGAGCTTCGGGAATCGCTCGAAGACGCCGCCGAACATCATCGAGCAAATCGCCAGAGAGGTCTCGGCTGGCATGCCGACAAACCACGGCAGCCAGTATTTCGGCATGCGCTTTTTGCCGAGCATGTCCCACGGATGA
>JBDTYN010000141.1:0-12958 GCA_040005675.1 Chthoniobacterales bacterium
CCGCGTCGGAATGGCCCTCCAATCCGAGCGAGTGTGGAATCTCGACGCCGCCGAGGATTAACTTCCGCCCCGGAACCAGCCGGTGCGCGTCGTATCCGATCCCGCTGCGCGTCGTTGCCATCAGAGTTTCAAATCGAGCAGGCCATTCGAGGCGACAACCCCGTATTTGTCTTTCAAATCCGTCCGCGGCCGAAGGTCGACTGTGCCGCCTGCGGTCTCAACCAGGATCCAACCCGCGGCGATATCCCAAAGGCTGATGCTCTGCTCGATGTAGGCGTCAAGTCGTCCGCAGGCCACATACGCCATGTCGAGCGCAGCGCTGCCGAGCATGCGGCATTTGCGCGAGCGATGCACCATATCCTGAAGCACCGGCATACCCGCCTCGATTGTCAGTCCGGTTTTCGAAAGACCAACGGAAACTATCGCTTCGGCCAGGTCGGCGCGCGCGCTGACCCGGAAAAGCTTTCCGTTCAAGCGCGGTGCTTCCCCTTTTTGACCGCTCCAAAGCTCGTCTCGCATTGGGTCGTAAATCACTCCAACGATAATTTCTCCCCTGAAGCGTAGCGCGATCGAGACGCAGAAGTGGGGAATCCCGTAAAAATAATTCACCGTACCGTCGAGCGGGTCGACAACCCACTGATGTTCGCTCTTCTGATCGCCAACGATCCCCTCCTCGCCGTAGAGCGCGTGCTGCGGAAATTTCTGCAACAGCGCTTCGCCGATCAACTCCTGTGCCCGCACGTCGAGCTCGAGCTTGATATCGTGCGCGGTCGTCGAGTTTACGCGCAGCGGCTGCCCGAAGTTCTGCCGGAGCAGGTGACCCGCGGCACGCGCCGCTTCCACCGCCGCGTCGAGGTAATGAGTCATGCCGCTAGCAGTAGAACTCTTTTCCCGAACGAATTCACGCGCTGATTTCTCGCGGTCGTTGGGGTTTTTGGTTTGCTCGTGTCGACCATCTCGAAATCGCGCGCCGTCAGCGCGTCTTGCGGAGGCGACCAATCCCGCGAATCGTGTCGCGTGGGAGATCGGATCGACGCATTCACGGCTCAAATTGGTGAAGTGATCGTCGGCAAAGCTGAGGCAATTCAGCTGGCGGTCGCGGCGCTGCTCGCGCGCGGCCATCTCCTGATCGAAGATATTCCCGGCGTCGGTAAAACGACTCTTTCCCAGGCTCTCGCCCGTTCGCTTGGGCTCGGGTTTCAGCGCATTCAATTCACGAGCGACCTGCTTCCGGCCGACATCATTGGAAATTCGATTTTTAATCGAGATGAGCAGCGTTTCGCCTTCCACCGCGGCCCGCTCTTTTCCCAAATCGTGCTGATCGACGAGGTAAACCGCGCGACCGCCAAGACGCAAAGCGCGCTTCTTGAAGCGATGGAAGAACAGCGCGTCTCGGTCGATGGCGTTACCTACGAGCTTCCGGCGCCGTTTTTCGTGATCGCAACACAAAATCCGCAGCATCAGGTTGGCACATTTCCGTTGCCGGAGTCGCAGCTTGACCGTTTCCTCATGCGCATCGAACTCGGCGTGCCGGACCGGGCCAGCGAGCGCGCGATGCTGCTCGGAATGGACCGGCGTGAGATGCTCGAAGATTTAAAACCGGTGTTTGATCCGGGAACGTTGCGCGAGATTCAGGATGCCGCCCGCAAGGTTCACACGTCCGCCGCGCTACTCGATTATCTTCAGGATTTGCTTGATGCATCGCGACAGCGACACAGCACCGGTCTCTCACCGCGCGCGGGACTGGCGTTGCTCCATGCTTCGCAAGCGTGGGCGCTCATGCACAGGCGTGACATGGTGCTTCCGGAGGATATCCAGGCTGTCGGAATTGCCGTGATGGCGCACCGCCTCGGACATGATAGCAACCAGGCCGGCGAAAGCGGCCGCACCCTGGCCGACACCCTGTTACGAACGGTCCCGGTGCCATGAGCGGCAGAGCGTGCCCGTCACTGCGACCAACGAAACACGCGGCCGGGCTACTGTTCGTCCTGGCAACCATGTGGTACGCGGGAGCCAGCCAGAACAACGGCGCGGCTTACCTGCTTTTGTTCGCGTTGTCGGCAGTCGCTCTCGTCTCATTGCCACATACGCTACTCAACCTGACGGACATTCGGCTGACCGCGGGTTCGGTGAAGCCGGTGTTTGCGGGTCAGGAAGGTTCACTCCCGGTTGAGATTTCGAATGGCAGCCAGCGTGCGAGGCACGCCTGCACGCTTACCTTGCCAGAAACGGGAGTTGCACCCGAACTGGTCCCTGAGATTGCGCCTGGCAAATCGGCACGCGTGACGCTTCAGTTTTCTGCCGTCGCGCGCGGCGAATACGAGATTCGAGAATTGCGGCTCGCCAGCAGCTACCCACTTGGGTTTTTCAGGGCGAGAAAGTGGGTCGCGACACGACAAAGGTATCTCGTTTATCCCAAGCCGACAGGAGAACTACCCTTGCCATCCGGCCAAAGGCGCTCTCAAGGCAGCTTCGAAAACCTGCCGGGCGAAGGCGAGGAGTTTGCCGGTGTTCGTGCCTACGTTCCGGGCGAATCACAGCGGCACATCGATTGGAAGGCGGTGGCGCGGGGTCAACCCATGATGACCAAACAATTCGCAGCCGAGACCGACCAGGTTCTGCAGCTCGACTTCGCGACGATTCCGTTTCCGGCCGCGGAGCAACGCCTCTCGCAGCTCGCGCTTTGGATTGTCGAGGCCGAGCAGGGGCGGCACCTTTATGGTTTAAGACTTCCGAACCTGAAAATTTCGCCCTCCTCCGGCGAGGTGCATTACCACCGGTGCCTTCAGGCGCTGGCACGTTATCACTGGAATGGCGGCGAATAACAGAATCATCCCGCGGGGGCCGCTACGTTCGCTCGCGCTCGCGCTTCTGCTCCTCGTGCCGACGATGGCCGGCAATCTCGCAGCGTGGGTCACGCTTTTATTCCTTGTTTCGCTGCTCGCGAAGTTCGTCATGGAACGCAGAGGCGTGCGGCTCCGCCAGGTTTGGTTGAAGGCTCTCATGGCCGCTGCCGGATTCACCGCAGTTGTCCTCAGCTACGGGTCATGGAGAGGCATCGAACCGGGCGTATCGATCGTCGTGATTCTGGCCTCGCTAAAAATTCTCGAAGCACACACCGCACGCGACTTTCACATCCTCATCCTGGTCAGCTGGGTTCTTTGTCTCTGCGGTTTCTTCATGTCGCAGGATTTGGCGGTCGCGATTTGTGTTTTCATCTCATTCCTTTTGCTGCTGACCGGCTTGATTCAGTTTCACCGCGGCCCCGTCGGCACAATGTGGCCGGCGCTCGGTACCGCTTCGAAGCTGGCGCTCCAATCCCTTCCGCTTGTCGCGATCATGTTTCTTTTGTTCCCTCGCTTGAGTGGCGGATTCGGCTTCCGCTTTCTCAATCGGGGCGCGAATGCGAGCGGGTTTAGCGACCATCTCTCGCCCGGAAGCGTCGCGGCCATCGTCGATTCGCCAGATACCGCGTTCCGGGTTGAATTTCCTGGCGGCAAAATTCCTTCGCCGGCCGGTCTTTACTGGCGTGGCATTGTGCTTTGGGAAGGCAACGGTTTGGAATGGACTGCCGGTTCCTCGCTTGCCCAGGCGCGGCCAAACTCACGCGCAGGCGGTGAAGCTATTCTGCAACGCATCACCGTCGAGCCCCACGGCGAGCGATGGCTTTTCGCCTTGGACTCGCCGCTCGCCGCTCCGGCTGGCGCGACTCTGATGCGCGGCCGTTATCTGCGGAGCACGACTCCGATTTCGAGCACCAGACGTTATGAGGTCTCCTCTTCGGCTCTCCGCGAATTGGAACTAAGCCCCCGCGAGCGCAGCCTCAGCTTGCAACCGCCGGCGCATGTCAGTCCCGCGGTGCGCGACCTGGTGCAGTCCTGGAGCGCGCAGAACAATGAGCCGCAAGCGGTAGTGAAGAGAGCACTCGAGTTCTTCAGAAAGGAAGGCTTTGTTTACTCTGCCTCGCCAGGCGCATACGGCTCTGGGGCGCTCGACGAACTGCTTTTCCACCGGAAAATCGGGTTCTGCGAGCATTACGCGGCCAGCTTTGCCACATTGATGCGCGTCGCCGGAATCCCTTCCCGCGTCGTGATGGGTTATCTCGGCGGGCAATGGAACCAGTTTGGAAAATACTTTCTCGTTCGCCAATCGGATGCGCACGCCTGGTGCGAAGTCTGGCTGCCTGGCCGCGGCTGGGAGCGGGTTGATCCGACAAGCGTGATTGCGCCAGACCGTATAAACGTCGGTTTCGGCGCGTCCGCACAAAGGCGTGCGGCGTCCGCTGGGAACCAGGGCATCGCAGGCGAGCCTGGATGGATCGGCGCGAGAGTGTCGACGGAGCTGTGGCAAAATATTCGCCTCGGGTGGGACACGGTAAATTTTGCCTGGGACACGCATGTAATGAGTTTCGACGCCGAGGCGCAACAGGCGTTCCTGACAGAGCTTCCGATTGCCGACGCCAATCCGGGTTCGAACGTGATCTGGCTTCTGGGTCTGGCCGCCGGTCTGCTCGGCGGGTACGGGTTGTGGATCAGTTTGAAAACGCGCCGACGCACCGACGCGGCGCGGGCGATTTATGAACGCTTCTGTCGCAAGGCCGCGCGCCTGGGCGCCGAGCGCGCCCTCTGGGAAGGACCGGGTGATTTCGGCAAACGAGCCGCTCTTTTGATTCCGCGTCACGCACAGAGCATCGGCCAAATTACGAACAGCTACATCGCCCTTCGCTATTCCCGCGAACCTTCCGAAAGTTTGCTAAAGGTTTTAGGTCGAGACGTGCAGTCGTTCTCGTCGCGAAACAGCGGGACCGATTAGCGGACCGGAAAATTTTACCGCGTGCGAGTCAATGAGGTGACAAGACTCCGCGCGCGTCTCGCTCGGCGAGGGCGCGCGTAATCACAGGCCAGACAGGCGACGGCCTCCGGTAGGGCGAGACTCTGTCGAGCCTGCCTTCGAGGATGCGCGGCATCGCGGGCGATACCGCCCCTCACGCTCCACGCGCCGCGCGCTTGTCGAACTCCGCTATCGTCGCCGGCTGCTGAGCATCTTTGCCGCGGCCATCGTTAACGCGCCCATCACGATCGGATTTCCCATTGCTTTCATGAACCACGGCTTTTCTGCAACGGTCTGGCGCAACGCATCGGGCTGCTCGCGACGCGCATAGTTCATCAGCTTCGCCGCGTCATCTCCACTCATGCGCTGAGGATCCGTAGAACCTAACCCGAGCATCCCGGCGAGCTGGCCGAGCCCACCACCAGCTCCTCCGCCCCCAGCTGCCCCACCCAGCGCTCCGAGCAAACTGCCGAGCAACCCGGCACGTTCCTGCGGCGGAGCCTGCGTGATGGCGTTCCGAGCCGCGTCGTGAAACTGATCGTCCGGCAGCTTGCCCAGATACTGCGTGGCCGCCTCGTGATAGGTGTGGCTGTCGAACTCGCGGTCATTCTCATGGTTCGAGACGAACCGGTCGTGGTATTGCGCGGCGGTGTTTTCGTCCATCGTTCCGTTGCCGCTAAAGCGCTGCATGAAGTCATCTACGGTTCCTGGCATAATATTTTCCCTTCGGTTGTTTTTTGCTGGTTGAAAGTGACACGCTCCGCCTCACTGCGCCGGCGTGTAAGACATATCGTGCGTGCCCGCATTCAGGTGCGCCGTCCCAATTTTGCGCGGCGGACTCGACGGCGCGTAAGCAAGAACGGTCAGGTCCTGCCCGGGAAATTCCCCCGCCATCTGGGTCAGGATCGTCCGCATCAAATCCGGTATTTTGTCCATCTCGACCGTCCGCCCCAAAATGAGGCCGAGTTCGTTCTGTTCGTTCAAGAGCGCCCGTTCGATCGTCTGGTGCGCGGGATCGGCCTGACGAATGCGATTAAGAAAATCCGCCTGGCGCTGTTTCAATTCGGGGTTGTTGTTACGAAGCACGGAGGACTGCTCCGCTGTTGGACCCGGCGAAACGGGCGCGTCGCAGCCGGTGAGAACAGAAGTCACCACGATCGCGATGAAGGTTTCGGACAACTTTCGCGCGAGCATTGCAAGACCTATTCGTGCAGAGGCGCTCCAGCAGGTGCCTCTGCCGCGACTTAATTCTTCCATCCTCCGACAGGCAGCAGACCGATTCTCAGCGAGACGTTCTTATGACAGCACAAGGCAAACCGAGATCGTTTTTCGCAAACTCTTTTGGACTACTGAAACAAACCTTCCAGGAGTGGCTGGAGGACAAGGCGCCGCAGCTAGGTGCCGCCCTCGCCTACTACACGGTTTTTTCGCTCGCACCGCTCATCCTTGTGCTCCTGGCCCTTGTTGACCTGCTCTTCCGCAATGATCCCGGCGGCGCGTGGAACAAAATTACCGAACAGATGAATTATTTCCTCGATCGCAGTGCCGTCGAGGTGGTGCAGAATATCGCGCAGAAAGCGTCGCAGCCCGGCAAGGGGACGGTGGCAACCATCATCGGGGTGCTCCTGGCGATCTTCGGCGCGAGCGGTGTTTTCGGTCAGCTCCAGGACGCGCTCAACACGATCTGGGGCGTCAAAGCGAAACCGGGCGCCGGCATCTGGGGCTTCCTGCGCGTTCGGTTTCTCTCCTTTGCCATGGTCGGCGGAATCTGCTTTCTGCTTCTGGTTTCGCTCTCGCTCGAAAGTCTGCTCAAAGCCTTCAGCCATTACGTGCAGGCGCTGCTGCCCGGCGGCATCCTGATTGCCGTAAGCGTCTATCTGATCTTCGATCTCGCGGTCGTTATCTTTTTATTCGCGATCATCTTCAAGTTTCTCTCGGACGCGAAAATCCAGTGGCGCGATGTCTGGATCGGCGCAACGATGACGGCGCTGCTCTTCGCAGTCGGGAAATGGGCGCTCGGCCTTTATCTCGGCAGCGGGAGCGCTGCTTCCGCTTATGGAGCCGCCAGCTCCTTAATCACGCTCCTGCTCTGGATTTACTACTCATCGCAGATCCTGCTTTTCGGGGCTGAATTCACTCAGGTGTATGCGAATCGCGCCGGTCGCGCAGTTGCCCCCGACGAACACGCCGTGCGAATCGAGACGAAGGAGATCGAAACGTCGAAACGCGGCGGCTAGTTGCGCCTCCAAGTAATGGGACGCGCACTCGGCCGCTGATCTGCCGTGGGATGCGCGAGCTTTGCGCAGCGACCGGCGGCACGCGACCTCTTCCGTGAAATTCTTTTCATGTCACATTTTTGTGACAAGCGCGCACCGCGTTGCCGAATCCTCTCAGCGATGGTTAGCTGAATGGCCGGAGTTCTCATTTCCGTTCCTATGCAATCAACCGCCACTCCACTCGCGTCTGCGGAAGAGAACCCGAGAACACAAACGGAATCCGCGACGGCCGTGGACGCGCAGTGCGATGTTCGCCGCTTCTCGGACCCGAGGAATTTTATTAATCGGGAGCTGAGCTGGCTCGAGTTCAACCGGCGTGTCCTCGAAGAGGCGCAGGACCCGAGCCAGCCGCTGCTCGAGCGGGTGAAATTCCTCACCATCTTCAGCTCGAATCTCGATGAATTTTTCGAGATCCGGGTCGCTGGGATCAAGCAACAGATCGAGAGCGAGACGAGCGATGTCGGCCCGGACGGTTTGAGTCCGACCGATCTTTTCAACGCGATCCAGCGGACCGCGCACGAGATGGTCGCCGCGCAATACGCGCTTTGGAGAAACGAGCTCATGCCTGCGCTCGGCAAAAACGGCATCCGTCTCCACGACGTGCCGCAGCTCAGTGCCAGGCGCGCGGCCTGGGCCCGTCGTTATTTTCAACAGGAAGTTTTTCCGATGCTCACGCCGCTCGCGGTCGATGCGAGCCACCCTTTCCCGCAGCTTCTGAACAAGAGCCATAACTTGTTCGTGCGCGCGCGCATGCAGCGGGACGGCGAACTCCTCCACGCGATCGTGCAGGTGCCCCGAGTTTTGCCCAGGCTGATCCCGCTCCCGCGCGGTGAAGCGGAGGAAGAACCGTGGGATTACATTTTTCTCGCCGCCCTGATCAAACATCACATCGCGGAGCTTTTTCCCGGGCTCATCCTCGACGGGGTGCACGCCTTTCGCGTCACCCGGAACAGCGATTTGTACATTGATGAGGAGGAAGCCGAGAACCTGCTCCGCACGATCGAGCAGGAGCTGCGACGGTCGAGCCGCGGCGATGCGGTGCGCCTCGAAGTGGAGACCGATTGTCCAAAGGAATATCGTGAGTTGCTCCTCGAATTTTTCGAACTGGGCGAGCCCGATCTTTACAAGCTCGATGGCCCGCTTTCGATGGCCCATCTGGCGCCGTTGCTCACAAATGATGCCTTTGCCCGCCTGAAAGACCGCCCCTTCCAGCCGGTGCGCGACCCGGCTCTGCCGCCGCACGCCAATATCTTCGAAGTGATGCGAAAGCAGGATGTGCTGCTGCATCATCCCTACGAAAGCTTCGACACGATCGTCGAGCTGATCGAGAACGCCGCGCGCGATCCACAGGTGCTCGCAGTGAAGATCACGCTCTACCGCACAAGTGGCGATTCGGCGGTGGTGGAAGCGCTGATCGAGGCCGCGAATGCCGGCAAACAAGTCACCGCCCTGGTCGAATTGCGCGCGCGGTTCGACGAAGCCGCCAACATCCAGTGGGCGCGGCGGCTCGAAGAGGCCGGGGCGCATGTCGTTTACGGCGTCGTCGGGCTCAAGACCCACTGCAAAGCGCTCCTGATCGTGCGGCGCGACACCGATCGGCTCCGCCAGTATGTGCATCTCGGCACAGGAAATTACCATCCGCGAACGGCTCGGGGTTATACGGATTTCAGTCTGCTCACAACGGCGACCGAGTTAACCGACGAAGTGGCGATCGTTTTCAATACGCTGACCGGACTTGCCGGTTACCCCGGACTGAAGAAATTGCTCGTCGCGCCCTTCGACCTGAGCAAGCGGATCACCGGGTTCATCGAGCGCGAGCGTGATCACGCCACGGCCGACAAACCTGCGCGCATTATCGCGAAGCTAAATTCGCTCGTCGACCAGGAGATTATCGAAAAGCTCTACGAAGCTTCCTGCGCCGGCGTGAAGATCGATCTGATTGTGCGCGGCATTTGCTCTTTGCGGCCGAAGGTGCCCGGGCTGAGTGACAACATCCGCGTCATCAGCATCGTCGGCCGATTCCTGGAGCACAGCCGGATCTATTATTTCGAGAACGCGGGCGAGCCGGACGTCTTCCTGGCCAGCGCAGATTGGATGCCGAGAAATTTTCTACGCCGGGTCGAAATCGCCTTTCCCATCGACGATCCCGCGCTCCGCGAGGAGATTGTCACCGAGATTCTTCCCCGCTTTCTCAATGATCACGGCAAGGCGCGGGAACTGCAGGCCGACGGGACGTACGTGCGTCTCCGGGGCGAGGAAGGCGCGCCGCGCTCCCAGGCGCAGTTGCATTTCCGCGAGCGCTCCCGCCGGCAGGCGCGCGCCTCGGCAGAATCTCAAGGTCCCCGCTCCCTCAAGTTGTCGCCCATCACGGTTGTGCCGCAGGAGCGCACGTGAAAAAGAAAATCCTCGTCGTCGACATTGGCGGGACGCACGTGAAGCTGATGCTCTCGCGCACGCAAAAGCGAAAGTTCGATTCCGGGTCGCGCATGGGTCCGAAGGCGTTGATCAGCGCGATCAAGGAGTCGCTGGTCGACTGGAAGTTCGATGCCGTCTCGATCGGTTTTCCGGCGCCGGTGAAAGACGGGCGCATCGCCAAGGATCCAAAGCATCTCGCGAAAGGCTGGAGCGGTTTCAATTTCTCCAGGGCCCTGGGCAAGCCGGTGCACGTCATCAACGACGCGGCCATGCAAGCGCTCGGCAGTTATCGCGGCGGGCGGATGCTCTTTCTCGGCCTCGGCACCGGCCTCGGCTCCGCTCTGGTCTGGAGTAACACCGTCCTTCCGCTCGAGCTCGGCGATCTCCCCTACGCAGACGGAATCATCGAAGACTGGCTCGGCAAGGAGGGATTGGAAACGCTCGGGCGGAAAGATTGGGAACGCGAAGTGCGATATGCCGTCGCGCAGTTGAAGCTCTCGTTCATCGCTAACTACGTTGTCCTCGGCGGCGGTAACGCGAAGGTTCTCGGCAAGTTACCGGATGGAATCATGCCCGGCCAAAACCGGAATGCCTACATGGGCGGTGTACGTTTGTGGCAGGTCGATAGACTGACCAAGAGGAAAAAATGGCGGATTTTTTAGCGCGTTGCGCGCGCCGTATTTTGCTCGTTAGGTCGCCTCTTAAAACTCAAGCGGCCGCGGTATGCGATCCTCGGCTGGCACTTACCCCGGCGAGGTCAGCGCGAGTCAGGATCGGCACCACAGCGTGACCGCGCGCTTCAATATTCTCACGACCCCCCTCCTGGCGGTCCAGCAGCGCGATCACAAATGCGATCTGCCCGCCGGCTTTCTCTATCTCATCGATAGCCTGCAGGGTGGAACCACCGGTTGTGATGACATCTTCAATCACCACCACAGAATCGCCCTTGGAAAAATTCCCTTCAATCAGCTTCTGCCGCCCATGGCTTTTGGCCGATTTGCGAACGGTGAACGTCTGAAGCGAATTTGAAGGATCCTCGATATGCGCAGCGATGCCTATGCTCAGTGCGATTGGATCGGCCCCCATGGTTAGTCCTCCGATTCCGTCGACTCGCACGCTTCGCGCGGCCGCGGTTTGTTTGACGAGTTGCCATCCAAGCCGGCCCACTAAGAGCGCGCCTCGCGGATCCAGGGTCGTCAATTTCGCATCGACGTAAAGGTCGCTCTGTGCCCCCGAAGCGAGTGTAAAATTACCGTGGCAGACGGACTTGTCGTTAAGGAGAGCGAGCAGGTCGCCTTTGAAGTCCTGCGGTTTCATATCCATCGAGCTTAAAGATTAGATTCCTGGAACGCTATATCGGGTGGCTGGCTTTTTGAATTTGCGGCAGAATCGTTGCGGCCGTCACAGTAAGCTATTCCACAAAACGAAAAGTTCCCGGAATGTCTGGCGCCTGCACGGGACCCGCCCGCGCGTAGATGGCCTTTGATTGCCGATCGCAGGCGGTGAGTGTGCGGGAGCGAACAAATCGAAGCAGGAAAAGAGGAAGGGAACCCGGCTTACGGAGTCTGCGTTGGCGCGGGAGTCGCCGTATTCGTCGTCCGCGGCTGCTCAGTGCCAGCAGATGTTGGCGTCGTTGAAGGAGTCGCCGTGCTGGTTGTTTGCGGTTGGGTGCCGTCCGGCGACGCGCTTGGTAACGGCGTCACCGTCGCAGTGGGAACCGGCGTCGTCTGCAGCGGCGTCACCGTCGCGGTGGGCAGCGGCCCCGCCGGAACCCTGATCGAAGGGAAAGTCGATGGGGTTGCTTCCTCATCGGTCTGTCCGACGGCAGACGGTCCCACCAGAAGCGACACGATCGCCGCGCTCACCGCTGCGACGATTGAAGTAATATTTGTTTTCGTCATTCTAAATCTCCATGGAGCGCGAAGCATCGTTCGCCGGAACATTCTGACATCCGGTAGCTGCTTTTATGCGCGCGCCCCTGTTAATGAATCGATTGCCGGGAGAGAAAGGCCGTGTGACCGGTCATACGCCGCTTCGCTATCGGCTTTTTACCCCTCGTTCAGCGCGGACTCGTTAAACCAGTGATCGAAAAAGTTTATCCCTCCGAGGAGATCCGTGCGGTGCATGAGCAGCTGGAATCGAACCGCACCTTCAAAGATCGTGCTGACGTTTTCGTAGCGTCATTATCCCCTCAAGGCGGCGTGGGTCATCACGAAGATGCCCCATGCGATCAGAACGACTCCGGTGAGGGAGCTCATCCATTTTCCGCGCGGAAATACTTTCTCCACCCCGACCAGCAACGTCAGCCCGGCGATCCAAAGGATGTTCATCACCCCGACGACGAACAGCAGGCACATCAGCGCCCAGCAGCAGCCGGTGCAAAACGCCCCGTGCTCCACGCCCATGCGAAAAGCGCCGGCCGCCCCTTCCCGCCATCGCGTCATGATGAACTCGAGCGGCGCGCGGCAATGCCTGAGGCAGCTGCGTTTGAGCGGCGTTAATTGAAACAAGCCGGCGGCCAACAAGATGAGACCGCCCAGTAGCGCGCTGTTACTGGCCATCGCGGGAGAAAGCAGCGCCTTCCGATGGAGCAGCCATTGGCCCCACGCGACCAGAGCGCTGAATCCGCCCCAGACCGCAATGTAGCCCGACACAAACACCGCGACTGGCACGTACGGTCGCTCCTGCTGCCGACGGTTCCGGCTGACGCTCGCGAACGTCAAAATCATCGGCGTCGCGCTGGGCAGCATCATGGCCAGCATCATCACTGACCACATCAGAAAGAGCGGCAACAGCGACCGGGCAGACCAGTCGCCCAGGTCGGGACCGCCCATCGTCATGTCCATGGATGCGCACGCGCCGCGGACATCCATCTGTCGCGCTTCCCTGAGCATGTAAGCCCAGGCAAGCACCGCCACCGCAGCGAGGCCCGCTCCGATGATCCAACGGTCGCGTCGCACGACCGCATCAGGCGCACCGGTCACCCGGCGCTCAGTTTCCGTAGTGAACGCGCGCGACGAACCCGGCCTTGTTCGGGTAGGAGAACTTCATGTCGTCGAGTTGCACCGACCCTTCGCGTGCCGACGCGCATTCCGCTTTCTGGAAAATGAAGCCGGTCCCGTGATTCACTTCGACCTGCTCAGGGTCGCCCGTCACAGGATTCTTGATCGGCTCCAGCGCGATCCGAAAGCCGTCGCCCAGCCGCGCTGAACTGCGGAGACCGTCGAGCTTGAAATCGAATGCAACGAAACGCGGCTCCAGCAGCGTGCTGAAAGTAGTCGCGAGAATCTCGAACGGCAGGCCGCCGGCCTGACCGGAACCGATCTCGAGCAAGGCCGCACGCTGTTCCGGCGACGCTTTCTCATCCACGAAAAGACAGACTGTGCCGTTCCCCTCGTGAATTGCCTTCGGCCATTTCGCCGCGAACCCCAGGCCCA
>JBDTYN010000142.1:0-4409 GCA_040005675.1 Chthoniobacterales bacterium
GACTGAGCTGCACCTTGCCTTTGCTGATGCGGGTTAGATCGAGCAGATCATCGATTAAGCGCGCTTCCAATTCCACGTTGCGCCGGATCATCTGGAGAGAAGCCCGGCTCTCCTCTGAGAGGTCGGTGTCACTTTCCAGATTTAAAACGGAGGTCAGCACCGGGGTGAGCGGCGTTCGCAACTCATGACTGAGCATGGCCAGAAAACGGTCCTTCGCCCGATTGGCCCGTTCCGCTTCCGTGCGCGCATTTTTTGCCGCTTTGTAGAGCCCGGCGTTTTCGAGAGCCATGGCCGCACGTTGCGCCAATTCCTCCGCCAGTGAGAGTTGATCAGCTCCACAGCCCCGTGTGAAATCGGTGTAGACCATTGTAATGACGCCCAGCACCCGTTGGGGCGCACGCAAAGCCACCGCAATGTAGCCGGTGGGCGCTAGCTGGCGGATCAATTCGCGGTCTTCGAGGCGTTCATACAGCTCCGGCAGGAGATGATCCACGATGCCACAACGAATTTCCGACTGGCCGCTCCGAAAAACCCGCGTTCCCCCGTTTTGCGCGGCTGCGCTCGACGGGTATTGCGCCGCCAAATCACGCAGCTTCGTTTCCATGGCTGGATCACGATGCGCGACGGCCACCTGTTGCAACGCGCCGTTCTCCTCCACCACGTCGATGATGCAGAAATCGGCCAGGCGTGGCACGACCAGTCGGGCCAGGTTCTGAAATGTCACTTCGTAATCGAGCGAACCGGCAAGCGCGTTGCTGGCTTCAGCGAGAAAGGCGAGCCGTTCCTGTCGCGCTTCCGCCTCCACCCGAGCAGCCTGCGCACGGATGAATTCGGCCCGCTCATCCGCCTGTCTCTTAATCAGCGCGGTTTTCTTGTAAAGATCGACAAAGACCGCAATCTTTGCGCGCAGGATTTCCGGGACGACCGGAGTCAGAATGTAATCGACTGCACCTAACGAGTAGCCGCGCGAAACATGCGTCTCCGTGTCGTTGACCGCGCTGATAAAAATAATCGGAGTGGTCTGCGAGCGGGGCCGCTGGCGGATGAGCGCGGCGGTCTCGAAGCCATCCATTCCGGGCATGTTCACGTCGAGGAGGATGAGCGCAAAATCCTCTTTCAGCAGGCATCGGAGCGCATCTTTGCCGGAGGCGGCGCGAACCAGGTTCTGGTTCAGCTCCGTCAGCATCACCTCGTGTGCCAGCAGCTTATCCAGACGGTCGTCGACGATCAGGATATTAACCTTCTCGTCGGCGAACTCGCGCGCCGCGGCATCAGCGGTCATCGTTACCGGTAGAACCAGTTCCGCAGCAATGTGAGCAGCCGTTCAGTATCCACCGGCTTCGAGATGTAATCGCTCGCTCCGGCATCGATGCATTTTTCGCGGTCACCCTTCATTGCTTTCGCAGTCAGGGCAATGATGGGCAAATGCTCGAACCCATACATCTTCCGAATGGCGCGCATCGTGTCGTAGCCATCCATCTCCGGCAACATGATGTCCATCAGAACGAGGTCGATTCCCGGCCTGTTCTGTAATTCCTCGATCGCAGCCTTCCCGGTTTCCGCCGAGAAAACGTCCATTTTGTATCGCTCCAGCATGCTCGTCATGGCGAAGATGTTTCGCACGTCGTCATCAACGATGAGCACCGTCTTGCCGGAGAGCAACGCGTCGGGATCATGCAGGCGGCGGAGAATTTCGCGTTTGTCCTCGGGCAAAAGAGCGGCGTCGCGGTGCAGCCAAAGAGCGGTCTGATCGAAGAGCCGCTCCGGGCTGCGCACATCTTTCACGATCGTTGTCTGCGCGATCCGATTCAATCTTTCCTCCTCGGTGCGCGACAGATCTTTCCCAGTGTACACGATGATCGGCAGGTGCTCGTCTCCGTCCCGGATTTTATCGATCAGGTCAAACCCCGACATGTCGGGCAACATCAAATCAAGGACCACGCAATCAAAACGCTCGTTCCGCAACGCGTGCAACGCCTCTTCTGCGTTGGCCGCATCGGTTAAATCGGCAGTTGCGTTGCCGATCAGTTCCCGAATGCTCATGCGCTGACTTTCATCGTCCTCGATGACGAGCAGCTTTTTAGAGGTCGACTCGCTCATCTCGCGCGCCTTTCGGAAGATTTCGCTGATTTGCGCCGCGTCGATCGGCTTGGTCAGAAACCGGAGCGCACCTTGCTTGAGCGCGTTTTCCGGCTCGTGGTAGCCGGAGATGACGAATACTGGAATATGACGCGTCGAAAGATCGGATTTCAGCCGGTCAAGAATTTGCCAGCCATTGATGTCGGGCAGACTGATGTCGAGCGTGATCGCCGACGGTGTAAACTCGCTCACCAAAGCGAGGCCCTGCTTGCCGCGCGAAGCGACGATAGCCTTGAAGCCCTGTTCGCGCGCCGCGTCCAGCAGCCACTGCGCAAAGTCGCGGTCATCTTCCATGATCAGAATCGACTTTTCGCCCGGCAGTATCTTCGACCGATCGTCTGAGATCGTAAACTCAGCCCGTGCCACCGGTGCGCTTCCGTTGCTCGCTGGCGGATGCGGAAGAGCTTCCGGCTCAGCCGCCGTTGCCGCCAACGCCTGATCCTCCGGCACAGCGGTATAACTCTGCGGCAGGAACAGTGTGAAAGTGCTTCCCCGCCCTTCCGAACTTTCGACGCGGATTTCACCACCTAGGACACGCGCCAGTTCCCGGCTGATCGCCAGCCCGAGGCCCGTCCCCCCGTATTTGCGGCTGGTGCTGCCATCGGCCTGCTGGAAGGCCTCGAAGATTGTCGTTTGCTTGTCACCGGCAATGCCGATCCCGCTGTCGCTCACCGAAAAAGCGAAGACACTGCCCGCGCGAGTGAGATTGGCTATCTCGGACGACCACCCGCCGGTCGCCGGCGCAACGCGCAGCGTGACGTTGCCGCGTTCCGTAAACTTAAACGCATTCGATAACAGGTTTTTCAACACCTGGTCGAGCCGCTGCGCATCGGTGTACACCGCCTCCGGCAACCCCGGATCGAAATCGATCTTGAAACGCAGTCCTTTGCCTTCCGCGACATGCCGGAACGTTCGTTCCATCGTCTGGCGAATCTCGTCGAAACGAACCTCGCCGATATCGACTGTCACCGTGCCGGACTCGATCTTCGACAGATCGAGAATGTCGTTGATCAGCTTCAACAGATCCTTGCCTGATCCACGGATTGTCGTGGCGAACTCAACCTGTCTCGGGGTGAGATTGCCATCCGGGTTCGAGGAAAGCTGATCCGCGAGAATCAGCAGGCTGTTAAGCGGTGTGCGCAGCTCGTGCGACATATTGGCGAGAAACTCCGACTTGTAGCGCGAGGTAAGCGAGAGCTGTTGCGCCTTGCCTTCGAGCGCCTGCCGCGCTTGCTCGACCTCCCGGTTTTTGTGTTCGACTTCCTCGTTCTGCTCGAACAATTGGTGCGCCTTTTCCTCCAGCTCCTGGTTGGTTTGCTGCAGTTCTTGCTGCCGGCTTTGCAACTCGGTGGCAAGCGACTGCGACTGTTTGAGCAAGTCTTCCGTGCGTGAGTTCGCTTCGATCGTGTTGAGCACAATTCCGATTATCTCGGTTAGCTGATCGAGAAACGCCTGGTGCGTGGGATTGAACTTTTCGAGCGACGAAAGTTCCATCACCGCTTTCACCTGGCCTTCGAAGAGAATCGGCAGAACCACGATATTCAACGGCGTCGTTTCCCCGAGGCCGGAGCTGATTTGCACATAGTCAGAGGGAACTTGCGTGAGGAGGATCCTCTCTTTTTCGAGCGCTGCCTGACCGACCAATCCTTCACCCATTTTAAACCGGTTGTTCACCCCTTTCCGCTCGCGATACGCATAGCTGGCGAGGAGCTTTAATTCCGGTTCCTCGGGCGAGCCATTCATCAGGTAGAAGACGCCCTGTTGCGCCGAGACAACCGGCGCGAGTTCAGAAAGAATCAGACGGCCAACTGTCAGGAGATCCCTCTGCCCCTGTAGCATCCGGGTAAACTTCGCGAGATTAGTTTTCAACCAGTCCTGCTCGTCGTTCCGCAAGGTCGTGTCCTTCAGGTTGCGGATCATCTCGTTGATGTTGTCTTTCACGAATGCTACTTCGCCTTCCGCCGCGACCTGAATGGAGCGCGTGAGATCGCCTTTCGTCACCGCCGTCGCGACGTCGGCGATCGCACGCAACTGCGTCGTGAGGTTGGCTGCGAGCTGATTGACATTGTCCGTCAGATCGCGCCACGTTCCCGCAGCCCCGGGCACGTTGGCCTGGCCGCCGAGTTTGCCTTCGACACCGACCTCGCGAGCGACCGTCGTCGTCTGGTCGGCAAAAATCGCCAGCGTGTCGGTCATGCTGTTGATCGTGTCGGCCAATTCCGCAATTTCGCCTTTCGCCTCCACTAGGAGCTTTTGCTTCAAATCGCCTT
>JBDTYN010000143.1:0-7083 GCA_040005675.1 Chthoniobacterales bacterium
ATCAGCACGCATAACGCCTACCACACCGGGCAGATTCTTTATGTGCGCAAGCTGCAGGGATCCTGGAACCCGGCGAACGGCGTGAAGCAGGCTGACGAGACCGAGCGAAATTTCAGAGCTGACCGGTCTCGGCAAACTGCCGGTAGATCGCGAGCGTCGTCCGCGTGTCGAGACGCATGGGAGCGCCTCAATTGACGGTGAGAGTTGCGGTCATCTCGTGATGGATATGACAATGGAAGGGAAGGGGCCCAGCGAAGGAATGCCGGCCAGGATAACCAGAGTCATTTTCGTGGAGGTCAGTGGCTTGCGCAGTTCTCGGGGAAAGGATCGTCAGCGTTGGTCCTTTCCGGCGACAGCAGAAAGTCCCTTCCGCAAACGCGTCACCCGGCGCAGTCGGGGCGAGGGATGGATGGCCGCGGATTCGCGCGAAAGGCAGAGCGCCAGGGGCGAGGCTTTTCAATAATTCGGCCGCACATTCCCATGCAAAACCCGCTCCACATCCGAATCTTTAGCAGAGTCGCGTGCCGTCTCCTGCCGCGTCCCTCACTATTTTCCGGGAGAGATCGTCAGTTAATAGGAAAGCAAAAAATCTTATGGGTCTCTTTCACACTTTAATGTCCAAAATCTTCAGCCACGCCGACGCCCCAGCGCCTGCGGCCAGTACCGGTGCGGCGCCCGCCCCTGCAACCGCCCCGGTCACGCAAAGTTCCTCCACCCCGGCAATGCCCGCCCCCGTCGCGCAGCCGACAGCCGCGCCCAGCTCGACCACCGCACCGGCGCAGCCCGTGGACCTCGCCGCCACGCTCGATGCCCTCGCGGCGAAGAACTCGGAGAAACTCGATTGGAAGCATTCGATCGTCGATCTGATGAAGCTGGTCGGCATGGATAGCAGCCTCGCCGCTCGCAAGACCCTCGCGACGGAGTTGCACTACACGGGCGACATGAACGATTCCGCGGCCATGAACATGTGGTTGAGCAAGGAAGTAATCAAAAAGATCGCGGCCAACGGCGGAAAAGTTCCCCAGGAATTGTTACACTAGCGGCGGCTCATTATTCGGTCGCGTCCGCTCCAGCTTACTGATGGAGGTGGCACGCCCTCGTGCCGCAATCGCGGTTCCTTGTAAACCCGGTTGAAGCTTCCGCGCAAAGTGTGGCCCGAGGCGCATGCAGTGCGGAAACGGCGAGATTGAGTCAGGCTACGGCACGAGGACGTGCCGTCTCCATCGAAAACCGATTCGCGCGATTTTCCTTAACCGCGCTCGAGCAAACCCCTCAGCTTCGCAGGCTCGGTCACCGGCGCCTGGCAGGTGAAATTTTCACACACGTAAGCCGCCGCTTTTCCGTTGACCGGTCTCATTTCGCACAGCGCTTCCAGTTTGCTGCCGAGATAGCGCTGTCCTTCGCCGGCGTCGGCCAGAATCAGGATTTTGGTGGGGAGAAAATGCCGGTGCACTTCGCGGAGAAGAGCGCGCGTTTCGGGCGCGGCTGGGTTTCCGGCGATTACGATCTGACGCGGTGTCGCCAGGCTGAAGTCGAGCGCCACCAACATCTGCGGCATGGCACTGGCAAAGTGCGAAATCTGCCGGGTAAATGCATTAATCGTTTTGCGTGCGCGATCGGCGGGGGCCTCGTCATTTCGCAATTGAGCCAGTCGCAACAAGTTCAAGGCAGAAACAGAGCTGGCCGCGGGTTCAGCGCCATCGTTGTCCTCCTTCATCCGCAGAAGGATGCTGGGATCATTCGCGGTCGCGCCGTAATAGCCGTCGTATTCGCCATCGTAGAAGAGCCGGTCCTGTGTTTCCTGCAGTTCAAGGGCAAACTGAATCAAGGTCGCGTCAAAGGATGCCTCATACAGATCAAGCAGACCCTGAACGAGAAAAGCGTAATCGTCGGCGAAGCCACCGACGGCGCCTTTCCCCTGTCGGAAATTGCGGACGAGCGCCTTTTCGTTTTCGTCGTAGAGATGCGCACGGACGAAACCTGCCGCGTGTCGAGCGGATTCGAGATAAGCAGCCTCGTCCAGAACCTGCGCCGCCCGCGCAAAGGCGGAGATCATGAGACCGTTCCAAGCGGTGATGATTTTGTCATCGCGATGCGGACGCGGCCGTTTGCTCCGTATCGAGAGCAGCTTTGCGCGCGCCTTCTTCAGGATCTTGCAAATCTCTTCCTCGTTCTTTTTGAATTGCCCGGCCGTCTCGGCAGTCGTGTGCCGCTCGATTAAAATATTCTTGCCGGTGAACTCGCCATGCGGATCAGCGCCCTCAGGCGCATTGCCGGCCGGTTCAGCTCCATAGTGAAATTTGAAAATCTCTGCGTCTGGGCCGAGCGCCGCGTCTATTTCGTCTTTCGTCCAGACGTAGAAAGCGCCTTCAGCGTGTTCCGGTTCTCCCTCCGGAACGACGCTGTCGGCGTCTTCCGCGGAGAAGAACCCGCCGTCGGGATGCGTCATGTCGCGCTGGACGTAATCGAGAATGTCCCGGGCGGTCGACTCGAAGATCGGCTCGTGCGTGATCTGGAACGCGTCGAGATAAGCGATTGCGAGCTGCGCCTGATCGTAGAGCATTTTTTCGAAATGCGGCACGTGCCAGAATCCGTCCACGGAGTAACGATGGAACCCGCCACCAAGATGATCATGAATTCCGCCCGCGGCCATTTTCCGCAGCGTAAACAGATTCATGGCCAGCGCTTTCTCTGCCTGTGGCGCGACTTTCCGATTCGCATTGTCTTCGGCCCGCAGGTTGGAAACTTGCGCCACGCCGTGCGCATAGACACGGAACATGAAGTTCAACGTAACCGGGCGCGGAAACTTCGGCGCGCTGCCGTAGCCCCCTTCGCGCGCATCGTAGCTGCGTTCGAGCTGCTCGTAGGCTGCTTGCAACGCTTCACGGCCAAGGCTGCCGCTGCCCTCGCCTGCGCCTCCAGCCTGCGCTTCCTGTAGCGCCTGTAGAATGCGTGTCCCCTGCTCCGCGATTTTTTCGTGATCCTGTTTCCAGGTATCGGCGATCCGTTGCAGCACCTTTTTGAAACCGGGCTGCCCGTAGCGATCCTCGGGCGGAAAATAAGTGCCACCGACAAATGGTTTCAGCTCCGGTGTCAGCCATACGCTCATCGGCCATCCGCCGCCGCCGGTCGTCGCCTGGACAAAAGTCATGTAAACCCGATCCACGTCCGGCCGTTCTTCCCGATCGACTTTGATATTCACGAATTCGCGATTCATGATCTCCGCCGTCTGCTCATTCTCGAACGATTCGTGCGCCATCACGTGGCACCAGTGGCAGGTCGAGTAACCGATCGAGAGGAAAATCGGCTTCTTTTCTCTGCGCGCTTTCGCGAAGGCTGCATCCGTCCATGGATACCAGTCGACCGGGTTACCGGCGTGCTGCAGAAGGTAGGGCGACTTTTCCTTTCCGAGCCGGTTGGCCTTCTTCGCTCCCTTGTGCTCAGTTTTCATGGTTGAGCCGTTTCGCTTTCAAACTGATTACAGTCGCAGAAAGTAAAAGCGCGGCCATCTTTTGAAATGATGCGTCTTTTTCTCTCTATTTTAATTATGACACAAGCACTCTCAACCGTCCGCGCTGGCGAAGTGCAGGTCTTCGCCGCCTCCAGCCTGACCGATGCGCTAAAAGAGATTGCCGAAAACTACGCGCGATCGGGCGGCGAGCGCGTCGGTTTTAATTTTGCCGCCTCCAGTCTCCTGGCGCGCCAGATCGAGGAACGCGCGCCAGCCGATATTTTCTTTTCCGCCGATGAAGAGAAGATGAATGCGCTGCAAAAGGCCGGCCTCATCGTGCCGGAAACGCGGCGCGACCTTCTCTCGAACTCGCTCGTGCTGGTGACGCTGCACGATTCGAAAGTGCAAATTAGCGCCGTCGAGCAGCTCGAATCGCTGGGACGCATTGCCGTGGCCAATCCCCGAAGCGTTCCGGCTGGAATCTACGCACGAGAGTATCTTACCGCAGCGGGGATCTGGGGAAAATTAGAGCCGAAACTTGTGCCGACCGAAAATGTGCGAGCCGCTTTGGCAGCCGTCGAGTCGGGTAACGTCGACGCCGGGTTTGTTTACAAAACCGACGCGAACATTTCCAAGAAAGTGAAGGTCGTCTTCAGCGTCCCAGCCGGGGCGGGGCCGCGAATCGAATATCCGGTCGCACTCGTGAAAGAGTCGGCCAACCGGAGCGCGGCGGAAAAGTTCCTGCGTTACGTCGAATCGGAAGCGGCGCTGCAAGTGTTTGAGAAATTTGGTTTCGTCGTGAAGCGTTGAGCCGATGTGGCTCGCGCCGTCCGAGTGGCAGATCATCCGCTTTACCCTGGGCGTTTGCGCACTCAGCACCGCGCTGATTCTGCCTGCTGGTCTCGCCCTTGCCTGGCTTCTCGCCCGTCGTCATTGGCCGGGAAAAACGTTCGTCGAGACCTTCGTTACTCTGCCGCTCGTGATCCCGCCGGTCGCGACCGGCCTGGTCTTGCTTAAGCTTTTCGGAAGGCGCGGCGCCTTCGGCCATTTCCTGCACGCTCGATTTGGGACTGACGTGGTGTTCACCTGGCGCGCCGTCGTGCTGGCGGCGGCAGTGATGTCATTTCCGCTGCTTGTTCGATCGGCGCGAGTCGGTTTCGAAGACGTGAACCAGCGTCTGGAGGAGATCGCGCGGACTCTCGGGGCACGCGAAACGCGGGTATTTTTCACGATTACATTGCCTCTGGCGGGACGCGCGATCGCGGCTGGCGTTGTGCTCGCCTTTGCCCGCGCGGTGGGGGAATTCGGCGCCACGATCCTGGTCGCGGGGAATATTCCGGGCAAAACCACCACGCTCTCGCTCCGCATTTATGAAGCGGTCCAGTTGGGAAATGACACTTCCGCCTACCGGCTCCTGATTGTTTGTGTCGTGATCGCCTTTGGAGCGGTCTGGATGAGCGAAAGGCTCCTGCGGCCCGCCGTGCGATGAGGCTGGAACTGCGCCGGGTCGAGCTCCCGCTTTCGTCGTTCGTTCTGCAGGTCGACGTCGAATTGAACGCGGCACGCACCGCGATCTTTGGCCCCTCGGGAGCTGGCAAAACTTCGCTCCTCGAAACCATCGCCGGGCTGCGAAGGCCCGCCACCGGACTCGTGCGCTTTGACGGAATTATCTTTGACGACGCCGAGCGCGGCTTTCATCTCGCGGTTCAGCGACGAAAAATCGGTTACGTGCCGCAAGACGACACCCTCTTTCCGCAATTCTCAGGGCGGCGAAACCTCCTCTATGGATGGAAACAAAGAGAAGCGGCCGAAACGTTTAGCGTGGACCATGTCGCTCAGTTCCTGCAGATTGAAAAATTGCTCGAGCGCGATGTGCGTTCGCTTTCACGCGGCGAAAAGCAACGCCTCACGATTGCACGCGCGCTCCTCAGCGCGCCAAAATTGCTTTTGCTGGACGAGCCGCTCACTGGGATCGATTCGCAGTTGAAAGCCGCGATCCTCGAACAGTTGGCCGGCATCTACCCGGAGTTCGGCGTGCCGATCCTCTATGTGACGCACGATCGCTCCGAAGCGGTCGCTATCTGCGACGAGGTAATCATCCTGGAAGCGGGCGAAATCGTTGCACGGGGCGTTCCGCGAGATCTACTGGCAGAGTCGGAGACGCGATTCCCGGTTCAATGAAGGAGCGAAAGCGTGGGCGCGCCATCCGGCGACCAGGGATTTGTCTTATAATTCGAAGCGAGGATCGCTCCCGCCGTCTCTTCGAGCAGTTGCCGCAGCCGCACGAGGTCAAGCCGGTGCCGCACATTTCCGAATGGCTCGAGGTTCTTACTCGCCAACCGAAAGAGGCGAACCGCCGGAGCGAGACGCCGTCCATGTTTCACATGCTCCGGGTGCTCGAACTGTTTCTGCAAATGCACAAAGGCGCCGGCCGCCTGAATCAATCCCTTGAAAAATCGCGCGTCTTCCGACGTTGTGCGCAGCCAGAGATCCTCCAGCACATCGTGCGCTTCGTAATATCGCTGCTCGTTCCAGCAGCGAAAAAAACCGCGGTAGAACGGACTGTCGGCCACATCCGACGAATGCGACGCGGCCGCCTCCGGCTCGAGCTTCTGCACAAATTGCGAAATCCGCTCCCCTTTGCTCATCCCGTATTTAGCTTCATGTTGACGGCGAGAATGGGCAAACCCGCACGGTCGTTTTTATCGAGGGTCGACTCGTGCCCCAACTACCGGGACGGCGTGGAATGACCCTGCCCGCGCTCATCATCCTCCTCGTTCTCATTGGTCTGCTGATATTCGCGTCCGCTCTTTTCTCCGGATTGGAGACCGCGCTTTTTTCGTTGAAAGCACACCAGTTACGCCGTCTCGAGGAGCACCATCCCTCCCTCACGCAGTTCATCCAAATGTTCCGGGACAATCCGCGGCGGGTGCTCAACATGTTGTTGCTCGGCGATGTTCTGGTCAACGTGCCGCTGGTCGTGCTGTGTTTGTTCCTAATTTGGGAAGGGCCGCTTGCCGCTCGGGTCTCACAATGGCTCGCCGCAATTGTGATTTTCGGCATCGTCGTGGTCCTCTGCGATCTGCTGCCGAAGCTCATCGCCCTCTCGGCGCCTTACCGGCTCTCCACCGTCGGCGTGCTCGCACTGCAGACGATGGTGCCGTTGCTCGATCGTATCGGCCACCGCCTCGAACGCGTCAGCGCCGCTTTTGCTGATGCGATCGTGCCAAAGAAGCTCAAATCGCGCGTGCGGCTGAGTGACGAAGAGCTCGAGACGCTCGTCGAGATGGGCGAGGAGGAAGGCACACTCCAGGAAGTCGAAGGCGAGATGATCCAGGAGATCATCAAGCTCGGCGATAAGACGGCGAAGGATTGCATGACCCCGCGCGTCGACACCTTCTCGCTGCCGGATGATCTCACGAACGAAGAGGCGATCGCCCGCCTCAAAGAAAAGCGCCATCGCCGCGTCCCGGTCTACGCCGACACACCCGACCAGATCGTCGGCATCGTAGACGTGAAGAATTTCCTGCTCGACCCTTCATCTCATTACACCGAGCGACTTGTCGCGCCTTCCTTCGTTCCCGAAACCATGCGCGCGATGGATCTGTTGCGCGGTTTCCTGGCGCATCCGC
>JBDTYN010000144.1:0-9838 GCA_040005675.1 Chthoniobacterales bacterium
CCGCCAGCTCCGCGAGTTTGTCATTATGCACGGCGACCGCCGAGACGAGGCTCTCCTCTTCGGTCCGCGAGATAACCTCGAAATCGGTCGTGACTTCCTCCGGCGGATAAGGCAATCCCTTTTCCACCTGGATGCGGACCATCTCGGCGAAGTCCTGGTCGTCCACGGTAGGCACCCGGAGGCGCTGGGCCAGAACCGCGCTCATCGGGAGTGCGAGAACGAATTCGTCCGCGGGGGTCAGGAGCGCGGCGGCTTCTTCCATCGTGGGGAGAGCGCGGACGGCCCACTGGCCGTTCCCGTTCGGTGAACGGACCACGTTCCAGCCTTGCGCGGCTGGGATTAGGAAAACCTGTCGCGCGGCAGAGTCGATATCACAGCTCCTTCCAACTGATCAGTTGCGGAATATTACCGCCCTTACGGACTACCATGCGGACCTCCCGCGTGGCGTTTCCTGACCTACCGACGCTCACGATGCGCATTACCTGATCCTTAAACCCGACGAGGCCAGTCAGTTGTTTAAACTGCTCCGCTGAAAAGCCAAGCGCAACCCGCACCTCGTCCAGCGTCTTAAGAGGCGGATCATCTTCCGTGCCATCGATCCCGTCCGGTCCGCGCCGGGTTGTGAGAAATTGTTCCACCCGCGGTTCCGTCATTCCGGGAAGGGAGAGGAGAACCTCGCGCGAGGCCCAGGCGACGTCGATCGGGCCGCTACTGTTCAAGGTAAAATCCGCATCCCAACCGGTGGTGGTGACAAACTCCTTCCAGCCCCGAACGCGCTTCAAATCGTCGATTCGGGTGAGCAACATATTTGCTGGTTTATAATCACCCTCGACCTCTGCGCCGTTCAGGCGGATGAGCGAATCGGGATCGATCCAGTCGAGCAGACAATCGATCATGCGCCCCCGTTCGTTTAGGTCGACCCTTTTCGTTTCGAGATACTTCCGCAGAATCTCGAGCCGCGCAGGATTTTCCCCGGCGACGAGCCAGTTCAGGTTCAAGCGCCCCCCTTCGCCGGTGATGCGAGCTTCGAAGGTTTGATTGCCGTCAAATTTTCCCTTCAACAAGCGCGATCCCGGCTTCACCGCCGGGTGCAGTGCGACCTCGGCGCCTGAACACGCCATAGCTTCCGCTTCCAACATGCGATTGGCAGAGCCGGAGATAGTGATGCGCGAATCGATGTCAAGCGCCCACGAAATGACGACCGCGCTCAATAAAAACAACGCCCAGAGCGAGAGCATTAGAGCTGCCCCGTCACGCCGCGTTGCGCGTCTCGTTTTCATTAAAGCGGAGTTCGTCCCAGCGCCACAATCGCCTCCCATGGCTGCGTCCGATCAGGCCGGCCGATTGCGACTTTTATCAGCCGCGGCAGCGAAGCAGTGTCAGTCCATTTGTTAACCCAGCTGTTGAGCCGCGGATCGAAATAGCGGACCTGCAACGTCCGCACGTCGAAGAGCAAGGGAATCCACGTCTCGTGCTCGGTCGCGTTGCTGGCGTCGCCCTTGGGCCTTCGGAGAAAACCGATCTCCATCTGGTCCGATTTTCCGCCGATGCGACGCAGGCGCATATTCACCCGGTAATCGCCAGAGGCATAGCGCGTGAGCAATCCCGGACCGGGACCGCACACCCAGCTGATTTCATCACGCGGCCGCTCCTCCAGAACAAACGGTTCTCCGGTCAGCGCACCGCTCCCGCTGGGCAGATTCTGCCATTGCGCGGTCAGCAGATTCAGAAAACCGGAGTAGCGCGCATCGGCTTCGCTTTCCTGCGACGAGACGCGGATGACCGTGAGATTTGCGATGACAAAGCGATAGATCGAAAGCGACATGAGCGCGAGGATCGCCACTGCCAGGGTGATCTCCAGCAATGTGAAGCCGCGGCGCCGGGCCGCATCAACCCGCGCGGTAAACATAGAACTCGATTACCTTGGATTGAATCACGCCGCCGCGCGACCATTTCGCAGTGAGGGATACGCGGTGCAGGGCGCCGAGCTCTGCGTTCTTCGCGTCTTTCAATCCCGCCGGCACGGTTTTCTGCACGAGCCTGACCGGCCCGTAGCCGCTCTCTACGTGTATTTCCCGCGATGCGTCGGGAACGCCGGGAGTCGCTTGCACTTCGGCCATCCGATTCGACAAAAGCTGGCGCACGCGGTCTTCCTCAGCGCTCAATGAGCTGGCGTTGAGGCAATTTTGAACAGAACGGCCGAGCGCGACGATTCCGACGATAAAGATCGTCATGCCGATCAGAACCTCATAAAGAGCGAACCCGCGCCTTCTGGTTTTACTTCGTGGCATAATTGCTGAGCGTCGGTCGCGCCGTCAACGGAGAGTAGGTCGCAGTCCAGTGGCCGTCATTGCCTTTGAATCCAATGGTGGCTGGCTCGCATGTTCCTGAGGGCCAGAAAATCCATTCCGCGGGAGCGTCTTTGATGAGTGCCGCCGGCAGCTTGAGCGAAAAGGAATCGCCCGGGCTCACCCGCAAAGTGGCGACTGGCCCGGCCTTCTCGCCTTTCGAATACGTCTCGGTTCGCAGGGCAAGAGCGTCCTTGTTCCAGATGATGAGATACGATCTGCGCTCTGCCACGCTTCGCTCTTGCGCCTGACGCACGAGGCCGTTGAGAGAATCGAGCGAATGGCGCAGGCGGCGATCTTTTAAGACACCGTTCAAGCTGGGCACGGCCAGCATGACTAGCAAGAGCAGGATGAAGACAGCGATGGCTATCTCCACCAGCGTGAAAGCTCCAAGGCGCCGCACGCAAAATTGTACGCCCTGCCGCTGGAATCACAACAGAGGCGGTCCGCGTGCCTTTTTTGCAAAACGTTCAGCGCGTGCTTCTCGCGCAACCGGCCGCTAAAAAAACGCAACCGACCGGCAGCGGCCCGAAGATCACTATGGTAACTTTGCGGCTGTGAAGAGAACGCAAGTTCCGCCGATGCTGCCGATGGCGGTTCTGGCAGCGCTGTCTTTCTTGCTTCCACAAACGTCTGCGGGGAAACAGGCAACCGCTGACGTGAAGAGCTACTTGCTCGGCGCACTCATGAAGATCGAGGTCGCAGCCGACGCCTTCGTCCGCGATGCGACCGCATATGACGCGCTCGTCCAGGCGCGAAACGGCGATCCGCTTCAGGCCTTTGCAACATCGCCCGCGGAAGTCACCCGCCTTGTGGAATCTCTGCGCGAGGAATACAAGGCGATGGATAGTTTTGGTTACGAAACCATCGAGGGCATCGTCGCCGGCGTGCCAGCCCTCGCGGATTTCGATGTCTATCTCGATTCCGGTGTCCCGAAAGATCAGGCCGGTGGGGGAACGCCAGTGGCACCGGTGATTCTGGCGCTACCCCGCGGCGGGAAGATCGATCACAAAGGTTGTCTCTTTACCTACCTGATCGAGCCGATGCTCTGGGGCTCAAACGCGAAGCTCGTAATTGCGGCCGATCTTGACCATGATGGAAAAATCGGAGCACACGAATCGCTTCCCCGGGCGGACGCTCTCCTGGCAGTTGCGACGGATGTGCGGGCAAAAATAGACGAGCTTCACAAAGCTGCCATCGCGTGGCAGCCGGCCACGCCGGATTATTTCGCGGCCATCATCACGATGACGCCGACGCTTTCAGGTTATTTCGATGACTGGAAAGACTCCCGATTTGGCGCTACGTCCGGAAAGTTCACGGCCGTGAGCCGCGTCTCTGACATGCGTGGAATAATGTCGAGCGTCGCGATCCTTTATCGCGCTGTGCAGCAGGAAGTGGCGGGGAAGGATCCCGCTCTCGCCAGTTCCATCGAGCGCGGCTTCGACGGGATTCTCGCCTTCATCGATCGGGTGGAACGGCGCGAGAAAAAAGCGGGGACAGAGATGACGGCGGCGGAAGTGGATGAGCTAGGCGAGCAGGCTAAACAGAAGGCCGACAAGCTCGTCCCACAGGTGGAACAAGCGGCCGCGATTCTCGAACTGCAGCCATCGGCGGGAACATGAGGCGGCCGCGTCGGATTCTACCCGCGCTGGCCTTGCTCGCGGCAGTGCTTTTGGCCGGAGGGGCGAAGGCGCGAGCTGAGGTTTCGGCAAACATTGACGCGCTCGAATCGCAGATCGAGGAGCTGCTTCTGGACTCGTTAGGCGGACGGATCGACCCGGAAGATTGGAAAACGCTGCAGAGTTCGAACGCCGTCTTTCAGGCCAGCCTCGGCTCGACCGAAGCCAGGGAACTTTGGGCACGGCAGAGCAGCGCCCTTGCCGGCGCCGAGCCCGCGCCGTCGCTTTTCCCGGAACTTAGCGCGCGTCTGGAGGCCGCGCTTCAACACACCCTCGCACTGGAAATGCTCGGGACCCTGAGCAAGGGCGACATCGGCTCGGCGCAGATGTGGCGCGCCTCGATTGCGTTGCCGAAACACGCAAATGCAATTGAAGGCGCGTTGGCACTGCAACGCCTGGGCGCGAACAAGTCGCAGCGCGAGGCCGTCGCTAATCTGCTCGCGCGCGAATATCTCGGCTGGCAGGCAACGCGTGTGCGCGAGAAACTCGATGCGCTAAAACGCGTGGTCGAGGCGAATCGCGCCAGCCCCGCTCTTGTCGCCGCGCGAATGGCGGAAATTTCCACGCTCGCGGAATTTCCTTCCGCGCTCTTCGAGGTTGCGCGTGTCGCGCATGCGCCGGCCGCCTCGCCACAGCGGCAGGCGAGCGAATTGGCGGCGTCCGCGAATGCTTCCGACTGGGCCGGATTTCTCGCCCACTATCGTTCCTGGCAGAAGGCGCGGGAAGCGTCGTTGCCGAACCTGCTCACGCCCGCCGAAGTGGAGCGCCACGGCCGGCTCCTGCTCAAATTGGTGAAGCTGGTGCCGAAAGAATATCACAACGGGGTCCGCGACGGAGAGATCGTGGTGCCGCTGGAATATCGAGAGGCGAAAACCTTTATCGTTCAGGCGCAGCAACTTGTCGGCGAACTGGGCGGCGCCTGGAAGCAAGCAAATAACGCCGCTTTCGAGAAGGACTCGGCCGCGCTCAGCGCAAATCTGGAGCAGACGGAACGCCTGATCGTGGCCAAGGCGGACCCGGCGGAGATAGAAACGAAGACGCGCGAAACGGAGAAAATTCTGGCCACTGCTTTTGGACTGAAACCGCTGGCGTTCGGATCTGGCAAGGGGGCCGTAGAGGAACTCGCGCTGGAAGTGCGCACAGCGCTTAAGAGCTCACTTGCCGCAGCGCAAGCCGGACGCTGGAACGAAGCGGAATCACTTCGCGTCGATGCCTACACGACCTTTGACACCGACCTGGAGAAGCGCGTGCTCCCGCGCGATCCGGAATTGGCGCTGCGTGCGGAACGGAGCTTCCTCGACGGACAGGAGGATCTGCCCGGGATTAAGGCGCTCTTCGATCAACGAAAAAAAGGGCCGGCTCTCGAAGCTGCTTTCGGCCGCACGCTGGCCGCCGTCGACCAGTGCACGGCTTTACTGAAAGTGAATCTTTCACCCGCCACGGTGATCTACACCGTTCTGACCATTTCGGCCCGCGAAGGGTTGGAAGCCGTCGTCGTCCTGGCGGCGCTGCTTGCCGGTATGCGCGGCGCCGAACAACGAGTGACGAGAAAGCGCGTCGTGGCCGGCGCGTGGTTGGCACTTGGCGCGACCGCGCTGACATTCTGGCTCTCGCGCACCGTGATTCTTTCGTTGAGCCGTTTCGGCGAGAAGCTCGAAGCAGTCGTTTCAGTTCTCGCCGTCGTCGTGCTCCTGATGGTGACGAACTGGGTTTTCCACAAAGTTTATTGGGTCGGATGGAACGCGAAGCTACGGAAACTCAGCAAGTCAGGCCAGAGCGAAGAGTCATCGCTCGAATGGCTCTCCCTCGTCACGGTTGGTTTTCTCACGATTTATCGCGAAGGCTTTGAAACGACGTTGTTCCTGCAATCCCTGATCCTCGAAAGCGGGATGAAATGGGTACTGGTCGGTGTCGCGCTCGGCGCTTTAATGGTTGCAGCCGCTGGGCTAGTCATTTTCGTGGTGGGCGCGCGGCTGCCGTATCGGAAACTCCTGGTCTTCACCGGCGTCCTGGTCGTGTCGATTCTGGTCACATTTCTCGGCTCGACCGTTCGCCTGTTTCAAACAGTAGGCTGGCTGCCGATTCATCCGCTCCCCGGCATGCATGTGCCAACCTGGATGGGATTCTGGCTGGGCTTGTATCCATCCGTGGAAGGCATCGTCATTCCGCTGCTCGGTCTAATTTACGTTAGTGGGGCATGGCTTCTGGTGAAATGGCAGGCCCTCCGGCGCGGTGCGCGCGCCATGCGAGAAGCACGCGAGACGGAATCTTTCGTGGCGCATCCCGCGCTCGCAAAACGGCCGCCGTCCGCCTGAACCGCACTTGGATCGACTATGAGAAGAGCATGCCTCTATCTGTGCGCCGCGCTCGTGTTAACGACCCTCCCGTGTCTGGCCGGGGCGCGACGCTTTACGTATATTTATGAGGCGACAACGAGCCCACCGGGAGGGTTCGAATCGGAAAACTGGGTGACTTGGAAAACGGACAAACCCAACGATCACGCATTCGATCAGGTCGACTTCCGGCACGAGATCGAGTTCGGGATCACCGACCACTTTCAACTGGCGGTCTACCTGGCTGATTGGTTTTACGAAGACGGCCATTCGGTCGAGAACGAAGGCTTTGCCTACGCGGATTCTGCACTCGAACTGATATATAATTTGAGCAGTCCGGCGGCTGATCTCCTCGGCGTTGCGATCTATGGCGAAATCAAGGCGGGCTACCGGACCTTCGAGTTGGAATCAAAGCTCATCGCGCAGAAAGACATCGGTCCGCTTGTGCTCGCCTATAACGCGACCCTTGAAGCGACCTGGGAAGGGGAAGATCTGGAAGAAAAGGATGGAGAAATTCAGCAGTCGTTAGGCGCAAGTTACGAGATCACCCCTCATCTCCTGGCCGGCGTGGAGCTTCTCCATGAAATTGCAATTCCGGAATGGAGGGAAGCGGAGCGCGGCTTCTTCTTCGCCGGCCCGAACGTTTCCGTGCGCGGCGGCAAATGGTGGGCGACCGCCACCGCGCTCGCGCAGCTTACGCGCGCGGGCGATGAACCGAATTTTCAATTACGCACGATCGTCGGCTACGAATTTTGAAATGATCTTTCGCGCCTTTCTGTTGCCCGCTCTGGCCGCGCTTATCACGGGCTGTCAGACCGCCTCCTCGCCTGCTCCTGCGGTGAACGCCGCCATCATCCAGGCGGGAAGGAGCGAGCAAGTGAGCGTGGCGACCTTGCGGCAAGGTCGATCGCTTTTTCTGACTCGCTGCATCAGTTGCCACGCTCTGCCGGCGGTGGCGGCGCACACCGCGGGGGAGTGGCCGCGATTGATCGACGAAATGGCGGGTCGCGCGAGGCTGGATGGTAAAAAGCGCGAAGCGGTGCTCGCTTACATTCTCGCCGCGCAAGCATCCCGGTAATACAACGGCGGGCATTTCTGCCTGCCGATTCCCTCAATTTTCATATTTGTGTTGAGACGTGCCGACATCTTCCGCACTTTAGCCGCATGATTTTCCGATCTCCGCGCCTTCTTCCCGTTGCCTCAACCCTCATCGCGCTCCTTGCCGTCATCTGCAGTGCACGCGCCGCCGATCCCGCGCCCAAGCCAGCGGGCACGCTCGATGAGAAGCTCTTTAAGGGAATGCAGTGGCGGCAGGTAGGTCCGTTCCGCGGTGGTCGCGCCATCGCGATCGAAGGCGTCCCCGGGGAACCCGACACCTACTATTTTGCCGCCGCCGCGGGCGGAGTTTGGAAGACCACGGACGGCGGAGCGAACTGGGCGCCGATGTTCGACAAGGAAAAGATATCGTCCTTCGGAGCGATTGCCGTGTCCGCCTCCGATCACAACGTCGTCTATGCCGGCTCCGGCGAAGGCGCGCCACGCGGAAACATTTCATACGGCAACGGGATTTATAAATCGGTCGACGCCGGAAAGACCTGGAAGAATGTCGGCCTGAAAGATTCGCGTCACATCGGCGCGTTGATCGTCGATCCGAAAAATCCGGACATCGTACTCGTCGCAGCCCTCGGCCACATGTTTGGGCCGAATCAGGAAAGGGGAATCTTTCGCACCACCGATGGCGGCAAAACGTGGGCGAAAGTGCTCGGGAAAGACCAGGACACGGGAGGCGTGGACGTGGTCTTCGATCCGCACAATTCGAATATCGTCTTCGCTGCGCTCTGGCAGACGCGCCGGCAGCCGTGGTTTTTTTCGAGCGGCGGGGCGGGCAGCGGTTTGTATCGTTCTGAAGATGGCGGCGTGACGTGGAAGCAACTGCAAGGTAATGGACTTCCAGAGGGGATCCTCGGGCGGATCGGCGTGACGGTGTCGGGAGCGGATGCGAATCGGATCTACGCGATCATCGAGGCGAAAGAAGGCGGCATCTACAAATCTGATGATGCGGGCGAGCATTGGACACGGATCAATGAGGATGGCCGGTTCCGTCAGCGCGCCTGGTATTTCAGCAAAGTCTATGCGGACCCCAAGTCGCCAGACACGCTTTACATCCTGAACACCGGGCTCTTTCGGTCCGTCGATGGCGGCAAAACTTTCACGCTTCTGCCAGCGCGGCATGGCGATCATCATGGGTTGTGGATTGATCCCCAGAATCCGCAGCGGGTGGCGAACGCGAACGACGGCGGAGCGAGCGTCTCAACCGATGGCGGCAAAACCTGGACGACCCAGCAAAACCAGCCGACCGCGCAATTTTATCACGTCGCGGTCGATAACGCCTTTCCGTATCACATTTACGGTGCGCAGCAGGACAACTCCAATGTCGGAATCGTGAGTCGCTCGGAAGAAGGCGTTATCGGTCAGCGCGATTGGTTCGTCGCCGGCGGCGGCGAGTGCGGTTTTGTCATTCCCTCACCGCGCGACTGGCGCGTCATTTATTCCAACAACAAAGGCTTCCTTACCCGCTACGATAAATCGAGAGAGCAGGCTCAGGACGCAAGTGTCGTGCCCCTGGATTGGTCGGGCCATGGAGCGCTTGACGTGCCTCACCGTTTTCAGTGGGTCACACCCCTTATCGTTTCGGTGCACGATAAAGAATCGAAGACGCTCTACACTGGCGCGGAAGTCGTTTTTAAATCGACCGATGAAGGGAAATCGTGGAATCAAATCAGCGGTGACCTGACCAAGAACGACAAGAGCAAACAGCAGCCCAGCGGAGGTCCGCTGACGAATGACATCACGTCGGTCGAATATTACGACACCGTGTTTGCCCTCGCGGAATCGCCACTGAAAGCAGGAATGATTTGGGCGGGAACGGATGACGGATTTATTCATCTGACGACGGACGACGGGAAAACCTGGGCGAACGTCTCCCCGAAAGCGCCGGAATGGAGCACGGTCTCTTTGATTGATGCATCGACTTTCGACGCCAACAGCGCCTACGTCGCATTCGACCGCCACAAACTCGACGATCTCAAGCCTTACATTTTCAAGACAACCGATGCGGGGAAAACCTGGACCGCGATCACGAACGGTATTCCGGATGGCGCCAACGTGCACGCCGTGCGCGAAGATCCTCGCCGGCGAGGTCTGCTTTACGCCGGAACGGAGCTGGGCGTCTTTGTCTCTTTCGATGACGGGGCGCACTGGCAGCCGCTGCAACTAAATCTGCCGGTCTCGCCGATTCACGATCTCGTGGTAAAAGACGATGACCTGGTAGTCGCGACGCACGGCCGCTCGTTTTGGATTCTGGACGACCTCACGCCGCTACGTCAGATTAACGCGCAATCCGCCCAGGCTGACGCGCTCCTCTATCAGCCGCAGATTGCTCTGCGTTTGCATTATCCGACGGAATTCGACAAGCGTC
>JBDTYN010000145.1:0-17744 GCA_040005675.1 Chthoniobacterales bacterium
TTTTGGCGCGCGACGTTCGGACGGGGTATGTCCATCGTGGAGCTGCTCTGGGTGAAGCCGGTTGGGCGGAGAATAGTCGTATCCTCCTTCGCTTCCATGCCGTGCCGCAGCGGTTCCACGTTTCGGTTTACAGAACGCCGGTAGTACGGATGAGGTTAATCACTGCCGCGGCACTTTGAATGACGGGCACGGTCGCGATCAGAGAGACCAGTCCGAAGAGCGCGAGCTCAAGGGCATACTCGCCGCGCGCCTCGCTCTTGAAATAGTCGTCGCTAATCGAGCGAAACGGGGAATTGAAAGCGCACCTCCCGGCGTGCGAGCTGTTGAAGTCGGCCACTCCGTTCGGCTGGTAGTCGTATTCGACTTTCGGAAACGCGCCCCCAACCGTCCGATTACGGCCGGACGCGTCGCGATGCTTGTTGAACTGGGATGCCGTGGCTGTTGGTTTCATAATTCTGTCTTTCCGGTGAGACGCGCTTTGCAGCCTCTTTGGATTCAAAAGTTTCTGTGTGTGCAGAACCCTATTGCAAAGCCCATGCCATCCGTCTTGCGATAGTCCTAAACAGATGGGCTGCAGAATCTTATGTTGAAAGAGCCGGCTGAGGACAGACCCGACTAACCCCACACGTGGGATTTCGTCGTTCCAATTTCGGGACAGCGTTTTGGTCCGAGTCGGGCTGATTGCACGCACACTCGTCATTCCGAGCGAAGCCGAAGGATCCTGGGGCGCGCCTGAACGATAATGCGCGCTATCCTTTCAGTAGCTGGGCGCAAGCGCGCATATGCCTTCCCTAGGCGGCAGAAGTTTAAGGCCGTGCGACGGATCGTTCGACGCCGTCGGCAGCACTCCCAGAATTACGCTACGCCATATCAGCGCGGCATGCGCAGAAGCGCTTCGCTGCCCTTCCCACCGGCGCGATTCGCCAGTGTTAGTGAACCTCCGTGCGCTTCCGCGATTTGTCGGCTCAAGGCCAGCCCGATACCGGAGCCACCGGGCTTCGTAGTAAAAAATGGCACGAATAGATTCGTCGCGTTCATGACTCCGGGGCCTTCGTCGCGCACGAAAATTTCGGCGCAATCCGATATTTGCCGCCATCCGACCGTGACGCCTCCGTTTAGTTCGAGCGAAGCGTCCACGGCGTTGCGGAGAATGTTGATCAGCAACTGCTCCAACTGCGCTCCGTCGGCAAGGATGGTGATATCCGATCCTCCTACGACCCGCACCGGAAGTCGTGTCTCGAGACTGGCGACACGCCTAACGACTCCACCGAGGTCGACCGGTTCTTTTTGCGGAGGTGGCAATCGGGCCAGTCGTGCGTAAGCCTGCATGAAGCGGCTGAGCGAATCGGCCCGCGTAGCGATGACGTTCAGGCCGCTGCGCGCGTCGTCCCGCCAGTCAGTGGGCGGCGGGTCACGCCGGATCAGATTCTCCAGGCTCCCGGCGATCGACTTGATGGGGGCGAGCGAATTGTTCATCTCGTGACCGAGGACGCGAACCAGCCGCTGCCATGCGTTGCGTTCCTCTTCGCGAAGCGTGCGGCTCAGGTCGGTCAATACGATCAGCTCGTGCGGCAATCCGCGTTCCCGGAACGAACTTCGCCGCACGCCCCAGCGCCCGGAACCGCCCGGAAAACTAAGGGTGAGGGGCGCGTCTTCATCGGCGTCGCAGCAGACTTCCAGGTTGAGATCGCTTGCTTTTCGCCCGAGCAATTTGTCGATCGGTTGGCCGAGCAGATTTTCGCCGGCGCGATTGACGAGGCGCAGCTTGCGTTCGGGATCGAAGGTAAACACTGCGACGTCGATCTCCGCCATGATCGTGCGCAGGAGCGCCGTGGCTTCGAATGCACCGAGACGTTGCGTGCGCAGCGTTTCACCGAGCGCGTTAATTTCGAGCAGGACTTCGCCGAGTGCGTCGTTTTCGCGCGCGCCCCGGGCGCGAATCGAATAATCGCCTTCGCGCAAAGCGGCAAGCAGATTCGTCATCGTCTGCAGCGGCCGGACAATATTTTCGCGCGCGCTCAAAATGAAGCCAAAGGCACAGCTGACGACGAAGAGAACAAGCGTCCATTGCACCTTGGGCGTGTAGTCGCCGAGCCAGAGGAGCAACATCGCTACAATCATCGCCGGTGCCGCAGCGCCGACCGTCAGCCAGGTCAGGCGATTCTCATGTGAGAGGCGCGGGCCGGTTTTTCCCCTGCGCTTCATGTTGTCCCTTCGGCTTGTCGACCCGCGATCGGCTCACACCTCATAAAGGCGTGCCTATTCCGTGCCTGGATTAAAGCCCATAATGCTGCAGCCGGCGATAAAAGGCGCTGCGGCTCAACCCAAGCGCCTCGGCCGCGCGCCGCGCGTTTCCATCATACCTCGCAAGCGCCTTTTTAATTAAACAGGCTTCGACATCTTCGAGACTCATATCCTCGAAACGGGGCACGTCTTCCCGTCCACTCGTTAGGCCAAGATCGTTCGCCTTGACCTGAGGGCCCTGCGTCATCAGGACTGCTCGTTCGATGATGTGATCAAGTTCCCGCACATTGCCGGGAAATGGATGCTGCATGAGAGCAGCACGCGCCGGCTCGTCAAATCCGGTCAGCTCTTTGCGATAACGTTTCGCATGCTGTCGCAAAAAGCTGCTCGCCAGCGGCATGATGTCTTCGCGTCGTTCGCGTAAGGGAGGCAGCCCGATCTCGATCGTATTCAGCCGGAACAACAGGTCTTGCCGGAAACGGCCGGCGGCGACTTCTTCGTGCGGATTCGAATTGGTCGCCGATACGATGCGCACGTTCGCGTGCAGTGTTTTCGAGGAACCGACACGCTCGAATTCCCCGGTCTCGATCATGCGCAGGAGCTTCGCCTGTTGGTTCAGTGGAACGTTCGCGATCTCGTCCATAAACAACGTGCTCTCGTCCGCCAACTCGAAGCGGCCGGCGCGATCGGTCTTTGCATCTGTGAATGCGCCCTTCACATGGCCGAAGAGCTCACTCTCAAAAATCCCTTCGGACAAACCACCCATGTTGACGGTGATCATGCTGTGCGAGGCGCGCGGCGAAAGCGCATGCAGCGCCTGCGCGACAAGACCCTTGCCGGTGCCGTTTTCGCCGGTGATCAGGACGTTTGCGTCCGACGGCGCGACGCGTGAAATCAATTCGAGCACTGGCCGCATCCGCGGCGATTCCGCGATAAGGTTTGGTGCGTTTCCGCGCAGGAGCTGATTCGCGGCTTCCAGCCGTCGACCTTTGCGTAAGGCGCCGGCCAGCTCAATTTGGGTACGCACTACGGCGAGCAGTCGTTCGTTATCCCACGGCTTCGGGATAAAATCGCGCGCACCGAGTTTCATCGCTTCTACCGCGAGATCAATCGTAGCCCACGCGGTCATAACGATGATCGGAAGAGTGTTGTCGATCGCCTGGATCCGAGGAATGACTTCTAACCCTTCCTGACCAGAGGTCGTATCGCGCGTGTAGTTGAGGTCCATCAACAGCAATGCGTAATCGCGCTTATCGAGTGCCTGAAAAACACCTGCCAGCGATGTCACCGCATCGGTTTGATGCCCTTCGCCCTTCAGCAGAATCCGCAACGCCTCCAGCACGTCGCTCTGATCATCCGCGATAAGAATTCGGCTCACGCGTTAACTCTGAACCGCGTTTCGCGCGCGCTGTCAATGTCACGAGCGGTGGACTGAATCAATCGGAGCCCAGAGAGATCACGTCATCGAGACGGCAGCATATATCTATCAGACCCATAGAGTCCGGTCGAAGGTGCGGTACTGGATCGCCTCACTGACGTGCTCGGAGGTGATGTCGTCTGCGCCGCTGAGATCCGCGATTGTGCGCGAGACTTTCAGGATGCGGTCGTAAGCGCGGGCGCTCAGATTCAGCTCCTGCATCGCGATGCGGATCAGCTCCTGTGACTCCTCACTGAGCTTGCAGTGTTGCTTGATCTGCCGTGTCGCCATGCGCGCATTGCACGTCGTCTTACGATCCCTTGCAAACCGGGTTTGCTGCCGTTCACGCGCGCGTCCAATCCGTTCGCGGATGGCCGCGGAGTTCTCTTCGCTGCGCTCGCTCGAGATGTCCCGGTACTCGACCGACGGCACTTCAATATGGAGGTCAATACGATCGAGCAAGGGACCCGAGATGCGCTGTCGATAGCGCTGCACCTGGACAGGTCCGCACCGGCACTCGCGTTTCAAGTCGCCGAAATATCCGCATGGGCAGGAGTTCATGGCGGCAACGAGCATGAACTCGGAAGGAAATGTCACGCTCCCCGCGGCGCGCGAAATCGTGACTCGCCCATCCTCGAGCGGCTGCCGCATCACTTCGAGCGTGGCACGTTTGAACTCCGGCAGTTCGTCGAGAAAGAGCACGCCGTTGTGGGCGAGACTCACCTCACCCGGGGCGGGCGTGGCGGAGCCACCGAGCAAACCAACATCCGAAATCGTGTGGTGCGGAGAGCGAAATGGCCGGGTCGCGACGAACGAGTTCTCTGCATCGAGTAATCCAGCGATGCTGTGGATTTTTGTCGTCTCGATTGCTTCCTCGAGCGACATCGGCGGGATAATTGTCGCGATGCGTTTCGAGAGCATCGACTTGCCGGAGCCCGGCGGCCCGATCATCAAGATGTTGTGACCGCCCGCGACAGCGACCTCGATCGCGCGCTTCACGTGCGCCTGACCTTTGACGTCGCTGAAATCGACATCAAAACTTTGGTGGGTCGCGAAGAACTGTGTGAGGTCGCCGCGCGTCGGCTGCAACTGAGCCTCGCCCCGCAGGAAGTCGAACGTCTGCCGCAAATTTCGCACGCCGTAAACGTCGATCCCCTTCACCATGGCGGCTTCGTGGGCGTTCGCCTCTGGCACAAAGATCGCCTTTTTTCCGCGGCGCCGCGCTTCGACGGCGACGGGCAGAACGCCTTTTACAGCTCGCACCGCCCCATTCAGCGCCAGCTCGCCAACGAAACAGAACTGCTCAAGCGTAGAGCCATCGAGTTCTTCGCTCACGGCGATCATTCCGAGGGCTATTGGAAGATCGAAGCTGGGCCCCTCCTTTTTGATGTCAGCGGGCGCGAGATTGATCGTCGTCCGGCCGCGCGGCCAAAAATACCCGCTGTTGCTGATCGCGGTCGTGACGCGATCGCGGCTTTCTTTAACGGCAGTATCGGGCAGGCCAACCACGACAATCACCGGGCTGCCGCCCGCGGCGTTTACTTCGATTTCAACTTCATAGGCGTCAATCCCGTAAACAGCGGCGGAGTAGATTTTCGCGAGCACCGTCGGGCAGACTGCCAGAACGAATTCCGGAAGTCCAAGCCGCCGTGCGGAGTTCAGATGGAATCCGCCGCAGCGATCGCCGCCGTCGGTGTCACGGCTTCACCACCACGCGCGTGCCAATGTGAACCGCGCTGTAGAACTGACGTGCTTTCCAGTAGGGCATGCGGATGCACCCGTGCGACGCCGGAACGCCCGGCAGGTAACCGGCGTGTAGGCCGTAGCCCTGCGAAAACTTCACGAAAAAGGGCATCGGCGCGCCCACAAACTTCGAATGTGGAGGTCTGCGATCCTTGCGCGCGTCTACATTTGCTCTCACGACCCGGCCCCCAGCATCAACGTAATCTCCGTAGAGGCTTGAACGATGATCTTCGTCCTTTCGGATGACGGTAAAGCGGCCGACAGGAGTACGATGCCCTTCACGTCCGCTCGAGATTCTCGAGGCCGCCGTTTCGTAGCCGCCTCTATACAGATACGCCTGTTGCTCGCGCAATTTTATCAGGATCGAGGCGCGGCCGGTGTGGCGCTCCGGCAAACTTGACGACACTAGGTCTGTGATGGTGCTACAGGCATTCAGCGATAAGAAGGCGATCAAAACCAGGGTCCGGGCGAGAGATTTCACAAGCCACGTATAACGTGAGGAAGACACTTTCACATTCGTTAAAGCCCCGGAGTCTGGGTTCGCCTCGTTTCTGTCGCGTTTCGATCGAGGAGGGCGTCTCGGAGCCACCCGGTGGGAATTCGGATCGGATGACCCACAGAAATGCAACAAGCCGCGGGTGGCGCGGAGGGCGCGTTTTTTCCCAAACCGGCAGCAGGAAAGTAGCAACCTACTCCGGCAGCTCTCCCAGGTCACGTAAGCGGTGTAACAGAGAAAGTAGCGCGGCCGAGGACAACGAGCTTCATTTTTTCGGCCTGACGCCGTTGCGAATTTTCACGGTTTTCCGATGACCGCTGCCGTTCCGCTTTGGCGGGTCGGGCAGAACCAGGTCTTCATCGCCACGAATGAATTCCTCGGTTTTCTGCCGCGCTTCATCATCGGTGAATTGCACCGGCGGCGATTTCATGAAGTAGCTGGATGGTGCAACAAGCGAGCCGGAGAGCTTTCGGTCGAGCGCGAGCTTCGCACAGCGGATCGCATCGATCACCACGCCCGCGGAGTTTGGCGAATCCCAGACCTCCATCTTCATCTCGCAATTGATCGGGACGTTGCCAAATGTCGTCCCTTCCATGCGAATGTAGCACCATTTACGATCGGTCAGCCATGGGACATAGTCGCTCGGTCCAACGTGCACATCTTTTGCCGGCAGCGCGTGTCCGAGCTGGCTCGTCACGGCCTGCGTCTTGGAGATTTTCTTCGATTCCAGACGCTCGCGCTCGAGCATGTTCAGGAAATCGGTGTTCCCGCCGAAGTTCAACTGATAGGTGCGGTCGAGGCGCACCCCCCGATCGCGAAAGAGATTCGTCAGCACGCGGTGTGTGATCGTCGCTCCGACCTGCGACTTGATGTCGTCGCCGATGATTGGAAGCCTGCGCTCTTCAAACCGACGCTGCCAGTAAGGTTGCGAGGCGATGAACACGGGGACGCAATTAATGAATGCGCAGCCGGCCTCGAGGATCTGTTCGACATACCACTTCGTCGCCATTTCCGACCCGACCGGCAGATAGGAGATGACCACGTCGGTTTTTGTTTTCTTAAGAATACCGACGATGTCATCGGTGGAAGCCGGCGATTTTTTGATCACCTTCTTTAGATATTTGCCGAGACCGTCGTGCGTCATGCCGCGGTGAACCTTCACGCCGAGCCTGGGCACTTCGGCGAATTTGATCGTGTTGTTCGGTTCGGCGAAGACGGCTTCGCCAAGGTCCCGCCCGACCTTCGCGGCCGCGATGTCGAACGCGGCGGAAAACTCAATGTCACGCACGTGATAGCCGCCGAGGTCCACGTGCATCAATCCCGGGACGAGATCGTCTTCGCTCGCATTACGATAAAATTCAATGCCTTGGACGAGCGATGAAGCGCAGTTGCCGACACCGATGATGCCGACGCGAATTTTGTTTTTCATGTTGTCATTCCTCTGTCACACAAACGCTGCGCCTTCCCCGTGTCTGATATTGGCATTCCTCGGTAAAGGTTTCCAGCTCCGTGGGCATGGTGCGCGGCCGTATGCTCGTGAGCACTCGCTCACGCGCACGCGGGCGATCGCGGCGCTCACTCTCCCGCACTTTGCGCAGAATCTCCAGCACATCTTCTGTCAATCGGGAAATGAGAATCTCCTCCGCCCGGCAGGGGAGTGATTTTTTAGCGCTTCACATAAAGGGCTATTCAGACGGCAGTTGACGCACGTGCTAAAAACTTTGAACAAAAAGCGAGTCGCGTCTGTCAGTAATCCAATATTTAACCTTGTTAAATACTTTGCTTTAATGTTAAAAAGCGAAACTACCGGCTGCCCTGAGAACGTAATAGGTGGCGGCCGGTGGGCTCGTTTTCCTTACCCCCTTCATGAAAAGTTATATGGCAGCCGAAGATAGCGATACTGGAATAAAGATTTACCTGCGTGAGATCGGTCAGATTCCGCTCCTGACCCCTGATCAGGAGATTGAACTCGCGGCTAAAATCAAGAAAGGCGATCGCGAAGCCCGCGCTCTGATGATTCGCTCAAATCTGCGTCTCGTCGTGAAGATCGCTCACGACTATGCGAACCTCGGGCTCCCGCTGCTCGATCTCATCTCCGAAGGCAACATCGGGCTCATGAAAGCGGTTGAGCGTTTCGACCCCGCGAAAGGGGGCAAGCTCAGCACATACGCCGCGTGGTGGATCAAGCAATCGATCAAACGCGCGCTGGCGAACCAGAGCAAAACGATTCGTCTGCCTGTTCATCTCGTCGATAAAATCTCGAAAATGCGCCGGGTGTCGCTTCAAATGAGCGAGGAGCTGGGCCGCGAACCCACCGACGATGAGCTCGGCGAAGAGATCGGCATCGCCAGTGGCAAGGTGTCACAACTGAAAACTGTCTCGATCCGCCCGGCTTCGCTCGATGCTCCCATTAGCGACGATGATTCGACTGAATTCGGCGAAATAGTCGGCGACGAGGAAGCGCAGACGCCGTTCGAATTGCTGCGCGACAAAAACTTGCGCAATGAGGTCGGCGGCCTGCTTGATGTCCTCGATGACCGCGAGCGGAAGATCATCTTCTCGCGCTTCGGCCTCGACGGCGGCAAACCGAAAACCCTGGAGGAAGTCGGCAAGAAGTTCGGCGTCACTCGCGAGCGCATTCGGCAGTTGCAAAACATCGCGCTCTCGAAACTTCGGCGCGCTTTGAGCAAGAAAGAGCGCCCCGTGGACGTGGAATTGCCGGTCGAAGCGTAGTCTGAGCGCATCCTTCGCCCTCGAAGACGCTCACCTCAAGTATGCTGATTTACTCAGGTCAGCCCAGGGAAAGGGAGCGACGGAGCCCGCACTTCGTGCGAACGCTTCAGAGACCCGGAACTTCCACCGCGTAGGTGAGGTCCCTCGCTGTCCACGCGGCTCGGGATGACACGGCCACGCGTCGAATCAATCCATCATTGACGCATCCGTGCGGCGCGGCGCCGGGTTCGAACCCTCTCCACCTTTCGCCTGCCGTACCTGGATGGAATCAATCTGGGAGTCTCCCGCGCGGAGATCGCTCAACACCACAAGATTGTCGTTCGGTTCGGTCAGTCCAGCCTCCCGCAGGTATGTTTCGGCTGCCTCGATCGTGCTATTCGGATCGCCGGTGAACGGCAAGAGCACGGGATAAGTGCCCCAGCAGAGCGCGAGATGACGATAAATGTGTTCGCTGGGCGTAAATGCGAAAATCGGGGCGTGCTCCGGGCGCATGTTCGAGACGTAGCGCGCCATGGTACCGTGTCGCGTGAACACGATCAGCTTCGCGCGTGGTAACGAGTTCGCGAGACTGACCGCGGACGCGACCGTCTTTTGCCGGGAATCGTGCAGCTGCCTGTCGCGTGCGTAGCCTGCGCCGCCGCTCCGCTCGATCCGTTGCGCCACGCGGTCAAATACCTCCACACATTTCACCGGATAGCGGCCGATAGTTGTCTCACCGCTCAGCATGATCGCGTCCGCCTGCTCAAAAACCGCATTTGCCACGTCGGTAATCTCCGCACGCGTCGGCACGGGATTTTCGATCATCGACTCGAGCATGTGCGTCGCGACAATCACCGGTTTACCGAAGTGAAGACATTGCTTCACGATTCGGCGCTGGATGATCGGCAATTCCTCCATCGGGCATTCGATCCCGAGGTCGCCGCGCGCGACCAGGATCGCGTCCGCCGCTGCGATTATTTCGTCGATCTGGGAAACGGCTGATTGATCCTCGATTTTCGCGACGATCTGGGCACGGCTTCCCAGTTTTTCCATCACGCCGCGCAACTCTTCGACGTCGCTTCTTTGCCTGGCGAAACTCAGCGCCACAAAATCGACACTCATCTCTGCGCCGACACGCACATCGTCAAGGTCCTTCGATGTCAGCGGCGGCAGGTTTACGCGTACGCCCGGCAGATTGATGTGACGGCGCGAGCCCAGAGTGCCCGGCGTGAGAACTTTGCAACGGATGCGATTCTGCTGCTTCTCGAGCACAAGGAGCTGGATCACTCCGTTATCGACTAGCACTGTGTCGCCGGCGGAAATATCGTTGACCAGGCCGTCGTAGTTGACGTCCACGGAATAGGCTTCCTCGCTTTTTGCGCCGCGCACGGTGAACTCGAGGATATCGCCCGGGTTCAAATGCAAATCTCGCCCGATATCTCCCGTTCGAATCGCCGGGCCCTGCGTGTCGAGCAGGATCGCCACCGGCCGTCGCAGTTCCGCCGCGATCGCGCGGATCTGCGGGACGATACCGCGCACCCAGTCATGCGTCGCGTGGCTCATATTCAATCGAAACACGTCCGCGCCTTGCTGCATCATCTGCCGGAGCGTCTCGGATTTCTCCGTCGCAGGACCGAGCGTGCAGATAATCTTGGTTTTGCGCATCGCCATCAGAATGTTGGATCCGCGACCGCAGGACGCGACCGCGCTTGTGTCTTTCGTCGTGTTATCCTCGCAGGATCGATTCCGGAAAAGCTTCGCTGGTAGGCTGCTTCAAAGAGAAGTCTGCCAGTCGTGCAAGCATAATCCGTTCAAGATCAAACACATTCGGCGGCCGATTGAATTCCAATCCGAACGGCGAAGGTCCGGCAATCTGCTAAAGGCCCAATTGCGGCTCCAACCCGCGTCCGCGTTTCGGTGAGTTTGGTGATCAACCGAGCGTATCGCGGGCGCAACGGCAGAAAGAAGAAACGCGGCATCCCGGATCGGCATGCCGCGTTCCTGACGTTCTGGCGGCTACGATTTACCTTTGCCGCGAGCTGACTTTACCATCGAGAGGTGCTTCTGCAGAACGGGAAGCGTCTTGGCCGCAAAAGCCTTGAGGTCCGGGTCCATTCCGCTCTTGGCTTCCTGCTCAAACATTTTCACGTCCTGCTGGTGATCGCTCAGCATCATAGCCAAAAACGCATCATCACCCTCAAAATTTGGCATGTTTGCAAGTTTGCCAAGCTCGAGCCCTTTCTTTTTCGCGATGTCTTTCAACTCGTTGTTTGCTTTAGTGTGATCGCCTACGAGCGTCCGACCGATGTTCTTGACAGCGTCCGACTTTCCCTGTTTCTCCGCCATCTGTCCCATCCCAATTTCACGCATTCCACCTGCGGCAGCTTTGCTAATAAAGTCCTTATCTTTTACATCAAGCTTCGTCTCCTGTTTCTTGGCGCTATCGCCCGTCTCTGCTCGTTTCGCGAGATGCGGATTGTCCGCAGTCGATTGAGGCTGGGCCCAAGAGTTGCCGGCTAATAATAGGCTGGTGACGGCGACCGCCGCCAAGCGTGTTGCTAAATTAGTTATAAGTTTCATGGAATTGATACGTTAGGGTTGAGTGTCGCCGGAATATTCCGGCATGTTAGAGTTCGTAAACTCGGAAGAACTTGGACGTGGCAATCAGGCGGTCATTCGACTGAAGCAGCGGCGATTCGCTCTGTTCCCGAATTCCGCTATCACGTCGGGCAGTTTCTGCTAATTTTTGCAACCTTTATGGCCTCTGAACCGTTTTCTACACCCATGTATGATTATCTGATTGTTGGCGCTGGCTTCTCCGGGAGTATTCTCGCGGAGCGGCTGGGCCGCGCGTCAGATAAAAGGGTGCTTCTGGTTGATCGGCGCCCTCACGTCGCCGGCAATGCTTACGATCATTACGACGATGCTGGCATTCTGGTCCACAAATATGGACCGCACATTTTCCACACGAATTCGAAACAAGTTTTCGAATACCTGTCGCAGTTCACGCCCTGGCGCCCGTATGAGCACCGCGTCCGTGCGCTGGTCAACGGGCAGTTGCTTCCGATTCCAATCAATCTCGATACCGTCAATCGGCTCTACGGACTCAATCTCGATTCGGCCGGACTGGAAAAACATTTCGCGGAAGTCCGGGAACAGGTCGAAAACATCCGCACTTCGGAAGATGTCGTCGTCAGCACCGTCGGCCGCGACCTTTATGAGAAATTTTTCCGAGGCTACACGCGCAAACAATGGGGTCTCGATCCGTCGGAACTCGGGGCCCAGGTGACGGCTCGCATCCCCACCCGCACCAACACCGACGATCGCTATTTCGGCGACGCGTATCAGCAGATGCCGCGGCACGGTTTCACTCGAATGTTCGAGAACATGCTCGATCACGACAACATCGACGTGCAACTGGGCACCGATTACCGCGACGTGGACGAATCTGCTTACCGGGAAATGATCTACACGGGGCCAATTGACGAATTCTTCGATTTCTGCTACGGCAAGCTGCCATATCGTTCGCTCGAATTTAAATTCGAGACGCACGACCAGCCGGTCTTTCAGTCCGCGCCGGTGATTAATTACCCGAACGACTTCGACTACACCCGGATCACGGAATTCAAGTACCTGACCGGCCAGCGGCACCAAAAAACAAGCACTGTGACGGAATTTCCACGCTCCGAAGGCGATCCATATTATCCAGTCCCTCGACCCGAAAATGCAGAGCTGAACAGCAAATACCAGGCACTTGTGGCGAATACACCCGGTCTCTACTTTGTCGGGCGTCTCGCGTCGTATAAGTATTACAACATGGACCAGGTCGCTGCGCAGGCGCTTAGTCTCTACGCGAAAATCTGCAGGCAAAAGCGATGGGAACCTTCCCGGGAAGCAGTTGGCTCATTCGCCTGACGGGCCGCCGCGGTTGCGCTTACTGCTTCGTACGATCGTAAGAACTTTCGACCCGCCTCGCAACGTCCCGATAGCCGTAATCAGCTTCGTAAATTTGTTTCATCGCGGCGATGGATTTCTCTTGTTCGCCCATCTCCTCGTAAACGAGGCCAAGGTCATAAACAATTTCCTTCTTCATCGCGTCCATTGGCTGAATTTCGCGCGCCGCTTCCTCGAGCTGTTTCGCAGCCAGATCGTACATGGCAAGCTCCCGATAACAGCGACCGAGTAAATTCATCGCACGCAACCGCGCGTTGGGATTTTGCCGTGCACGCTGCAATTCGGGCAGTGCTTCACGAAAACGGCCGGCATTCAGCAGATGTTCGCCGAGGTCGAATCGCAGCTGCAAATCCGTCGGATTGCGTTCTGATCTCAGACGCGCGTCGGCGATCGAGTTCTCGGCCCGCTGCCTCTTTGCCACTCGCAGCGCTTCGATTCGTTGCGCAAATTCCGGATGCTCGGGACCGTGGTACGCCACAAACTCCTCCTGCTCCGCGATCTCGCGCTGCCAGCGCCTTCCCTTTAATTCTGAGACTTTTCGCGCCAGTCCGGCATCGCTGTTCTGCGTTAAACCAGCCGCATATTCGTACCAGATCGCGGCGTGGTCGAAGTCCTCCTTTTGCTCGTAGAGCGATCCGAGCTGTCGCGCGTGATCAAGGCTTTCCGGTTCCGTCTTCTGGCGCTCGAGTGTCTCGGCGATTCGCCGGTCGAGCGGCTCGCCCGTGAGCTGCATCCGGTTTTGTTGCTCGAGTAAAACCGCAGCTTCCTTGTCCTTGATCAGATCTCGGTAGCTTCCGGCTTGATTCCATCCCCCGCTCTTCATCGAAGCTCGCGCGGAGGCATCTTTTCCTCTCCGCAACGCTTGCGCATCAATCGGATCGATCTCCGTAATGCGGTTGTAAATACCGACCTCCTTTTCGTTCTCGCCCAGGTCATGGTAGAGCTGGGCCAGCTCGCGGAGCACCGAGATATCACGCGGACTTTGCTCCAACAGAGTCTGAAGCGCGAACACGCCCGTCTCCGGCCAGCCCGCCGCCATGGCCGCCTTCTTGAGCAACAAATTTCCCGCCCGATTGTACGGGTCGTCCTCCAGCACCTTCTCGATTAATTCGACCGCGTGCTTTGAATTCATCTTCAATTCGCGCTGCGCTTTCCTCAGCGCAATCGGGGCGCTCGAGAGGTTGAAGAAGCTTTTTTTAGCCGCCTTGAATTTTGTCACCTCTGTCCGTCGCATCAGTTGCCGCGCGGTCAGAAATTGCGGCTCCTGGCGAAGAAGCTCCTGCAGCAGTGAGATCGCGTAAGCGAAATTCCGCAACTCGACCGCGGCGACTGCTTTTAACCAGAGAGCGCGTTGCGCTGCGCCCAGTTCGTTTTCGGTTTTTAGCGCCACTGCCGTCGTCTCCGTTACAGCAATTCCAGCTGCGGCTTTTTCCTCTCCGCCAAGGCGCCCTTCGCTTTTCGTTTTAGGCCGTGCCGCAACGGGTGATCGCCACTGCCATTTGACTTTTCGAGGTCCGATAAAATCTCTTTTGCGCGATCCAAGATCGACTTTGGAAGGCCGGCGAGCCGCGCCACCTGAATTCCGTAGCTTCGATCGGCTCCCCCCGGGATGATCTTGCGCAGGAAAATGATCTGCTCATTCCATTCGCGCACGGCGACGTTGAAGTTAGCGACCCCACTCCGTCCCTCTGTCAGTTTGGTCAGTTCGTGATAGTGCGTGGCAAACAGCGTCCGGGCCTGGACTTTGTCGTGCAGAAACTCCGCCACACTCCAGGCGATCGACAATCCATCGAATGTTGACGTGCCCCGGCCGATTTCATCGAGGATGATCAGACTGCGCTCGGTTGCATTGTTGACGATATTCGCCGTCTCGTTCATCTCCACCATGAAAGTTGATTGTCCGCGCGAGAGATCGTCAGTTGCTCCCACCCGCGTAAAAATCCGGTCGACCAGTCCGATTTCCGCGCTCGCCGCCGGCACAAAACTGCCGATTTGCGCCAGTAACGTAATCAGCGCGACCTGCCGGATGTAAGTCGATTTACCGGCCATGTTCGGGCCGGTCAAAATCACGAGTCGCGTCTTCTCATCAAGCGCGGTGTCGTTGGGCACAAATTTCTCATCCGCCAGATTTTGATCGAGCACCGGATGTCGCCCATCCCTGATCTGGAGCCGAAGCGAGTCGTTCAAAACCGGGCGGCAATAACTGAAGAGTCGCGCCGTTTCAGCAAGCGCGCTGATCGCATCGAGAATTGCCAGGGCGGTCGATGTTTCCTGAATGATAGCGATTTCCTGCAGCGTCTCGTCCCGCAGCGTCTGAAACAACCGGTACTCAAGCTGGCGCGCCCGTTCGTCCGCCCCCAGGATCTTTGCCTCTACTTCCTTCAACTCGGGCGTGACATAACGCTCACCACCAACTGTTGTCTGCTTGCGAGTGTAATGCGACGGCACGTTCGGCAGGTTAGATTTTGTGATCTCGATGAAATAGCCAAAGACGGAGTTGAATCGTACTTTTAGTGACTTGATGCCGGTGGCGGTGATTTCGCGCTCCTGCAGCTCCGCAATCCAGCTCTTGCCCTCGTGCGATGCGCGCCGCAGCTCATCCAGTTGCGCGTTGAAGCCGTCTCGAAAAATTCCGCCTTCTTTCAGCGCAAATGGAGGATCGTCAACCAGCGCCTCTTTCAGCTTAATTGCCAGCGCCGGCATTTCCTGCAAGTGGACTTGAAGGTCGTCGCCCAGGCCTGCAACCTCCGCCTTCGCGCGGTTTTCCGGCCGAAAGCCGGTCGCACCCCGCCCAAACCCCGTTCGCTCCGTTACCTTTCGCAATTCGCCTTTCAGCTCTGGAAGCTGTTGCAGGGAGCTTCTCAACGCGACGAGATCCCGTGCATTCCCTGACGCCTGGCTCAGCCGCCCACCCGCGCGTTCGAGATCGCGAATCGACTTTAACGACATCCGAATTGAGGCGAGCAAATCGCGTTCCTGCAAGAGGTCCGCGATCATCTGTTGCCGAAGACCGAGCTCGGCGAGATTACGGAGCGGTTGCAGGATCCAAGTGCGCAGTTTCCGCCCCCCCATCGGCGTGAGCGTTCGATCGAGCGCCGCCAGCAGACTCGTGTCGCGAGTGCCATGCGCCGTGACCAGCTCCAGGTTCGCCTGGGTCGCCGCATCCAGCACAACATGATCGGCCACGGCATCGCATCGCATCGCGGTGAGATGGTCGATTTTTCGCCGCAACTGGTGCTTCAGATAGTGGAGCATCGCACCCGCAGCCGCCACGGCCGCTGGCAGATGTCGGCAACCAAATCCATCGAGCGATTTGACGCCAAAATGCTCGCAGATCGTGAACACGGCGTGTTCCGGCAGAAAAGCGTAACTGTCGTAAGGCAGTACGCCGTTAAGCTCGCCGAATTGCTGCCGTTGTTCCTCGCTGATCAACAATTCCGAGGGCGAGACGCGCGCCAGCTCATCAAGCAATGCGCTGCTGCTGCCCACCTGATTAAGCCGAAACTCCCCCGTCGTCAGTTCGGCATAGGCGAACCCAAAGACGCCATCTCGCGCGCAGATAGCGCCCAGATAGTTGGGGCGATTTGCCTGCAGAAGATCTAGCTCGCTGACCGTGCCGGCGCTGATGATCTGCGTGATATCGCGTGAAACGATCCTGCCCGGCTGCGGCTCACTTGTCTGATCGCAGATCGCAACGCGCCGACCAGCTTTGATGAGCTTGGAAATGTAATTGGGCGCGGCATGATACGGCACGCCACACATCGGCACATCGTTACGCTTCGTCAGCGCAACGTTGAGCAGGGCGGAAGCTTGTTTCGCGTCGTCAAAAAAGAGCTCGTAGAAATCGCCCAGCCGGAAGAGCAGGAGCACATCCGCCGGCACGGTCGCGCGCAGCCGTTGATACTGCTGCATCATAGGCGTGAGCGTTTCTGCCATGGGTCTCAGCTTCGATTTTCACGGCTGACTTTGCGAGTGCGTTATTTGACCGACCCGAGCGCGCGCAGGCCTTTTGGGCGAATAAACCAGCAATGCTCTGCCAGCCCGCCGCGCCGTGCGCTAATCGCAGGGTCCGTCAGCCTGCGCGTGCGAACGGGAGCGCAGACAGACCACGTATACCCACGCGATCAGCAGAAGCTGAAGCGGCAGACGCGCCCACAGCAATTCGGCCGGGACGGAATTACCAGCGATCCGCATCCCGCTCGAGATTGCCCGGAGGTTCGCTGGGAACACCAGAATGAGGAGGACAATCAAACTCCAGGCAGCCAGCCTCCGCGTCTGAGGAACGCAGAGGGCGATGCCGCCGGCGATTTCAGCCACACCGCTGATTGCTACGAGCCTTGTGTGCCACGGGAGATAAGGCGGCATAATTGCGAGGTAGGCAGCCGGGGCAACAAAATGCAGAATGCCGGCTGCAACGAAAAATGCCGCGAGGATGAAACGCGAATGTCCCGAACCCATTTCAATCGAAACTCGTTCGGTTTTCCCTCCCTCACCACGCCGTCGAGCAGCAATGCTATCGACAATATCGGGCGCCGGATCAGGACGAAAACTTCCCATAGATCGCAAGGAGCGGGTACCTGCAACGTCTGTTCGTGCGGTAATCGCTGGCAAAGCCGTTCCTCGTGCGAATCGCGACATGCCCTGCGCCATTATCAAGACCCGGACCGTAGACGAGCACGGCACCGACCGGCGCGGAGTAGGGGTCGCGGATCGAGAGACGCGTGAAACCGTAATGGCGCACTAATTCCTCGCCCGCTTGGTACGCGTACTGGGTATGGGGATACGAACTGCATGCGCCCGACTCCAAGAGAGCCTCTTTCACATAGCGCCAGCAACGCATTTTCGATTGCGCGTTTGCACGCTCATCAGCAATGGTCGCGGCGCGACGTAGTGCTGGATCAAGACGCGGGTCGAAGGTGGCATTAGGATGAACGATCGGACGCCTCGAGTAATAACGGACGATGCGCGCCGAGCTGACTTTCCCGGTCTTCGAGTCCTTAAAATAGAAATGCGTTTGCGAGTCGGCCAGACCTTCGGAACGCGATTCCGATACAAAAAGAGTCACTGCAAGGACATGGACGCAGACGGAGAAACAAACCCGCACGCTTGGGGTTTAAGCACGGGCCCCGCAAAAGCAGCAAGGGATATTCGCGCGCGAAGCGGACTTATTTGGAAACT
>JBDTYN010000146.1:0-17058 GCA_040005675.1 Chthoniobacterales bacterium
GCGCCGGAGGTCTCGGGCAAAAAGACGAGTGGCCGCAGTCTCGACGCGGCGATTGGAGAGCGGCGCGGGAAGCTGAAGGTATTTGCCCCAGACGTCTCGTCCCTCGCTCGCAGCCAACGGGAAAATCAGGTTCGCGAGAATATCGGCCACGCGGGAGGCGCCGACCAGCGCCATCGGTTTCGCAGAGGCTTCGGAGAGCAAGGTGTAGTGGAAATCCCAGAATGGATGGCTCAGGCCGGCGTAGAAATCACGCAGGGCGTGACGCGCATCGCTCCCTGACGACTTCAAAAACTGCGTCCAATTTCCGGCGAGCACAGCCAGCGCTGCTACCCGCCGCTGTGGATGGTTCAACGGACGAACGCCGCCCAGTTTCCAAATTTTCTGTGGAAGGATCAGCCGCTGCATCTCGTCGCGATGCGGCCACCATCGCTCCCACAGCTCCCGGACGTAAGCGCGCGTGTCGCTTTCGTAAACCGCGAGGTCGGGTGTTTCCAGAAATCCGGCCGTGCCGAAGAGTAGCGCTTCCCTTTCGCCGGGAGAGTTGCGGAGGATCTCGAGCGGGACGCGTTGCGCGAGCAAGGTAAACGGCAGCTTGTTCTGCTTGTAACCAAGCGCCGCCGCGACTTCCTGAAAAAGCGCGGCATCGCGCCCATGACTCTCCACGAGCCGGCCGAGCCGCGCTGCTTTGCGTTGGAGCCGAAATTGCGCGGCGGCTTGCAGAATTGACGCGACGCGTTCTTCCGGCTGGTCCTCGAGCGGCGCCTGGCACCGTCCCGGTTTCGCGAGCGGCACGACGCTCGAGAAGGCATCCCCGACCGCGGCAGGATCTACCCGAACCTGCGGAACGTTACGATTCGATTTCGTCTGCGTGAAAAATGTGCGCGCGCCGACCTCCACGAAAACATGCAGGATGGTGTCATCGAAAGCCTCGTTGGTTCCGTGCCCGTGTGTTTCCCAGCTGCGGTTCGTCAGATCGAATTCGATGCTGCCGCGGACCGGGTCGCCGTCGTTGATCCGGATGGCAGCATCGCTGAAATCCGGTCCGGCTTCGCGGTTCCAGGTTCCGCATTGCACAACCTCGATTTCATCTCCCACGGTCGATCGAAAGCGCCTTCCGAACTCCCCGGCGAACCAGCGCGCCTGAAGTTCCAGCTCGTTTAGCGGCTTCGTCGCAAAGAGAACCCGCTCGCGCACGCGGGTCCTTGCGCGCAGTTGCGCATAGCGATTCGCATCCGGCATGACCTGGAACCGCCAGTCGGATCAAACGTGCGTGGTCGGCTCTTCGACCGGGACAGCGGGGGGCAGCGGGGCTTCCAATCTGGCACGAAGATATTCAGCGATCTGTTCGACCATCATTCCGTCCGAGCGCGCAAAGACGAAAAGGTATTTCGCACCACGGCCGGAAAGCGGAACCAGCGAAAGATTGTCCGAGAGAAACTTTGGCTGCCGCGAAACCGTGAGGTTGTCGAGATCGATCGGCTGTGAAAAAGGGCGTCCGCTTTTCCGTGCCACGAAGACGAGCTTGCACGGCTCTTCGTTCGTCGCCACGAGCGCCCCGGAAATGTTGGCGGGAATCCGACGACCGCCTCCGCTCAGGCACGGTACCGCCCAGGCAATGGTCTCGTTCAGCGTATTCTGCCGGTTGAACGCATCAGCGAAACGTGAAGGCAGGGAAATCGGCAATGTCTCGGCGGGAGCGAGATTCGCCGGTAGATTCAATTTTTTGAAAATAAGCCAGAGTCTGGCCTTCATCGCGCGCAGCACTTTCGGCAGGAAGTAGATAAAGCTCGCGAGCGCGAGGGCGAAAACTCCCAGCGCGATCACCGGGTTGAAATGAAGCAAGGCGAGCCCGCCGACCACGGCCGCATCTTCGGCCAAGCTAAGTCCGATATTGGAGAAGGGCTCGGGGGAAGCGTTCGCGAGCAGACGCGATGAAGCTTTCGCGGTGTGAGTCATGAGACTCGTCGTGCCTGCCAGCAGCACCACGAGGACGTCAAACGTCGCGCTGGAATGACCAAGGACCTGCAGCGCAAGCAGCGCGCCGCCGATCGGCCGAATTATCGTATGCACGGCGTCCCACGCGGAGTCGACCCACGGGATCTTGTCGGCAAAAAACTCAAGAAAATAGAGCACACCGGCAATCGAGATAATCAGCGGCTGGCCGAGAACTTCGAGCGACTGATAAGTGGGCGAAAGAGTGATCCAGTGCTGATTGATCGCGAGGCCGGTCGCGAAAACCGTGAGATAGAGATTGACGCCTGCGAGGCATGCCAGACCGAGCGCGATCCCAAGAAGGTGAAACCTTTCCACGCCGGAATTATCGGGGCGGCGTCGGTAAAGTCACGGCGTTTTCGGGTAGCGGTAAGCATACTACTGCCGGTTTTAGGGGCTTAAGGGTTGCGACGCGGCGTTCTACCCCCATCCTCGCGCGAGCCTTGGAATGCGCGAACGTTGCAGTTCTTGCGTCCCGCTGATATCTGCATCGAATGCTCGATATCCGCCTGATCCGCGAACAACCTGACTTCGTCCGCAGTCGGGTTGCCACGCGCGGCGCAGGCGAAGACGCTAAAATTGACGAGTTACTCCGAATCGACGCCGAACGCCGAAGGACGGAGACGGCGTTACAGCATTTGAATGCCGATCGGAAACGCCTGAGCAAGGAGATCGGTGGCAGGCGTGGGCGGGGCGAAGTGTCCGCAGAGCTGGAAGAGGAGGTGCGACAGATAGGGGAGCAGATCAGCGCGCTAACCGGACGCGCGACAGAGTTTGAGCGGACGCAGACGTCTCTGCTCTTGCAGATCCCGAATTTACCGCACGCGAACGCTCCGCTCGGCAAAGATGCAAGCGACAATCCCGTGGTTCGAAGCTGGGGGGAGAAACCGAAGCTGAGCGGCACCATCCTCGATCACGCAACTCTTGGCGCGAAGCTAAAACTGTTCGACTTGGAGCGAGCGGCAAAACTCAGCGGGAGCGGCTTCATCTGCTTCACTGGCGCGGGCGCGCGGCTCGAGCGCGCTCTAATCAACTTCCTCCTCGAGCTGCACACCCGCGATCACGGCTATCTGGAGATCAGTCCGCCGTTTCTCGTGCGACGCGAGTGCATGATCGGGACCACGCAACTGCCGAAATTGGAGGCTGACATGTACGGGCTCGAAGAAAATCAGCTCTTTCTCGTCCCCACGGCGGAAGTGCCGGTGACGAACCTCCATCGAGAGGAAATCCTCTCCCTCTCGGATTTGCCGAAAAAATTCGTCGCTTATACGCCTTGTTTTCGGCGGGAAGCCGGATCGGCAGGACGCGAGACGCGGGGCATTATTCGCGTTCATCAGTTCGATAAGGTGGAGCTGGTCAGGATTACCGCCCCCGACTCTTCGTATGCGGAACACGAGGCGCTTACTGCCGATGCGGAGCGCGTGCTCCAGTTGCTCGGCTTGCATTACCGGATCGTGGAACTTTGCACTGGCGATCTTGGATTTGGCTCGGCGAAAACGTACGATATCGAAGTCTGGTCACCGGGGCAGAATGCTTATCTTGAAGTGTCGAGCTGCTCCAATTTTGAAGATTTTCAGGCGCGCCGGATGAATCTGCGTTACAAAAGTTCCGATGGGAAAAATCGCTTCTGCCACACCTTGAACGGATCAGGGCTGGCGCTGCCGCGTCTCTTCGCCGCGCTCATCGAAAGCGGGCAGGAACCGGACGGTGCGATCCGGCTACCGGAAATTCTGCAGCCTTATTTCGGGAGCGCTGCGATTCGTTAGGTTTCGTCCGGCGCCGGCTCGGCCGCGTTCGGCTCGAATAATTCCAGTTGCCCGCGTTCCGCCGCCGATTGCTCGATTTCCGAGGGCAACGGCAACTCGAAACCCAGACGCTGCGCGAGCCGCTGGCAGGTCTCCGGTGCGAAGCCTTCGAAGTGATTATTTACGAAGCCCCAGACGCTCCGCACATCGTCGAGCTGCCGTTCGATTTTGATCCCCCAGCTGTCGAGCGCGGCCTCGCGTTTCCAGAGAAGCTTGCCGTAGCGATGCATCCGTTGGCCGCTCCGGTCGTATTTCGTGGCGTAGTCGCCGAGCAAACGAACGTAGAGAAAATCCGCTGTGCGCGGCAGGAATTCGAAAGGCGCGAGGTTCCGTTCGTCCAACGGGCTGATGTCGGACCAGACCCAGCAGACGCGGTGCTTCTCGAGCAAATTGATGACTTGCGGCCGATGCCAGCCGGGGTGACGGAACTCGATCGCGAATCGGAGATCGCGCGGCAGCTGCTCAAGAAAGCCGCGCAGGATTGACTTGCCATCTTTCGCGGTAAAGGAGGGCGGGAGCTGAACCAAAATTACGTGAAGCTTCGACCCGAGCGGTTCAATTGAACGGAGGAAGGCAGTCAGCTCAGCCGAGCAATCGCGCAGCCGGCACGCGTGCGTGATTGCGCGCGGCAATTTGCACGCAAAACGGAACCCCGAAGGAGTGGACTCGTTCCAGCGGCGGATAGTCTGCTCGTTCGGCGCGCTGTAAAAGGTGGAGTCAACCTCTACCGCCGGGAAATAATGCGAGTAGAAATCAATCCAGCGCGCGGTTGGCAGCTCCGGCGGGAAAAAGGGGCCGCGCCATTCATCGAATGTCCAGCCGCAGGTGCCCAGGCGGATCTTCTGTTGATCGTTCAGATTCAAATGGCTGCCGCAGATTATTCGAACGGAAGGCTCTTGGAAGATGCATGTTGGGCGTTCATTCGTTACGCTCCGCCTTTCGTGGCACAACTTTTGTCTGTCGCGCACTCCAGCGCCAGGCTACCCGCTCCCCTTAGACCCGACTGGCGCAGATTCCATATCCCATGCCGCGTGCGGGGAAGAACTCCGAGACGCGTGCGGGCCCAGCTTGACGGAGCAGCTTAGGAAAACTACTCTGCCGCACTCGATGAAACATCCGAGATTGCTCATTATTTTGGCAGTCGCGCCGGGTCTGATGCTCGGACGGTCGAGTTCTGCCTCCGTAGTTTTTCGCCCGGGGGAAAAGATGAAAATTCAGGTGCCTGGCGAAGAGGAGGTGAATGGTAATGCGCAGCAGCTGTATGCCATAGCCGACGAAGCGGAGAAAAATGGCAATCCCGGGCGGGCAATGAAAGCCCTGCGCAAACTGGTGCGGGCTTATCCGCGCGACACGCTCGCAGCGGGCGCGGCATTTCGGGTCGCTGAGCTGGAAGAGAAGACTGGCGGCCTCATTAAGGCCGCGGCGGACTACCGATATGTCGTTCAGACCTATCCGCAGAGCCCGCACTTCAACGAAGCGATTGAAGGCCAATTTCGGATCGGGGAGACGTATCTAAACGGCAAGAAGCGAAAAATTCTTGGGCTCCGCATCGGCAACGCGCTGGAAGTTGCGGTAGAAATTTTCGCGGCCGTCGTCCGCACGGCGCCGTATGGCAGGTACACCGCACGGGCGCAGTTCGACATTGGCCTCGCGCGCGAAAAGCAGGGCCAGAACGACGCCGCCGTCGCCGCCTATCAGGCAGTAGTAGACAAGTTCCCGAATGACCCGATCGCAGCCGACGCGCAGTATCAAATCGGGTATTTGTGGTTTTCCGCTGCGCGCGCGGGCACAGCCGATCCGAACGCGGTCGCGAATGCGAAGACAGGCTTTGAGGATTTCCTTTTCCGCTACCCCAAAAACGAAAAATCCGCACAGGCGCACGAAAATCTAAACAGGCTCGAGCACAAGGAAACAAGCGGCTCGTATAACATCGCCCGCTTCTACGATAAGCAGAAAAATTACCGCGCTGCCGCCATTTATTATAATGACGTGATTCGTCAACAACCAGGTTCGCCTGAGGGCGATCGCGCGAAAAGACGGGTGGATGAACTGCGCGCAAAAGTCGGCGATGCCGCGCTGAAACCCGCGTTCGTCACCGGTCCCGCGAAGAAGACGAATCAAACGACCGCCAACGTGGACAGCGGAACGCGGAATGGCGCACCGAGCATGCGTGGTGTCTCACCGACTGACATAGCCCCTTTGCCGCCGCCGGAGTCAGATCTCTCGCTCCCGCCGCCGGCCTCACTTCTGCCCGATACGACTACTGCTCCAGATGTCCCGGCGACTCCTCCGAGTTCGCCCACGCCGGAGCCTTCCGTCACGCCTGACGCTTCGCCGACGGCGTCGCCGTAGTTTTGAGAAGCTCGCTTGCCGCGCTCCTGGTTGCCGTTCTCTTTAACGGCTGCCTTGGTTATCACATTGGGCCCGCAAAACCGGTCTACCTCCGGAATGTTCGGTCGGTTTCGGTGCCCACTTTCAAGAACGTCACGCTACTTCCACGCATGGAAGTGCTGGTCACCGGCACGGTCATCAAGCAACTCCAGCAGGACGGCACCTACCGCATCACGGACGAGGACAAGGCGGACGCCACCCTGAAAGGTGAGATCTTGCGCATCTATCGGCTGCCTTCGCGTTCCGTGCGCGGCAACGTTCTGGCGACAACCGAATTTACCCTCACTATGCGTGTCAGGTATACGCTAGTCGGTCGGGCCGGGCAGACGCTTGCCGGGCCGAGGGAGGTTGCAGGCGCGACGAGTTTTTTCGTCGGAAGCGATGTGACCACGGACGAACGGCAGGCGCTTCCGCTCGCTGCCGAGCAGCTGGCCATACAACTGGTCAGTCAATTGAGCGAAGGCTGGTAAATGCCCGGCAAAGGAGATGAGAACCTCTGGCGCATCCTGAATGACAAACTCGACACGTTGCGGGCCAGCGGGCAATTACGGGAAGCGATTCGCGTTGGCCAAACCGTTGTCGATCTGACGCGCCGTGCCTTTCCTGGAGATAACAAGGCCTACGCACTGAGTCTGCAGAAGCTCGGACAACTGCACGATCAAGACCGTGATCGTGAGGGAGCCAGACCGTATCTGGCCGAGGCGCACGAACTGCTGGAGATAGCGGCGCCGACGGACTACAGTACGCTCTTTCGTTCGGCGCGCCGACTCGCCTTTTTGCACGACAACCTTGGTGAGGCGGATCGTGCCGTAGTTTACTACGAAAAAGCGATCCAGGCGGGAACGCAGCTCACCGATCTTCCCTATTCCGATCTCGGCACGATGCTGAACAACGTCGCGCTAATTTATCGGAAAACCGGACGGCAAAAGGCTGCGGAACCGTATTACCTGCATGCCCTGCAGATTTACGAAAGACAGCTGGGCTCCGAGCATGTCGATGTTGCGTCGGTTTTGAACAATCTTGCGGTCTTCTACACCAATGAGCGACGCTTCGCCGAGGCGGAGCAGACGCACCTGCGGGCGCTCGCGATTCGCGAAAAAATTCATCCACCGACGCATCCGGACATCGCGCAATCCAAATGCAATCTTGCTGTCGTCTACCACTCGCGGGGGGATTATGCCAAGGCCGCGGAGCTTTATCGCGCCTCGCTCCAAAGTTGGGAGGAGGCGAGCGAAACGCCGCCGGAAGATTACGAGATCGTCGCCGCCAACTATGCGGATTTGTTGCGCTCGTTAGGCAAAGCGCGCAAGGCGAATCAGCTCGAGGAGCGCGCGCGCAAAAAGCGGCGCGCCTGAACGTGCTAGTGCTGGCCTTTGCCCTTGCGCGCTCGCGCGCCGCGGGCAATTTAGCAGCCGGCTTTCGTCCAGATGCTCACGTGGCGGAATGGCAGACGCGTACGGCTCAGGACCGTATGGGGAAACCCGTGGAGGTTCGACTCCTCTCGTGAGCAGACGTAATCTGCGGAAGTTCGTCTGCTGACCCTGTCGGAAAGAGGTTGAGTGCCAGATACACGCCGGAACGCGACTTCGCCTGACCTCGTGGGACGCGATCCCGTGGCGGTGCGTGCGATGTTCGATCGGATCGCGCGTCGCTACGATCTGGCGAATCATCTACTGAGTGGCGGCGCCGATTTTTTGTGGAGGGCGCGCGCGAGTCGAATCGTGGCGCGCTGGCAACCCGCAAGGATTCTGGATCTAGCCACCGGCAGCGGGGATCTTGCCCTGGCACTTCGCCGCGCGCTGCCGAATGCGGCGATCACTGCCGCGGATTTTTCACCCGCCATGCTGGACCTCGCTCAACGCAAAGGCGTGCGCAATACGGTGCTGGCAGACGCGCTGCAGCTTCCTTTTCAAGAGAGTGTGTTCGATTGCGTGACGGTGGCGTTCGGTCTACGGAACATGTCGGATTGGGGCCGCGCGCTTCGCGAAATGCACCGCGTGGTTGAGCGAACCGGGCACCTGCTTGTTCTCGATTTCTCGATGCCCGACCGGTGGCTCCGGGAGGCTTATCGCTTTTATCTGCACCGCTGTCTTCCGCGGCTCGCCTCGTTTGTAACGGGTCAGCGGGATGCGTACGATTATCTTGGCGCAACAATTGAGCGTTTTCCGAGCGGCGCCGCAATGGTGCGTTTGATCGAGGAGAGCGGGTTCGTCAGCGTCGCGGCCCGGCCGAACTCCGGCGGGATTGCGACAATTTACACCGCACAGAAGCCGGATTCCCTCTAGCGCGGCGATGCAGCGGCGAAAGGTGTCGCAGCCGCCGGCGGAGACTTCGCGGCTGCTTGCGGCGGTGGCTGTGAGGTAACAAGCGGCAGTCGCAAAGCGTTGAAATCCGGATTGCTGATAACGAACACGCCTTCGCGTTCGTCAGTCCGCGCAAACCACATTCCGTCGTCTGCCTGACCTCCCACGATGAGCTTGTGCGACGCCTTGTCGTCGGGAGATGTCGTGAACACCAGGCTAAGCTGCGGTTTCTCGAGTCCAGAATTTTGCGGCGGAGCAGTTTCCGCCCATCGCACGGCCCGCAATGATGTCAGTGTGTTGAGCAGCGACTGTACGTTGACCTGATTGATTGGCTCATTGCCTTTCAGCCATCCCCAGGTGTTGTTAGCGTCGCGCACGAGTGTCCGTTCGCGATCGGTCACAAGGATGAAACGATGCACCTGCTCTGGCTTGAATTTAAAAATCGCGAGTTCCTGCCACTGCGTAGGATCCGCGAAGATTTGCTCAAGGAGCGCGCGCCGCACCGCGACGACGAAAGATTCCTCGTTCAACCGCGCGTAAACGTTCTCTCCTTCCGTGCGGCCAAAGGCGAGCGTAGCGAATGGGTGCTCGCCGGCAGCGCTCTCCGCGGTGTTTTCGGAAGCAAACGAACTAAACACGATCTGTAGCTGCGGTTTATCGAGGCCATACTTCGGGAGTTCGGAGGCGACATCAGCTACGAAATTGGTAACCTGTCCGTCCTTCAGCGTGTCCAGCAGCCGGTTCACTTCAGCGCCGTTTGCCGGCTGATTATTTCGATTCGCAATCGTCCAACTTTCGTTCTTTCGCGCCAGCACCGTTTTGTTCCTGCCGGGCGCGTCAATCGTCATGCGGTCGAGATTTTTCGTATCGACGCGAATCAGATACCGGTCACGCAAGTCGGCCGGTTTGGTGTTGAGGAGTTCTTCAATTTTTTTCGGCAGCGTGTAGACCGAGCCGCGCGCTGCGAAACGCACGTAAACTTGCTCCTTTTCCTTCTCCGGAACCGTGCCGATTTGGAGTACCTCACCCTCCTTTGCTTCGGGCGAAAAAAGCGTGATCGTTCCGCGTGGTTCAGCCAAACCGTAGGCGCGCAGATCGCCTCGATCCTCAGCGACAAACTGCTGAATTCGCGCTGTTGTGACCTGCGCGAGCAGATCGCCGACCTTTTGATCATCGGCGCGCGCGCGCAGCGGCTTCACGATTGCCCAATGCTCGCCATCCTTCTGCAGCTCCATCTCACCCGCGGGCGTTTTTAACACGACGCGCGCGACCTGTGTCGTTGTCGTGTCGGTCAACTTCCTGTCTCGAAATTCCTCGGCCTTGCGCGTGATTTCGTTTCGCACCGACTGCGGTGAAATCACGACCTCCTTCGAGTTCTCGAGACGCACATACATCTTGCCTTCGAGGGCCGCATCCTTGCCGAAGAGAATTTCAGACGGCGCATCCTTGCCGATCAACTTGAGGCGCAACTTGGCTTTCGACAGACCGTACTCCGTCAGCTGATCCTTGTTCGCCTCGATCTCTTTCGCAGGGATCGTGCTTTCTCTCTGCCAGCCATCAAGGTCCGCGAGCAATGTTTCGATCGCGGCGCTATCGGCGCGGTCTTTGAAGGGAGCTTCAATGCGCCACTTCTTCTCCACGCGGCGCAATTCGGTTCGCTCATCGCCGTTCTGGATGGTTATGCCGTCAATATTCGCCCGATCGAAATTGACGACGTTGCCGGCCTGGCGTTTCGCTTCTTCGGTATTCGGCCGTCGGCTATCGTAGAACTTTATGTAGGCGCCCGCCGTCAGAACGATGGCAAGGAGAGCGAGCGTTGTCCTGGTTTTCATCGCTTCGCGTCAGGCGCGCCGTTGCCACCAAACCGTGAAGCCGATCATTGCCGGGATGAGAGGCAAAATGACGAGGATTAGCCAGCGCAGGTTTCGCAAAGAATTATCATCCAGACTAAACGTAAGTGTCTTTGGCACTTTCGGGGCGATGCCGATGAGCTGTTCCCGACTAAGAAGCCAATTGACGCTGCCGGAGACAAAATCGAGCGCCTGCTGACCCGCCTTCAGCGCATTATCCTGCACAAAGGTCGCCGTGCTGACAACGACCATGCGCGCGGAACTGACCTGCACCCGATCATCGCCACTCGCGCCTTTTTCGATCGATGCCGCGATCGTGTGGACTGCTCCCTGATTGGCAGCGGCATCCGCCTGCCACTTCGCCTGGTCGCCGGAGTTGTAATCCTTCTCCGCCCAATATCCTTTCTCCGCCTGGGCTAACGGCTGGAGGCGGATGTTCGCCGCCCGCACACGATCCGCTTCCAGTGTTATCGTCGACGCGCCGCCCGGAAACAGAGCGCGCACATCCGCCAGCCGCGCGGTCACTGGATTTTCCGGTAGAAATCGCGCCTGCACATCGCGAACCAGGCCGACTTCCTCGATGCCCGTACGAACCATGGCCATCAACCGATCGTCGTTGAGGTGCAGACCCATTTCATTGAGGAACGCAGTCAGCCTCGGAGTCCTGGCGGTGGGATCGAGCAGCAGCAAAATGCGTCCCTGCTTTTCCCAGAAGCCGCGCAGCATCTTCATTTCGCGCTCGGAGAAATCGTATTGCGGGCCATCGATCAAGATCGCTTTTACCTCGGGCGGGATCGCGTCCACTTCGAACAAGTTTAACTCGCGAAACTGCACATTATCGTTCTCGATAAATGTCTTCAGCACTGAAACGGGGCTGTTCTCGCTGAGCGGCGGCTCTTTATGCCCGAGCACGTAGCCAAGGACATTTTTCTTCCCTTCCACAAGGTCGATCATCGTGCCCGTAATCGCCTGTTCGCCTTTGAAAGCGGCGATTTTTGGACCCTCGCCAAACATTTGATTTCCCTGGTCGACCTCAGCCATCTCGGACGCCTTGACCGTTTTGTTACGGCCCTGGTAGTCGACGATCAGCAGATCTTCGTTGGTCACGACTTTGTATTTGTCAAAGACCTCCTTCGCGCGCGAGAGACTGCGCTCAGGATCAATGTTCTCCAGATCGATTTTGCCCCGGGCGGCGTACTGATATTCGGTCAGGAGGCTTTGCACATCCTGGTTAATCGGATTGTTTGGAGAAAAGAAAACGGTGATCCGTAATTTGCCTTTCACGCTTTTCAGGAAGCGCTGTGTTTTATCCGAGAGCGCATATTTCTTGTCGCGCGACAAATCCCATCGCCGGTAATGCGCGAAACCGAAGTAGTTCACCATGGCCGCGAGGAGCAGAATCAATCCGACCTGCAGCAGGACATTCAGGCCAATCTGAAAGCGGCGTATTTTTTTGGGCGCAACCCTGGTCGCTTCGTCCGCCATCGTCATAACCTCCACTTGCGCGATTGAAACGCCTGGTGCGTGAGCGCGAGCACTACGATCGTCATACTGAGATAAAGGACCATGGGGCGCGTATCGATCATTCCACGCGAGAGCGTGCCCATTTGTTCGATGGCAGAGAAATATCCGAGCAGTTGTCGTGTCGTCGAACTGACGTCGAGCAGGATGAATGAGACGAGCCCGAGAAAAAATAAAAGCGTAATCACGCAGAAGGAAATGATCGCCGCGACGATCTGATTTTTTGTCAGCACCGAGGCGAGACACCCAATCGAGAGGTAAAACATGCCGAGCAGCAGCAGCATCAGGTACGAGCCAAGGTAGGCGCCGGACGAATTCGCCGCCGGTTGGTGTGTGATCGCCTGAAAAATTGCGAAAAACAGAAGGGTCGGGATCCAAAGGATAATGTAGAAGACGAGAGCGCCGAAAAATTTTGACAACACCACCTGCCAATCCCGCACCGGTGCGGTCATAAGCGGCTCAATCGTGCCGAGCTTAAATTCCTCGGCGAACAGACGCATCGTGATGAGCGGAAAAATCAGCACGAAAGCGAACCAGAAGAAGACGGAATTAAAAAAAGCTTCCTGGACCGAGTAAGGCGCCGCGCGCTGGTTCATGAAAGATATCTGGAAGTAAAAATCCACGCCGCTCACGAGCAGGAAAAACACGAGCACAACGTAGGCGATGGGGGAGTAGAAATAGCTCCGTACTTCCCGTGAGAGTAGAATGAAAAACTTACGCATGGGTGATCGCAATTCGGATACGTCCGCGCGTGTTGTGCGTTGTCATCCTGAGCCGTGCAGAAGGCGAAGGACCTCGCGCAGAGTACTTCGTTACACCAACAATCCCGACCCTCTCCTCGGGCCCTGTGAGAGGTCCTTCGCTCCGCTCAGGATGACAGCGTGTTTTGATCGCGCCCTTTCCCATTCGCTCATGCCTCGTCCGGATGCGTGATCTCCACGAATACATCTTCGAGCGTGGCCCGCCGCTGAGATAGTTCACGCAATGTCCAACGGCGTGTCGTGGCGAGCCGATACACCTCTTCGCGCACATCGGCTTCAGCCTCGACGCGCAAGGTGAACACCTTCCACTCACCGTCCTCCGTCTCAGTCACGTCACGCACGCCGCGAACCTTCTTCAGCTCTTCGGCGCCATTATCGCCGCCAACCTTGGCTTCGAGCGTCACGCCCCCTGCCTTGCGTATCTGGCCCAACAAGTTTTCTGGTGTGTCGCACGCTTCAATGCGTCCGCGGTTGATGATGATGACTCGGCTGCAGGTCATTTCCACCTCCGGCAGGATGTGTGTCGAAAGAAGAATCGTGTGCTGTTTGCCGAGGTTTTTGATCAGGTCGCGCACCTGACGAATTTGGTTCGGATCGAGTCCACTCGTCGGCTCATCCAGAATTAAAAGATCCGGTTCGTGCACGAGGGCGTCGGCCAGACCGACCCGCTGCCTGTAACCTTTTGAAAGCGTGCCAATGATCTTTTTGCCGACTTCCTGCAAACCACAAAGCTCCTTAACATCCCCCACGCGTTCCGCGATCCGCCGATGCGGCACGGCTTTGAGCGCAGCCCGGTAATTGAGATATTCATTCACCCGCATCTCATTATAAAGCGGCACGTTTTCGGGCATGTAGCCAAGGTGCGAGCGCGCCTGGAGCGACTGCTCAAAAATGTCGAAACCGGCAATCGATGCCCGTCCCGAGGTCGGAGGCATAAAGCTCGAGAGAATCCGCATCGTCGTGCTCTTCCCGGCGCCGTTTGGTCCGAGAAATCCCATGATCTCCCCTTTACCGACCTCGAAGTTCAGGTCGTTGATGGCCGTCTGCCCGGCGAAACGCTTCGTGAGATTCTCGACCTTAATCATTTCCGTAACTCTGAGACAACCGAACCTCGTTTGTGTTGCGAGAAAAATCTTTCAACGTGCCCTCAGCGTTACGGTGGCGATGCGTTGATCCTGCCCGCCGGCGCGAGCGATCCCGAGGGTGAACGTGACGTCGGTTCCACTGCTCGCGCGAGCAAGATAGGTCTCGACCTGCTTCACTGAGCTCACGTCGCGGTGCCCGATCCGGTAAACCACCAGGCCGCGTTCGATTCCCGCGCGATCCGCGGGACTGTCGGGTTCGATCGCCGTGACAAGAACGCCTCGCCCGGGAACGAAGCCGAGCGCGTCCGTCAGGTCCGGCGTGAGATCTTGCAATTGCATCCCGAAAAACCGCTCGGCGTTCGACTGCTGCGGACTGCTCGGGGAAGCATCGGCTTTCGGTGCCGGTTGGTTCTGCGCGATTTTTCTGAACTCGGCGACGCTGTTGCGGACCGTCTCCGCCGGAATGGCAAAACCGAGTCCCTGCGTCGGCACACCCTGGGGGGTGAACGCCATTTTCGCGGAACTGATTCCCACCAGCCGAGCCGACAGATCGATCACCGGACCGCCGCTATTCCCGGGATTAATCGCGGCATCGGTCTGGAGCAAATCCTTGTATTCGATGTCCTCGATCGTGATATCGCGCTTCATGCCGCTAAGAACACCGCGGCTGATGGAGCTTCCGTAACCGAGCGCGTTCCCGAGGACGATGACAGTTTGCCCGAGTAGGTTTGGCGAGATGTTGTCGAGCGTAATGAACGGGAAAGCCGCTTTGGCATCGATCTTAATGAAGGCCAGATCCTTCTTTGGGTCACCCGTGACATAGTGCGCGCTGTAGGTTTTGCCATCGTTCATCGTCACCTCAATCTTCAGATCGGCCGCGCGGGCCACGACATGTTCGTTCGTGACGATGTAGCCTGTTGGATCGACGATGAATCCCGAGCCCAGACTCTGTAGCGTCTGCCTGATCTCACGGGGACGGCTCCGGTAGCTGCCGCCAAAAAATTGCGCCGCGAAGTCTTCATACGGATCGCGCACCTGGCGCTTCACCACGCGTTCTGTGTTGATATTTACCACGGCCGGCAGCGCCTTTGCCACCGCCAGCACCGCCGGCTCGGACGCGGGATCAGCTTGCCCCAGTGCGCCTGGCGCCAGGGGGAGGGTGAGCAACGCTGCAAGGGCGGTTAAGCATCGCAATATCGCGAGACGGCGGTCGCTCATTGCGGTGCAAGTAACCGGGCTGGGTTGGCAGTGTCAACTTGCCGGGACTCGTAATGTTTGCAGATTGAACAAAGCATGCGGCCCTCATTTGCGACTCGACTGAACCTTGATCTTCTAGAGGAGAATTACCGCCGCTGGCAGGAAAACCCAGACGCGGTGGACTCCGGTTGGTCCGCGTTTTTCGAGGGCTTCGAGCTCGGCGATCTTCAGCTCCGCAACGGGGCGGCGCCCACGGGAACGAGCGAAGCGAAAAGTGCCGCGACGCGAGAGGGCTCGCTGCAGACGCGGGTCGACGGGCTTGTTTATGCCTATCGCATCCTCGGCCACACCATCGCAGAGTTGGACCCGCTGGCCGACAAGCGGTCGGAAAATCCATTGCTCTCGCTGCGTGAACTCGGATTCAGCGAAAAGGATCTCGATCTCCAGGTCGCATCAAAGTTCTTTCTGGACGACAAAAAAATGACGCTCCGCGAGATGATTGCTGCGCTCGTGTGCATCTACGCCGACACGATTGGCGCGGAATTCATGCACATTCAAAACACCCGGATCCGCAACTGGGTGCTCCATCGGCTCGAGTCGCGACCGCTAAAGCAAGGCGCTCCGCGTGAAGTGCAAATTTCGCTGCTCCGCTCGCTGCTCGCTTCGGAAGAATTCGAAACCTTTCTGCACACGCGCTACGTCGGACAGAAGCGCTTTTCATTGCAGGGCGCGGAATCGCTCATGGTCATTCTCGACACGATTCTCAATAAATGCCCGTCGGCGGGCGTCGAAGAAATTTGCATGGGGATGGCGCATCGCGGCCGTCTGAACGTGCTGGCCAATTTCCTGCAGAAATCACTCAAGCTAATCTTCACCGAGTTCACCGAGAATTACGTGCCGGACTTGGTGGAAGGCGATGGCGACGTGAAGTATCACCTCGGCTACCACACGGTGCGCAAGCTTCCCTCCGGCGCGGAGATCGAGATTCGTCTGGCTGCGAACCCGAGCCACCTCGAAACCGTCGATCCCATCGTGGAAGGGACAGCGCGCGCGCGCCAGCGCATCCGTGGCGATACCGAGCATCGCCAGAAGGTTTTGCCCCTCCTTATCCACGGTGACGCCGCATTCGCTGGGCAAGGCGTGGTGGCGGAAACGCTCAACATGTCGCAGCTGCCGGGCTACAGCACCGGCGGGACGATTCACGTCGTCGTGAACAACCAGATTGGTTTCACAACCCTGCCTGAAGATGCCCGCTCTTCCATGTACGCCACCGACATCGCGAAGATGATCGAGGTGCCGATCCTTCACGTGAACGGCGACGATCCACTCGCCGTCATGTTTGTCTCTGGGCTGGCGCTCGATTTCCGTCAGGAGTTCGGACGTGACGTGGTGATCGACATGTATTGCTACCGCCGCTACGGGCACAACGAGGGCGACGAGCCCTCATTCACCCAGCCGGATCTTTACGCGAAGATCGAAAAACGCCCTTCCGTGACACAGCTTTACAAAAAAGAATTGCTCGGCGCCGGAACGCTGAGCGCTGACGACGCGGTTTCTCTTGAAACGGAATTTGAGCTTCGGCTTGAAATGACGCTCGAAGAAATCGCGGCGCTGCAGAAAGAGAAGGGTGGCGAGAAGGCAAAGTTCAAAGAATCCACCGCCGTTTTTCAACCGAAATACACCACCGATTCGCCACCCACGGCGATCAGCCGCGACTCCCTCCGTCAAATCGTGGAAGGCCTGACTCGCGTCCCCGAAGATTTCAACGTTCTGCCAAAGATCAAACGGATGCTGCTCGATCGGCGCCGTCAGATTTTCGAAGCGGGCGGACCTTACGACTGGGGATTTGGGGAAGCATTGGCATTTGGGTCGCTTCTTTTGGAAGGAATCCCGGTCCGGCTTTCTGGCCAGGACAGCCGGCGCGGCACCTTTAGCCATCGCCATGCCGTGCTTTACGACGCGAAGACAGGCAAGCCGCACATTCCGCTGCTGCATCTCGCCGAGAAACAGGCGCGCATCTGCATTTACAACAGCCTTCTTTCGGAGGTCGCTGTCCTCGGATTCGACTACGGATATTCGCTCGATTATCCGAACATGGTTTGCCTTTGGGAAGCGCAGTTCGGCGATTTCGCGAACGGCGCGCAGACCATCAT
>JBDTYN010000147.1:0-16309 GCA_040005675.1 Chthoniobacterales bacterium
CGTGGATGGCTTGAGATGGGGAGGCTTGGCCATGGTCCTGCGCAATCGAGAAGAGCCTGCCAATCTATTATGGAAATTATGGATATGGCAGGAGAACTGCTCCCTTGCCTCGTAATGAAATTATCTACTCGTTTAAAGTTAGGAATGACCGTGGGCGTCGCAATTTTCTCTCTCTCCGCCTACGTCATGGCCGGAGACCACGGCCAAAGCGGACAGCACGGCCACCGCGGAGAACAGGGTCGCGCTCAACAGGGCGTGAGTCCGACAGCGACGCCGCCGGGACATCACTACGGTTGGGAAAAAGGTAAACACAATCCTCATCGCTCGCCGGGCGTAAGTCCTTCGCCGACTGGGATCGAACCGACCGAGCCAGCGGCAACGCCTTCGCCGACTCCTTAATACAGTCCATCCCCCTTGAACGGCGGCAGCGAGAGACATCGCTGCCGCCGTTTTTGTTTTCTGGCCCGGATCGGATAGCTGAGTTCCTTCGTCGGGGTCGTCTGGAATCTCGTCACCACGGGCAGCCCAGCCTGGCTCAGAGATCATGCATTGGTTTTCCTTGGAGCCGGGCTCGCTGCCGAGCCAAGAAAAGCATGCGGCACGAGGGCGTGCCGTCTCCATTGATGTGGTGGGCAGATCGGTAGAGGGGCGCCGAATTTTTGAGACTCGGCCACATTGCGCGACGAATTCTATAACCAATCGACAGGGCTATCCGGATTCGCGCGGTGCCCAGCATGAATGAGGGCGCTTCTAAACGCGCTCTATTTGCTGCCTGAACATCAACGACAAAATGAGGTCCTGCGCCGGTTTGCGGCTCAGGATGACACCTCTGCTGTCGATGCGGGATGGCCTTTTTTGCCCACGCCGCCATCCTGTGCATAGGATTTGCTTGAAAGGAACGCAGTTTCTACGGCACCTTGCAGCGCTACAGGCGCCCACGCGCCGGACCGGCCGAATCCGAACTATTGCTTACGATGAGATCGATCTGGAAAGGGAGTATCAACTTCGGGCTGGTTTTCATTCCTGTGTCCGTCTATCCCGCGACGCGGGAAGAGAAGGTCAGTTTCAGGCAGCTTCGCGCAACGGATCTGAGCCCGATCCGTTACAAAAAGGTCGCCGATGCGGACCAAAAGGAGGTCCCGTCCGATCAGATCGTGAAAGGTTACGAGTACGAAAAGGGACGGTGGGTGACACTCAGCGAGGAGGATTTCGAAAAGGTGCAGATCGAATCCACGCATTCGGTCGAGATCACCGACTTTGTGGAACAGGCCCAGATCAACCCGAAGTTTTTTTACAAGCCGTATTTCCTCGAACCTCAGAAAGGCGGCGAAAAGGCTTACGCGCTTTTGCACCGGGCGCTGACCAAAGCCGGCAAAGTCGGAGTCGCCAAGGTCGCGATTCAAAAGCGGGAATATCTGGCCGCGGTCAAACCGGATGGGCTGTTTCTCATTCTCGAATTGATGCATTTCGCGCACGAAGTCCTCGAACCGGAGTCGCTGAATAGCGCCGGGGACAAGGAGGTTTCCGCGAAAGAACTTCAGATGGCGAACGCGTTGATTGAAGCGATGACAACGGAATGGGATCCGACGAAATACAAGGATCAGTATCAGGCCGCGGTCATGAAGATGATTGAAGACAAAGTGAACCAGCGTGCTCCGGCAGCGAAGCCGCAGGCGGCTCGGGCTATCCCGAACGTTGTCGATATGGTCGCCGTTTTACAGGAAAGTTTGCAGCGCGCCGGGAGCCGGAAAAGGCAACCGGCAAGAAATGGGTCGTCGAAATCGACTGCGACGCTGGTCAAACAAAAGAGACGGTCGGCGGCCTAATCGCGCTGCGACCACAGCGTTCATAGAGGCCTGGATTCCCTCACCTTCCTCTCCCGACAGGAGAGTGGTTTCTTGCTCGCTTCAGGAGAGGCGACTTTTTCCTCGCTGGCCGGAGAGTCGGCTCCTTCTCCTGCGAGAAGGTTTAGGATAAGGCAGGTCGCCACTGTGATCGGCGGTTTCACCCCGTGAGTGAAAGGTGCTAGCAGACCCCTTCTCGTGCGTGAGACCGGAGGCGATGCCCAATCCGAATCGGAGGCATGGCCACAAAGAAAACCAGCAAGCGCACGATCATCGAACCGCACAAAGGCGATAAGCGCTATGTCCGTCGAAACAAAAAAGGTGAATTCAAAAGCGAGGTGAACGTCGGACGCTCGCTCTCGGCCGACAAAAAGCGCACCGCCAAAAAAACCGTTCCGAAAGGCCAGGGTGATCGAGGCGACACGAAGCGCGGCGGCAGTGTGGTCAAACGTGTGTTGCGAAAGCTAACCGGCGGCTAGCTCGCGGTCGTATCGCGAGAAGACATTTCAGTGCGGGCCGTGTTCTGAACGTGCTCTTACCGAGCTCCCGCGGGCGCCGGCTGCATCGCGCCATCGATTGAGGGAGCGCCGTCACTCGTGACATGCGAATGCACGCTTCGCAGGAAGGGAACACGATCCAGTACGTGTTCCTGGAACCACTCCAGCCAGAGATAAATTACCGGGGTTACGAAAAGCGTAATCATCTGCGAAAAGATGAGGCCGCCCACGATGACGAGCCCAAGCGGACGCCGTGACGCCCCGTCCGCACCGTACCCGAACGCCAGCGGGAGCGCGCCCATCAATGCCGAGAGCGTGGTCATCATGATCGGACGAAAGCGTTCCACGCTCGCCTCGTGAATGGCTTCGCGCAGCGTCAGACCTTCGTCGATTCGCTGCAAGGCAAAGTCCACCACCATAATGCCGTTTTTCTTCACAATTCCGAGCAGCAGGAACAGGCCAATAATGCTGTAGAGCGAAAGCGTGGAACCGAAGAGCCAGAGTGTGGCCAGCCCGCCGACAACCGCCGGCACGACCGCAGGAAAAAGCACGGTGATGGGATGAATGTAACTCTCGTAGAGGATCCCAAGGATGACATACATGACGAACAACGCGCCGATCAGGAGAAGCGGCAGGGACGAGAGCAATTGCCCGAAGACCTGGGCTTCGCCTTGGAAGGTTCCCTGAACGCTCGGGAATTGTTTCCGCACGTCGCCGGAAGCCTTGTCGATAAATGTTTTCGCGTCACCGATCGCCACGCCGGGTAAGAGGTTGAAGTTGAGCGACACGCTCGTGAATTGATTGAGGTGGTTCACGGCTTGCGGACCGACAATCTCCTTTGTCCGCGTGACGGCGCGAATCGGGATCAGATCGTTCATCGTTCCGGTCGTAGTCGCGATTCCGCCAGAGCCGGCGTTGGCGCTGCCGGATGTCACGCCAGACGAGTTGCTGCCAGCCGTAGTTCCTCCAGCATTTTTATGAACATAAAGCTCGGCCAGATCGTCGGGATGGGCGCGCTCGTTATCGGCGACTTCGAGGATGACCTGATATTGATCGTCCGGCTGCTTGATTAAATAGACATAGTTCTGCGAGTAAGCGGTGCGGAGGAGCGACTCGATCGCAGTCGTCGAGACGCCATAGGTCGAAGCGCGCTCGCGATCGATCTCGATCGTGAGATTCGGGGTGCTGTTATAGAAGTCGGAGCGCAAGGTCGCGAAACCGCTGAATCCGCGGAGCTGTTTCAGAAGCTCCTCCGAGGCTTTGTAAACCTCGTCCGGGTTGATGCCGCTAAGCGCGTAGGCGTATTGACCTTGATTTTGGTTCGTCACGCCGACGTTGATCTGCAGAACCGGATTGGGACGCAAAATCGCGGTAATGCCAGGAATTTGTCCGATCGATTTCTGAAGCTGCAGGATGCAATGCTCGATGTCCGGCCGCTCTTTCTGCGGCTTGAGAAACACCAGCACCAACGCCTGCGAGGAAGCGGTCCGGCTCGAGAAACCGGCCAGCGTAAAATACTGCCCGACGTTCGGATCCTGCTGCAGCTTTTCGTTCACCTGCTGCTGGTAGGCGTGCATTTGCGCGGGTGAAGCGCCTTCCTGGGCGATGAAAATTCCGCGGATGAATCCGCTGTCCCCGGATGGCAGAAGCGTGAACGGCAGGTGCGTGAAGAAGAACCAAAGCCCAAGGAGGCAGGCGCCAAGGATGGGCAGGGCAAGCCATGCGCGATCGAGGAATGCGTCGAGGTATCGGCTATAGGCTGCGATGACACGCTTAATGAAATCGCCAGTCCAGCGCTCCATCCGAGTGCGCTGATGACCGGCGGTTCGCTCGCCCAGAAGACGCGCACACATTAACGGCGTCAGCGTCAGGGAAATGAGGCCGGAGGCAAAAATCGCAACAATGATTGTGACGGAAAATTCGCGGAAGATTCGTCCAAGCAAACCCGGCAGGAAGACGAGCGGGAAGAATACGGCCGCGAGCGAAAGCGTCATCGACAGAATCGTGAAAGAGATCTCGCCCGCGCTATTGAACGCCGCCTTCACAATCGACTCACCATGTTCCGCGCGGCGAACAACGTTCTCGAGGAAGACAATTGCGTCGTCGACGAGAAAACCGATGGCCAGTGTGAGCGCCATCAGGGTAAGATTGTTGATCGAGTAGCCCAGCGCGTACATGACCGCGAAGGTGAGCAGCAGGGAGAGCGGCAACGCCACGACCGGAATCAGCGTGTCCGTCGCCCGACCGAGGAACGCGTAGATCACCATCACGACAAGGATGAAGGCGATGAAGAGCGTCACCTGGACGTCGTTGACGGAGTGGACGATGCTGAGCGAGCGATCAAAGACCGGGACGAGTTTGATCGCCCCGGGCAAAGTTGCATTCAGTTCGGGAAACAGCCCTTTGACGGAATTGGCCACCGCCACGGCGTTGGCTCCGGCCTGCCGCGAAACGGCAAGAACAACAACAGAGCCGGGAACGTTTAATCCCCGGACCCAGAAAGAACGGGAGAGCCGCTCATCCTGCACGCTCTGACGGACGTCGGCGATATCCCGCAGAAAAACTGGCGATCCATCCTTGTTCCGAGCGACAATGAGATTGCGGTAACCCTCCGCTTCATCGATTTGGCCATTCGGCTGAAGGATGAAGGTGCGGTGCGGCCCATCGAACTGACCCGCGCCGGAGTAGGCGGTCCCAGATTTAATCGCGCTGGCGAGGTCATCCATCGTGAGCCCGCGCGCCGCGAGCGCCGCCGGACTCGCCTTGATTCGAATCGCGCTTTGCACGCCATAGACCTGCACTTGCGAAACGCCGGGGAGAATCGCGATGCGTTGCTGCACCGCGGTGGAGGCGTACTTATAGAGATCGCCATCGGTGAGCGTGTCCGAAATCAACCCAAGAAGGTAAATCGGCTGATCGTTCGGATTGGTTTTTGTGAAAGTCGGCGGGCTCGGCAAATCCGCGGGCAGGCGTCCTGTCGCGCGCTGGATCGCAGCCTGCACGTCGGTCGCAGCGTCCGTAATGCTCTTGCCGAGATCGAACTGCAAAGTGAGCTGCGTGTTCGCCTGCGTGCTCTGGCTCGTGATGATGTCGAGCCCCGGAATTTGGAGGAATTGCTTCTCGAGCGGCGTGGCGATGTTGTTCGCCATCGTCGTGGGATCGGCGCCGGGGTACGAGCAGGTGACATTGATGACTGGGTAATCGACCGCCGGCAGATCGTTGACCGAAAGTTTTCCGTAGGTGACGAGTCCCGCGACTATGATGGAAAGCGTGAGCAACGTCGTCATGACCGGCCGGCGGATGAATGGTCCGGAAAGACCTGAGCCGGTCACCTGAATCAGCTTGCCGCCGGGCGTGTCTTCAGGCTTGGCCGGTTGCGCCGGCTGCTGGCGATTGGGCGCGGAGCGCGGGACATTGGGTTCGCCGCCGTTCTGCCCGTCGGACTGCATACCTGAATCAGGTCGTTCGTTCACGTCAGCCCTTTGTCGGTGGTGGCTGGATCGCTTTGTACGGTTCCGGCGCAACTTTCGCGCCGGGGGTTAACGCAATCTGACCGGTCACGACCACGTTTTCACCCGGCCGCAGACCTTCTTTGATAATCGTGAGATCGCCGTCCTGCTGTTGGCCCGGTTTCACGGGCCGAAGATCGACCGTGTTGTCCGGTTTTACGACAAATACATATGGACCGCGCTGGCTGATTTGCACCGCCTGCGTCGGCACCAGCGCGGCACCCTTGAGCGTGTCGAGAATCAACCGCACGCGCACAAATTCAGCGGGCCAGAATTTTCGATCCGGATTGGGTGTCGAGGCACGCGCTTTGACTGTGCCGGCGCCCGGCTGGACGGAGTTGTCGACAAAATAAAGCTGGCCCGCGCGCGGATCGGCCGGATCGTTTGGCGCGGCAGTTAGCACCTTGAGCGGCGCTCCATTGAGATACGGCCGCACCTGCGCCAGATCGTTCTCCGCGATGGTGAAATCGGTGTAAATAGGATCGATGCGCTGAATCGTGAGCAAGATCGCGCCGCCTCCTCCGCCATTGCCACCGGTCACAACGTTCCCGGTATCGACGTTCCGCAGACCGGCGCGACCATCGATCGGCGAAAGGATGTTGCAGTAATCAAGATTCACCTGCGCCGCGGCGACGGCGGCTTCCGCGCTTTTCACTTTTGCCTGGCTGTTGTTCACCGTTCCCTGCGCGGTGTCGAGGTCCTGCGGTGCGACCACGTTCCGTGCCCGAAGTTCCTGCTGCCGTTTCAGGGTAATCTGATCGAGGACCAGCTGTGATTGCGCCTGGGCAAGCTGGCCGTTCGCCTGATCAAACGCAGCCTGATAAGGCCGCGAATCAATCGTAAAAAGCAGATCGCCTCTCTTCACCTCAGCTCCATCCTGAAAGCGGCGAGCAATGATCTGGCCGCTGACTTGTGCCTGGATTTGAACAGATTCGAAAGCTGCGCACGTGCCGATTTCGTCAAGGTAGAGTGGCACGTCCTTCGCCACAGTCCGCGCAACTGCAACGGGACGCGGGGGAGGCGGTGGCGGCGGCTTTGGTTTTCCACCGCAGCCGCGGATCAAGACAACTGCGATCAAGAGCAGGATAATCGCGCCAACCACATAGACACGCTTCCGACCCCAGCGCCGTTCCAGCCGTTCCGCTGCACGCCGAGCAGCGAGATTTGTACGTGTCATCGTTGCCATCGCAGAGATCGTTTCCTGCTCGCGCCGCCGTTCGCCTTTAACGTCTGCGCCGCTGGTTCGTCCGCTTTGTCACGAATTCGGGTAAGAACCTGCATGCAGATGTGTAACTCCCGCGGCGGAATGTCGGCGATCAATTCGTGGCGGAGCTCGTGTGCGGTGTTGAAGATCCTGTCGAGCAACACCTTCGAGCGCCGCTGCAGGTGAACCGTCTTGCACCGGCGATCCACGCGCGATTCGCGCCGCTCGATCCAGCCATTGTTTTGCAGACGGTCGAGCAAGCCGGCAAGCGTCGGCTCCTCGATCCCCATCCGCGCGGCGATTTCTTTTTGCGTCAGCTTATTCCCGCCGCGAGCCAGATGGATCAACGTCATCCACTTTCCCTGACTCAAACCGATCGGCTTCAGTCGTTGATCGAGCTTCGTCCGCCAAGCGCGCGCCGTCTCGGTCAGGAGCGGCCCTAGTTTTTCCAGTTCAACTCGAGAAGTGCGCATCCTGAATGGTTAGCACGCTAACTAACAGCTATAAATTGTCAAACTGCCGCGCTTTTATTCATTCCGGGGCGCGGAAGACTGTGACGGTAACGCCGCGGTAGTCGCGCACGCGGGCGATCGGAGACGGATGCCGTGGCAACCATCGCGGACTGCTTTCCAGAATGGATTCGAGCTTCCTGCTTACCAGGATGTAGCGCGCGTCGGGCGGCAAATGCTCGATCGCGCTCATATAGACTACCTTCGCGCGGAGATAGAAGAGGAAGGGCTGGTAATCGGGATGCACAGCATAGAGCGGCGCGTCGGCGGGAATCGCGGCATCGATCTCTCGCGCCACGTTGCGGATTTTTTCGCGGTGTCTCAGGAACGTTGTGCTTGCGAGAGGAAAACCGACCGCCGCGCCGATCGCAATCACTGCCACAATCGCGCGGATGACTCTGCCAGAGACTGCAAAACCCCGTTTCCCTATCCGTAATCGCCAGTCGAAAGCGGCAAAGTTAATGGCGGCACCGATCAGCCAGCAGGCGGGAACGAGCGCCGGCATTGCGTAGCGCGGGAGTGCGCCGGGTAATAGGTTGACGACTAGAAACGGCAGTGCTGCTCCAAGCGCGATGCCTTCAACGAAACGCCGCCCTCTGGCCTCCAAGATTTTGTGCAGTCGAATGAAAGGCAGAAGCAAAATCCAGGGCATGAAGTAGGCGATGCTGCGCGGGAAGTTCAGGAGCCAACTGCCAGTTTGAAAATCTTCGCCCGCCAGTCTGCCAGAGAATTGGCGCGTCCAGACGCGGCTGACGTGGCCGCCGCTGAGCGTTTGTAAGTATGGAATTGCCCACGCGGCAAAGAGGCCAATCATGATCGCGAGTCCAACGAAATGCGCCGGGTGCCACAGAGCTCGGAGTTCCCCGTTGCGCCAGAGAACGGCAAGCACAATCGCGTAAAAGAATAGGAGATGGAGCGGACCTTTGGCCAGCAACCCGAGACCGAGGAAAACGGAGGAAACAAGCCATGTTAGCCATGGGGACCGCCTTTGTTGACGGCAGCTCAACCACCAGATCGTGGCGAGCGCGAAGAGTGAAACATAAAGCGCCTCGATCTCAATCAGCCGGCCTTTCTCGAGGATCCCAAAATTCAAGAGCCACGCCAGGGCTGCGCAGAGAGATCCAGTTTCCCCGAGAGATCCTCGCGCGACGGTAAGAAACGCTAGCGCGACCGCCAGCACGCAGAGCACCGAGGGAAAGCGCGCGGTCATTTCGTTGCGCGCGCCGAAGAGCTTGAAGGACGCGGCCACCAGCCAGTTTACGAGCGGCGGTTTGCGGAGGTAAGGTTCGCCGCCAATCTGCGGGACGATCCAATTGCCGGTTTCCAGCATGGTGATGGCAGGCAGGATCCGGCGGCCTTCCTCGCCCTTGATCTCGGGAGCGCCGAGGCCGATGAGATAGGTCAGCCAGACGGCAACGACGACGGCTAGCCGGCGGGACATTGCGTCGAGTCTTGCGACACCGCGACGCGTTGCAAGATTTTCTCCGCCTTATCGATGCGAACGAAACTCGCGCATTACGTCCTTGACGATTCGCGCTCCGAAATCTAGGTTCTCAGCCTAGTCCGTGCTTGAGGGAGTGGGAGCTGGTGTCCCACTCTTTTTTGTCTGCGGACTAGATGTTTTTTATGAACGCCGAGTTTATCGCCATGCTCGATTACCTGGAGCGGGAGCGCGGAATCAAACGCGACATCCTGATCGAGGCGGTTTCGAACGCACTTCTGTCGGCGTCGAAAAAAAGTATCGGCGCCTCGCGCGATCTGCGCATCGATATTAACCCGAAGACCGGAGAGATCAAAGCGCTGGCCAATCTGCTCGTGGTCGAGAACGTCACGAATCCGCAGGACGAGCTGACGGTCGCGCAAGCTCGCAGGATCAAAGCCGACGCGAATATCGGCGACTCGGTCGAGATGGAAGTGACGCCGCGAAACTTCGGCCGGATCGCCGCCCAAACGGCGAAGCAGGCGATGATGCAACGGATTCGCCAGGTCGAGAAGGAAATGATTTACGAGGAGTTCAAGGACCGCGCGGGCGAGATCGTCAGCGGCACGGTGCGGCGCTTCGACCGTTCCGATGTCATCCTCGATCTGGGAAAGTTTGAAGCGATCATGCCGCAGCGCGAGCGCGTCGTCGTGGAGGACTACAACATCGGGGACCGTCTCCGCGCTTACGTGGTGGCGGTGGAGAACGGCATTCGCGGACCGGAGATCATCGTCTCGCGCAGCCATCCGAATTTCGTGCGCCGTCTCTTTGAGCTCGAAGTGAGCGAAATCGCCGACGGCACGGTGGAGATTCGCGGGATCGCGCGGGAAGCCGGTTACCGCACAAAAATTGCCGTCACCAGCGTGAATGAAAAAGTGGATCCGGTGGGCGCGTGCGTTGGCATGCGTGGCTCGCGGGTTAAGAACATTGTGCGCGAGCTGAACAACGAAAAGGTCGACATTATTCGCTGGAGCTCAGACCCGAAGAACTACGTCCTCGAGGCGCTGAAGCCAGCGAAGGTCAAAAACCTCATTTTCGATACCGAAAAGAAAAGCGTAATCATCTCCGTAGACGAGGACCAGTTGTCGCTTGCGATCGGAAAGAAAGGTCAGAACGCGCGGCTCACCTCGCGATTGACCGGATGGGAAATTAACATCGACAAGGACGCCTCGGCCACGACAGCGGTCGAACAAAAGGTGGTGCAAGCCGCCCAGAGCCTAGCGAGCGGTCTGCCGGTGAGCGAGGAACAGGCGCTCACGCTGGTGAAATCCGGGTTCACGAACCTAGAAGGTTTGCGAGACGCCGATGTGCAGGATTTAGTCGACATCCTGAGTGTCGACGAAGAAAAGGCCCGCGAAATCCACGACGCAGTGCATCGAGAAATGGCCACGCAATAACATGGTTTTCCGTTAACCGCCGGAGCCATGGCAACGAATTTACCGGAGCAACAATGCCAACAAAGACGACAGCCAAGACCGCAGCGCGCAAGCCGGCGACTAACCGTAAGACGGTCAAGGATAGTGTCGGTAGCGTAGCGCCCGCCAGGGCAAAAGAAAGCAGGAGCGCGAAACCGATCGCGCCAGCATCACCGAAGGCCCCCAGATCTGGTAGCGCGACACCGACGGCAAAGGGTCGTGCCGCTGCTGAGGCGGAGAAACCAGCGCCAGCCGCACGGACGCCACGAGACCCGGCCGAGACGGTTTCGCTGATCGACGAAAAGAAGCCTGCACCGAAACGGATTCCTGATCCGGAAGGCAAACCAAGGCGGACTTTTTTGCCGCCGATTTCGCGGCTTCGCGCTGCTCCGGAAGCTCCTCCGTCTGATGCGGCTCCTGCACAGCCGCAGCCGGCGATTGTCGAAGGTCCGCCTCCTGTGGCTGTTGCCACGCCCGATTCATCCGCTGCTGAGGCGCCGCCTGCGGGCGAGGCGGCCGAGCCGCAGAAAATCATTCACATTAAGCCGCCGATCATCGTGAAGCAGCTCGCGACCGAGCTCGGGGTGAAACCGCACCAGCTGATCGCGGAGCTGATGAGCCTGAATGTTTTCGCGAATATCAACCAGACCATCGAACCGGACGTCGCGACGCAGATTTGTCAGAAGCATGGGTTCGTCTTTGAGATGGAGCGCCGCGAAAAGGGCGGTGGCGTCCACAAAGTCGAGCAAGTCGTCGTCGCGCCGCCGCCTCCGGTAATTGCGAAGGAGGAGGAACTCGAAGCGCGCGGGCCGATCATCACGTTCATGGGCCACGTCGACCACGGCAAGACTTCGCTGATGGACGCAATTCGAAAGACGCGCGTCGCGGCGGGCGAAGCCGGCGGTATCACGCAGCATATCGGGGCCTACACGGTGGAACATAAAGGCACGCGTATCACTTTTCTCGACACGCCGGGCCATGCTGCCTTCACCGCCATGCGCGCACGCGGCGCGCACGTGACTGACATCGTCGTCCTGGTGGTCGCGGCCGATGACGGCCTGATGCCGCAAACGATCGAAGCAATCAACCACGCAAAAGCCGCCGAGCACGTCAAGCTCATGGTAGCGATTAACAAAATCGATCTGCCCGGAGCCAACCTGGACCGAGTGAAGAAACAGCTGCAGGAGCGCGACTTGTCTCCTGAGGAATGGGGCGGAGACACGATCGTCTGCGAGGTTTCGGCGACCAAAGGCATCGGCATCGATCATCTGCTCGAAATGATGACGCTGCAGGCCGAAGTGATGGAACTAAAGGCCTCGCCGACCGCGACGCCGCGCGGCACGGTCATCGAAGCGAGAGTGGAAGCGGGCCGCGGACCAACCGCGACGGTGATTGTGCAGATGGGAACCTTGAAGCCGGGCGATCCGTTCATTTGCGGCGACTACGCGGGGAAGGTGAAGTCGCTCCTCGACGATCGCGGCACGCCGATCAAGCAAGCCGGTCCTTCGACTCCGGTCGGCGTGCACGGCTTCACCGGGTTGCCGCAGGCAGGCGACGAACTGCTCGTCATGGAGTCGGAACGTTCTGCGAAGACTTTGAGCGAGGAACGTTTGCTCGCAAAACGCGCGGACAAATTAGGCACGCCGCAGCGCGCCACTCTCGAGAGCTTACTGGAAGCCGCGGACGGGAAAAAATATCTTCGCATCGTTCTGAAGTGCGACGCGCAAGGCTCGCTCGAAGCCCTGGTCACGGCGTTGGGACAGATCGAAAGCAAAAAGATCGATCTCGAGATCATTCACTCCGGAGTCGGGCCGATCTCGGAGAACGATATTTTGCTGGCGAGTGCGTCGAATGCCGTCGTCGTTGGATTCAACATCAAGGTCGAGGCGATGGCGGTGAATGCAGCGAAGCGTGAAGCGGTGCAGGTAAAGCTTTACAGCATTATTTACGAGTTGATCGACCAGATGAAGGAAGCGATGGCCGGTCTGCTCGATCCGGAACATCGCGAGACTTTGATTGGCCATGCGGAAGTGAAGCAAGTGTTCAAGCTCAGTCGCGGCATCGTCGCCGGCTGTCTCGTGACCGACGGGCGTATCAGCCGTACCGCCCGGGCCCGCGTCCTGCGCCGGCGCCAGCCCGTCTACGACGGCGGGCTTTCGACCCTGCGCCGTTTCCAGGATGACGTGAAAGAAGTGCGCGTCGGTTTGGAATGCGGAATAAAGCTCGGTGACTTTAGCGAATACCAGGTCGGCGACATTATTGAGTGTTATCAACTCGAGCAGGTCGCGCAGAAATTGTAACGCTCTGGTAGGGCGAGACTCTGTCGAGCCTCACCCAGCGAATTTCACACGGTTCGCTCGACACAGTCTCGCCCTACCAGAGCCAAATCATGAAACACCGACTACTACGCGTCAACGAAGTGGTAAAACGCGAGCTCAGCAGTTTAATCGCCCGTGAGCTGACCCTCGAGAACGTGCTTCTGACCGTGAACGACGTCGACGTCACGCCCGACCTGAAAAAAGCTCACGTTTACGTGAGCGTTCTTGGTTCCGAAGGCCGCTCGGGAGCGATGGCCAAGCTGGAGGAGAATCGTGCAACACTGCAGGCACTGCTCGCGAAAAATGTCGTCTTGAAATACACGCCGCAGCTTATTTTTCACCTCGATGATTCCGTCGAGCGCGGCTCGCGGGTGATCGAAATCCTGGAGAAAATCGAGCCCCCTGTGGGCGCGCGGAAGAACGAGGAGGAGGAGCTTTGACCGTTGCTGTCGCAAAGGACAGTCAGCTGCCGGCGGCAGTGAAGCAGTCAACCTTCCGGGAGATTGCAGATGTGCTGCGTGGGCACCAGCATTTCGTGCTTATCAGTCATGTTCGGCCAGACGGCGACGCGCTCGGCAGCGAGCTGGCGCTCGGCCTTTCACTGCGCGCGCTCGGCAAGGAGGTCGAGATTTGGAACGAGGACGGGATGCTGGAGAAGTACAGCTTTCTTCCGCACGCCGATCTGGTGAAAACGCCCCCGGCGGAAAGGCGCGACTTCGACGTGGCCATCGCGCTTGACACTGCCACAAAGAATCGTCTTGGGACGGCTGGCGAAGCGGTGCGAAACACGAAACTCTGGATCAACATCGATCATCACCCGAGCAATCCTCGCTATGGCGATCTGGTGCATATCGACCCCATCTCACCCGCAACCGGGCAAATCCTCTTCGAGCTGATCTCGGCCGAAGGTTTGCCGATCGATTGCGCGATTGCGGAAAATCTCTACGCCGCGATCTGCACCGACACCGGTTCATTCCAATATTCAAACACGACGGCGCGAACGTTCGAGATCGCGGCGGAACTTGTCCGCCACGGCGTGGATGTCGGCCAGATCAGTCAGCTTCTCTATGAGAATTTTCCGCGACGCCGGACTGAATTGCTCCGCGAACTCCTGCACACGATGCGATTTGAGGCCGGCGGCCAGATCGCAAGCTTTAGTCTCAGTCTTGAAACCGCTGCTGCGCTCCAGGTTTGGCCCGAAGACAATGAAGGTCTGATCGATCACCTGCGCGCGATCCGCGGCGTGATCGTGGCGGCGTTCTTCGAAGAGCTTCCGGAAGGGAAAGTGCGCGTGAGTCTGCGCTCGAAAAGTGAAGCAGCCGACGTTTGCGCAATTTGTCTGCGCTTCGGCGGCGGCGGACACAAGCTTGCGGCCGGCGCACGCATTCGCGGTTCGCTTCCGGAAGTCGAGAAACTGGTGCTCTCCGCGATTTGTGACGTCATCGACTGCCACTCCTGACGGCGTCCTGCTGGTGGACAAAGCCGCGGGCATGACGTCGCACGACGTGGTCGCGCTCGTGCGCCGGCGCCTGCAAATCAGGAAAGTCGGTCATTGCGGCACGCTTGATCCCATCGCCACCGGATTGCTTCTTCTCACGCTCGGCCGCGGGACGAAAATTCAGGACTTGCTCATGAGCGAGGACAAGGAATACGCGGGCACGCTCCAGCTGGGAGCCACGACCGACACGCAGGACAGCGCGGGTGTTGTTTTGCAGGAGCGCGCGATTCCGGCGCTGGATCAGGCGACGGTGAGCGCCGCCTTCGAGAAATTTCGCGGCGATTTCTACCAGATGCCACCTATGGTTTCGGCCATCAAACAAGGCGGGGTTCCGCTTTATAAACTGGCGCGGGAAGGAAAAGTGGTCGAACGCGAGCCGCGTCTTGTGCACGTTTACCATTACGCAATCGGCCGGATCGACCCGCCGGAGATCGATTTCAGCGTCACCTGTAGCAAAGGATTCTATGTCCGAACCTACGTGCACGACATCGGAGAGATCCTGGGCTGCGGCGCGCACCTGAAGGCTTTGCGGCGCACGAAATCGGGCCGTTTCACTGTCGAGGGCGCAATCACGGTAGCCGAACTGCAAAGCGCCGAACCGGTCAATATTCTGAGCCGTATCCTGAGCTTGCCGGAAGTGTCGCGTCGACGCGGCGCTTGAGCGCTTTGCGATATGGATGTCCTTCGTTCGATCGCCGAATTAGCGGCCCTGCGCGGCCCTCTTTTTCTGGCGATCGGCGTCTTTGACGGCGTTCATCTCGGGCATCAGGCGGTTATCTCCACCTCCGCAGAACACGCGGAGAATTCGGGGGGCACACCTGTTGTTGTGACGTTCGATCCGCATCCGGCCAAAATTCTGCGGCCCGAGACCGCGCCTCACCTGTTGACTGCGACGCAGCACAAGATCGCGCTCATCCGGCAGCTCGGCGTCGCGCACCTCCTCCTCCTGCCCTTCGATCGTGCATTCGCCGCGACGCCGCCGGAAGATTTTGTCGACCAGCTCGTCACCCATTCAAACCCGTTGCGTGAGATTTGCGTTGGGCACGAGTGGTCATTTGGAAGGGGACGGACCGGCAACCTAACGCTCCTGAAGAAAATGGGTGCGCAGAGCGGCTTCGATGTGGTCGGGATCAAACCGGTCTGCGCAAACGGTGAAGTCGTAAGCAGCACGGCGATTCGGGCGGCGGTCGAAGGCGGTGATTTTGCAAAAGCCGCCGGGATGCTCGGACGTGATTACACCATCCTCGGGACAGTGAAGATCGGCGCGCAACTTGGGCGCAAGCTTGGCTTTCCAACCGCAAATCTCAGCGCGCACAACGAGCAATTCCCGCCTAACGGCGTGTATTTGATTGAGGCCCGGCGAGGCGCCGAGCTGCACCCTGGGGTCGCGAATCTCGGTTACCGCCCGACCATTCCCGGCGTTGAGCCTGAGCGTTTGCTCGAGTTGCACCTCTTCGATCTCGACCGGGACATTTACGGCGAAGATATCGAGGTAACCTTCCTCCGTTATCTGCGCGCCGAGCGCAAGTTCGATACCCTCGCGGCGCTGGCTGCGCAGATCGGTGAGGATGTTCGCATTGGCCGGGCGGCCTTCGCAAATAAACTGGCCGCGGGATCCGGCGAGGGCGCGCCGATCGCACGCGCTTGAGCGCGAGCTAGGAGGAGTGGCGGACTCTGGAAAGTGCCGCGGTTCCGGCTACGATGGTGCCGACAATCCCGCAACCGAGAGCAAGCAGGTAGATCGAGAAAAGGGAAAGCGCGGAAAGGCGGACAACACCGTCGAGAACAAAGCGACCGCCGTCTGAAATCGAGAACGCCAGCACACTCGCTAACGCCGCGGCGATGAAAAGAATGGCCGCGCGCAGCCTGGAACTCGCCCGCTTTACCGGCAGGAGCTGCACCACTCGTGCCGTGAACCCTGCGTCGTCCACGTACGGCATTTCCTCGCGCAAGCGCGCCTCCAGCCAGCCTTCCTGCAAGTGCTCCCCCATTTCTATTTTCTCTCCCATGCGACGAGCGCCCGCTTTAGCTTCTC
>JBDTYN010000148.1:0-5874 GCA_040005675.1 Chthoniobacterales bacterium
CGATCGAACCGTTCTCCCCCCTCACTGAGCTTTTCCGCCAGATCCAGATGGGCCCGGGCAATGAAACCAAACTGGTTAATGAGCCGCTGCACCATCGACTCCGCCTCTTCGATGCGTTTCGAAATCTCTACTTCCTGCTCCCGCGTGAGCAGCGGCACCTGGCCCATCTGCTTCAAATACATGCGCACCGGATCGTCGAGGATGTCGAGCTTTGTATCGGTCTTTTCTTCTTCCTCTTCCTCGGTGTCCTTCTTCCCATCTTTGTAACGATCGACCTCCGACGCTTCGATGATGTCGATTTCCATCCGGCGCAGACGCGTCAAAATCGCATCCAGCTCCTCGGGGTCATTGACGTTGTCGGGCAGTGCTTCGTTTAAGTCGTCAAAGGTGAGATAACCCTGCTCTTTCGCGAGCTTGATTAACTCGCGAATGCGCGTCTGGGTATCGCCGGATTGCCGGGCTTCGACGCCAAGGGCCGCCTCCTGCGTTGTGCGGTCGGACGCGTGAATCCCGCCTGTGGGCCGAGCCCGTCGGTTTTCTGATTCCCGTGACGTTTGCGCGTTTGCGCGGTTTGGGTCCGACCGTTTGCGCGCCACGGGTTCGGGCTTCGGGGTGCGCTCTGCGCGTTTCGCTTTCGCGCGGGGCTTCATCGCGGCAGGCGGCGACGCGTTACGTTTCGAGAGCTTTGGCAAGGCTGAATGCTGATGAGGACTTCGGCGTTGCAGACGAATATAGCGCAGATTCCGCCTCAGCGAGATTTATCAGGCATCGAGCACGCGGGCAGACGAAAGCTCGGAAAGCTCGCGGAGCTGTTCCTGCAGGTCAAGAATTTGTTTCTGCAGATGCATAACTTCTCCAGTCGCCAGCTGCGGCAATCTGATCCGGCCTTCGGCAATTTGCAGTTGCCGCCGCACCACTGCCTGCAAAAAGCCTTTCCACCAGTCTCGCGCCACAGCCGCGCCGTTTGGCGGCAACTTCTGCAGCAGCCAGGCGGAAACGAGATTTTCGTCGGCCGGCAGAAGCGTCGCCATAAAGACGCTCAGCGACGTCGCATCATCGGGCTCGAGATTGCTCTCCAGAATCGTCGCCAGCAACTCGCTCTCGGGCGTCTGCTTTAGAACTTCGCGCCAATTTTGCGCAAGCAGGTAGGACCGGGCATCTGTATCGCGCAACGCAAGCAGGCAGAGCAGCGCCAAATCGTGACGAGGAGCGGGGGTCACGACCTCCGTCAACGACTCGCGAATTTCCGGACGATTGGAAAGCGGCTTCCCCAGAAGCTTCGCGAAATCAGCCGCGGGAACAGCAAGACGCGCACTGACTTTGCTGGCAACCTCTCCGCGCATGAGTGGGTCATGAATCCGCGCGACGGTTCCGGCCATTCTGCGGGCCAGGGCCATTTTCGTGCCTAATGAACTCAGTTCGGTGCCGGTGATTTCGCGTTCCAACCATGCCTCGAAAAAATCCCGTGCCTGGGCGATTCGCGCGTTAAAATCGTCTTTCCCTTTCTCCCGCACGATCGAGTCAGGATCTTCGCCTGGGGGCATCTCGATCACGCGCACAATGAGATCGTGCTGCAGCAGCGTCTCCACGGACCGTTCCGTTGCTTTTCGGCCGGCCGCGTCCGAGTCAAAGCAAAGAACGACCTCATCGACGAAGCGTTTGAGAATGCGCGCCTGGCTCTCGGTGAAGGCGGTGCCCTGCGGTGCCACGACGTTGGTGATTCCCGCCTCGTAAAGTGTAATTAGGTCGAGCTGCCCTTCACAGACGATGGCCGAGTTTGCCTCAATCAGAGCGCGCTTCGTTTTGTGCAGTCCAAACAGAATATCTCCCTTCCGGAAAAGTGGTGTTTCCGGAGAGTTCAGATACTTCGCGGTCCCTTCTTCGTCCTTCAGGATGCGTCCACTAAAGGCAATGACCTCGCCGACATCATTGCAGATCGGGAACATGATGCGCCCGCGGAAACGGTCGTAAACTTCGCTGTCCGGACGGTTTTCGTCCCGCGGCTTCACCAGTCCGCTCTGGGTGATCTGTGCGCGCCGATATCCCCGCTCGAGCGCCCATTGCAGAAACGTATCCCAGCTTTCGGGCGCATAGCCGATTTGCCAGTCAGCGGCGACACGGCGGTCGATTCCTCGTCGCTTGAGGTACTCCCGTGCGGGCGCGGCGAAATCCTTTTTCAGCAGATTGTTTTGGAACCATCCCGCAGCCTCTACGTGCAGCTCGAGCAGCATCCGGCGTAACTCCTGTGCGCGATCGTGGCTTCCGCCAGACGATCTCTCCTCGATCACCGGCACACCGGCGCGAGCTGCTAGTTTTCGAACGGCGGAAGGGAAGTCGAGATGCTCATAGTTCATTACGAAGCGGAAGACGGTGCCGCCAATTCCACAGCCAAAACAGTGAAACGTCTGCCGTTGCGGACTGACCTGAAACGATGGCGTTTTTTCCTGATGAAAAGGACAGAGCGCCTTGAAACTCGACCCGGCGCGCTTCAGGGGAAAATAGGAGCCGATAACCTCGACGATGTCGTTCGCCGCTGCGATCTGCTCGATATTTTCGTTCGGGATATTGCCCATACTTGCTCGATTTTTGGCTCGTTCCGCGGACGGAGCGATGCCAAATTAGTCCAGAGCTGTTCGCCTGCCAGACGAACGTTCGCCGGTTTCGGAATGAAATTCATCACCAGCTTCATCTTCGTCCTTCTGACCGCGAGCGTAAGCGACGCCAGGCCGGATAACGCTGTCATCAAAGGAGACGTCGTCATCGTGCCTCTGCGCGGCGAGGTTTCTCCACCATTGTTGTTGTTTCTCCGGCGAGCCGTGAAGGCGGCGGAGAATGCAGGAGCGTCGGCGATCGTCTTTGAAATGAACACTTACGGTGGACGTCTCGATACCGCCGAAGAAATCACCATCGCGCTGAATCATTCCACGATCCCGACCTACACCTTCGTCAACACCAATGCAGGCTCGGCCGGAGCGTTGATCGCGTTGGCGACCCGACACATTTTTATGGCGCCGGTTAGTGCGATCGGTGCCGCCGCTCCGGTGCTCGGAACCGGCGAGGATTTGCCCTCTACTCAGCGTGATAAGACCATCTCCTACTGGTCTGCCTTGAGTCGCGGCTCCGCCATGCGAAATGGCCACAATCCGGACATCGGCGAGGCGTTCATCAACAAGGAGAAAGAGGTTAAGATCGGCGACCGCGTCGTTCACGCCAGGGGATCGCTTCTCTCCTTGAGCGCACAGGAAGCAACGGAACAATTCAATGGCAAACCTCTCCTGGCCGAGCGTGTCGTCGAATCGGCCGCTGATCTGATAGCCAAGGCCAGCCTGAGCGGCCGCCAGGTTGCGTTCGCTCCGACCGGGTTCGAGCAGTTCGCGTTCTGGATCACAGCCTTCGCTCCGCTTCTCCTGCTTGGTGGCATCATCGGCGCTTATCTCGAGTTTAAAATTCCTGGCGCGAGCCTCCCGGGCTTAATCTCTGCGATCTGCTTCGCACTGTTTTTCTTCGGTCATTACATCGCTGGATTGGCTGGATGGGAAGTTGTCGCGCTCTTCGTTCTGGGTCTCTTTCTCGTCTTGATTGAAATTTTGTTTTTTGCTCACTCGACCATCGTCTTCGGGCTTGTCGGTGTGTTCCTGATGCTCGGATCACTGCTCTGGGCGATGATCGATCGTTATCCAAACCAAACCTTCTTCCCGACCGGGCGCCAGCTCGCGATCCCCGTTCTGAATCTGCTTGCCGCAATCGTAGCCGCGGCCGTCGTCATCGCGATTCTGGCAAGGCTGCTTCCGCACACGAGCGTCTATCGGCGGTTCATTCTCTCCGCGACCAACCCCCCGGGGCCGTCGCTCGCAGGAGTTCCACGTGAATGGATTGGGGCCGCACTCGTGACAGCAGGCTCGGAGGGCGTTTCCCTGACGAACTTGCGCCCGAGTGGCAAGGCGCGGTTTGACGATCGCGTCGTCGACGTGGTCACCGGCGGTGAATACGTCGCTGCGCAAAAGGCGGTGAAGATTATCTCGGCCGACGGAATGCGCATCGTCGTGAAGGAATGCGTCTGATGTGACTGAGCACCTGGCGACAGCGCAATCACAGCCCTGCGTGGTGCTGCCGGCGTTGGATAGCTCGGTCAATTTCTGGAAAGCTAAGAGAGCGATGTGTTTCTTTGCTCCAAAAGGGCACCCTGACGGTGGAACTTTACGTTCTGCAGACGGCTCGCACACGCGAGGACATTTCAGGTGAGCCTTAAGGGCACAGACGAATTCGTTTGTGCAGGGAAACACCGCTTCGCATCGCGCGATTTCGTCTTCGTCCGCATCAGCGTGAAGTATCGCCTCCTGGAATTTTCGGACGGTTTTGCCGCCGGGGTTTTTTTCTACGGACCGGAAGGCGGGGGAAAAAAACTCAACCCTGGCTAGAACGCGGGATGTTTGGCATTCATCATTTCGCGGTCTTTCTGGCGGCCGGCATCCTGCTCAATGTGACGCCCGGTCCGGACACCGCATTTATTCTCGGCCGCAGCATCGCTCAAGGCCGGAAAACTGGAATCGCGTCGGCGTTTGGAATTGCGGTCGGCAGTATTGTTCACACCTTGGCTGCGGCGCTGGGACTCTCCGCATTTCTCGCGACCACGGCCTGTGCTTTCACCGCGCTGAAATGGGGCGGCGGCGCATATCTCATTTTTCTCGGGGTGCAGATGATCGTTCACCCAACGCGCGCGCGCGCCATCGAAATGCCCAAAACACGCAACGGCGGGCGCGCGTTCCGGCAAGGTGTTTTGACGAACGCGTTAAACCCGAAAGTGGCTCTTTTTTTTCTTGCTTTTCTGCCGCAGTTCATCGAACCAGCGGCGCTGGCCAAAGTCCCCGCCTTCATCCTCCTTGGCCTGACATTTGTAGTCACTGGCACGATCTGGTGCCTCGGGCTGGCCTGTTTCGCCGCGAAGATTGCTGGAAAACTCCGCCGCAATCCGAGGATTTCCGACAGAATTCACCGCGTCGTCGGTTCTCTTTTCGTGTTCCTGGGGGGCGGCTTGCGTTCACGCGTTAATCCACCGAAGCGATCAGCCGCCCGCAACGACCCGCACAAACTCCAGCTGGTCGCCTTCGGCCAGGGTCCGCTCACGCCATTCGCGCTGATGCAAGGCGACGCCGTTGTGTTCGATCAGAACCGAGTTCGTCTCCATCCCGAATTGTTGCGCAAGTTCCGCGACATTTCGCGCCTCGCGCGCGTCAGTCGCTTCGCCGTTCACAAGAACCGTTATCACGCGACAAGCGATTGATCGAAATCTTTCCAGATGGGCTCGAAGCCCGCAGTGCGCAGAACGTCTGCCATTTCGGCGGGAGAACGATCATCGCTAACCTCAAACTGGCCGGTTGCAATGCGAGGTTCGTTGTCAAGGAATTCCGGAGCGACGATGCGGCCGCGCACGGTTCGGTGCACGTCGTTCGTTCCCTGGTTCGTGTAACCGCCGGGTTCCGTATGGCTGCCCGCGCTCATCATCGTTACCCCCAGCGGCGCCAGAGCATCTCGGAGCTCGGGGCGCTCCCGGGTGCTCAGCACAATTCCGACTTGCGGAAAGGTAATGCGGAAAGCGCAGATCATTTGCGCAAGCTCGCGGTCGGCGACCGCAAACGACGGTGTAAACCCTCCTGCCGCTGGACGCAGACGTGGCAAACTGATGGTGATCTGCGCCTTCCAGCAGCGTTTCAATAAATACTCGAGGTGCGCGGCGAGTGCGATCGCTTCCTCCTGCCACGGTGCTAGGCCAAAAAGAGCCCCGATTCCTATCCGTCGAAACCCCGCAGCGTAGCCGCGTTCCGGGCAATCGAGTCGCCAGTTGAAATTGCGTTTCGGGCCCGAGGTATGCATCTC
>JBDTYN010000149.1:0-5301 GCA_040005675.1 Chthoniobacterales bacterium
TCGCGCGGCTCGAGCGCGAGCTGGTCGGTGTGCGGAAGAACCGGGCCTTGCAACGGGGGGGACGAAAGCGGCATCACTGGCCGGTCGCCGCTGTAGTCGGCTACACAAACGCAGGAAAGTCGACCCTGCTAAATCTCCTGACCGGCGCCGACGTGCTCGCGGAGGATAAACTTTTTGCGACGCTCGATCCGACCACACGCAGCTTCACACTCCCTAACAAGCAGCGTGTGCTGCTGACCGATACGGTCGGCTTTCTCCGGAATCTTCCTCACACTTTGATTGAATCATTCAAAGCCACTCTCGAAGAAGTGACGGTGGCGGATTTACTCATTCACGTGGTTGATTTGAGCCACCCGCGCGTCGACGAACGCATCGAGGCGGTGGACGCGGTCGTGAAAGAACTCGGCGCGTTCTGCAAACAGACGCTGATGGTTTTTAACAAAGTGGACGCGGTTGTGAATCGGGAAGCGGTCGACGTTTACCGCAGCCGTTTCCTTGGAAGCGTTACGATTTCCGCGCGCACAGGAGAAGGTGTCAGCTCGCTCGTCCAGGCGCTGCAGGATTCGCTCGCCTCGTGGCGATTGCGTTCGCGCTATCGCGTCCCACTGACCGAATCTGGTTTGATCGCCGAGGTTCATCGTATCGGTCACGTGCTGGAATTACGGTATGAGGGGGAGGCGGCGATAATCCTCGCCCACGTCCCCGCGCAGCTGGAGCAGAAGCTCGCGCCCTTCGCGGCGTAATGATTTTGTGCGCTGCTTGTCGGCGTAATGCGCCCGCCGTAGAGATGCCCTTATGACGCAATGGCTGCAACGGATAATCACGCGCCTCGGTCTCGATGCGAACCCTCGACTCAGAAAGTTTGTCATCGGCGTGATCGGTATCACAGTGGTGCTTATTGGGTTGGCTTTGGTTGTCTTGCCGGGACCGGCATTCGTGGTCCTGCCGGTTGGTCTCGCAATCCTGGCGACGGAGTTTGCCTGGGCGCGTCGTGTAATTCGCCGGGGCAAGTTGTTCGTTCTAAAAGTTCGCCGCCGCGTCACTGCGGACGCTGATAAGGTTGAAGCGAATGACTATTCGCGAACGCGTTGAGCAACTCCTGCAGGCCTTGCCGGAAACTTATCCGGGCGCGCATTGCGAGCTGAACTTCCGGACGCCGCTGCAACTGCTGATCGCGACGATTCTCTCCGCACAGTGCACCGATAAACGGGTCAATCTTGTCACGCCGTCCCTTTTCAAAAAATATCGCAGTGCGCGCGAATTAGCCGCGGTCGCGCCAGCAACACTGGAAAATGAGATTCGATCGACCGGCTTTTTCCGCAATAAAGCCCGAAGCCTGCGAGCCGCGGCTGCCGCAATCGAAGAACGACACGCGGGTAAAGTGCCGGAGTCGATGGAGATGTTGCGCGACCTGCCAGGGGTGGGCCGCAAGACCGCCAACGTTGTACTCGGGAACGCCTTTCACAAAGACGAAGGGATCGTGGTCGATACGCACGTGGCGCGGCTCTCGCAAAGACTGCGACTGACGCGCGAAAAGGATCCCGAACGGATCGAAGCCGATCTCATGAAGCTTGTGCCGAGACAGCACTGGACGAACTGGAGCCACTGGCTCATCTGGCACGGCCGGCGTCGCTGCTTCGCGCAAAGGCCCGATTGCCGGCATTGCGAAATCTTCCGGCTCTGCCCGAGCGGAAAAGTTTTTATCCGCACCGGAGAAGCGCGTCCGGAGGTGGCGGGGCCGGCCTCAGCGTGATTTTAGCTCCGCTTTTACTTCGTCGACGCGCGTATTCGCTTGATCAGCCTTCTTCCCGATGCGTTCGAACTCCTTCTGTAGTTTCTGCAATTCGGTGTCCGATAACCTCTCCAAATCCACCATATGATTGCGCGCGCCACCAACGGCCCGAATAAGCTCATCCAGTTTCAAATGGACGGCCTTGGAATCCCGGTTCTGCGTGTTCTGGATCAGAAACACCATCAGGAATGTGACGATGGTCGTGCCGGTATTGATGATCAATTGCCAGGTGTCGGAATAGTGAAAAACGTGACCGGTCGCTGCCCAAATGACGATGATAAGGAGCGCGATAACAAAAGACCACGCGGTCCCCAGGACAGCCGATGCGTTCTTCGCGAAGACACGGAAAGCGTCCTGAACTTTGCAGAAAAGGTCGCGCTCCTCGCGCCCGTTTTTCGTCCTAGGTTTCATTGGCACTACACAGGTTCGTGAATCGCGGCGGTCCTGCGCGCATCGACAACTGCCCGGCACGGTAAGCCCGGGTTTGCTTTCCGCCGCTGGCTGTAAAAACCTACGAACTTGGCTTGCGCATTACATCTCAATCTCGACGACGCCTGGACCAGGGACGCGCTGCCGTTCGAGACACGTGATCTGCGCCAATGGGGACCGCAGCTTCGCTTTTCGGCGCCAGCGCGAATCGTCGAGGCCTTCGACGCCGAATTGCGTGATGACCTCGCCCCGTTTCTCCTTTTCGGGTCCGGCGATTTTCATCATCTGAGCGCGCTCTGGGCGCGACGCGCAAAGGCCGCCACAGTCATCGTCTCCTTCGACAATCATCCGGATTGGGATGTGCGCCCGCCGAAATGGTGTTGCGGGAGCTGGGTTAATCGCGCGCTTGAACTTCCGCATATCCGGCTCGTCAGCGTTTGGGGCTGCGGCAGTTTTGAAACCTGGTGGCCGCGGCAGGTCTTCGGCAATCGTCGCGCAGAACGGGAAGGCCGGCTCGAAGTCCACTCATGGGCCGACAATCGTCCTGCGCGGGAACGAAAACGGCGTGGAGCAATTCTAAAGACAAACTGGCGCGAGCATTTCAGCCATTTCGCCGCGGCCCTGAATCGCGCCAACGTTTACGTCACAATCGATCTCGATTGCCTGCAAAGTGGAGATGCCGTCACGAATTGGGAGAGCGGCAACTTTGCGATCGGCGACCTTTGCTCGGCACTCGAAGAACTGCGACGCACCGGCAATGCAATTGTCGCGGGCGACATTTGCGGCGCGTTTTCGAGACCTGCCTACGCCCGCTGGAAACAACGTTTTGCCTCCGAGATGGATCACCCGAACCTGCCCGCCGCCGACCCGGCCGAACGAGAGCGAATCAATCGCGCGGCTTTCCGCCAACTCTGGCCGGCCCTAACTGACGGAAACCAAAGCGATACCGGCGCTGATTAGCAGCGCGCCGATTGTCAGCTGAAGCGTAATTCTTTCACGCAACGTGACCGCCGCCAGCAGTGTGATCAGGATCACACTGAGTCCCTGGAAGGGATACAAATAGCTCAAATCAAAATGCCGCAGGAGGCCGAGAGTGAGGAAGAAGGAAATCGTCATGGAGAGAAGCCCGCTGCCAAACAAGGTGACGAATTTTCGGCTGAAGAGCGGCCGCTCGGAACTGGCCTCCATCCCGCGCTTCAGGAAAAGCTGGCCCGCCACGAAGGTCACGAGTGAGGTGAAGATGAGAAACGCCGAAATCGGTGTCATAGCCGCTCCTCGATTTTTGCGAACGGCTTGGCCACGATAACAAGGCCGAGCAGAACCAGACTAATTCCCCACCACCGGCGCATGGAAATTATCTCGCCGAGAAAAATCCAACTGCATAAGGGGACAAAGACGTGCACGACGCTGGCGAGCGGGAACGCGATCGTAAGAGGAACGTGCTTGAGCACGTAAATCCAGCTGAGAAAGCTGATGATCACGAGCAGGATGCCAAGCCAGACGAGAGGAGAACCAAGTCCCGCTATTCCAGTCCAACCCCATGCTCCCGCGGCCGACGCCGTTTTCGACGCACCGCGCTTTAACAAAAGCTCCGAGACCGTGACGACCGCCGCACCGAAGAAAATCTGAAAACGCGGATTGAGAAATCCCCGAACCAATCGGCCCATTAGTTATGGGTCGGTCGGGAGGTGAATCGAACAGCGGCCGAATTGCGGCTGCCAACAAGCGCTCTACTCAAAGCTCGTTGGCGTTTGGAAATTGCTGAAGCACACGCTCGTGCCGTGTCGGTTCGAGGAATTTGAGTGCGCGTCGAAAAATCGGATTAATCAGTGACGTCGTGTGCATGACGTAGAGGTCGAGCGGCAGAAGATTGCAACCGAGATGCAGCTTTGGCTGATAGTTGAGGGGACTGCTGCAATACGAATCAAGCCCGTGTTCCAGCGACCAGGTGATGATATCGCGTAGGGTATAGAAGTATAAATGCAAATCCAGCGCGACGCTGTAGTCGAGGCCAAGGTATTCGTCGTAAATCGTGGTGCCGTAAACCATGCAAAGGCTGAACGCCACGACTTTACCTAGCTGCCGCCAGACGAAAAAACGAGTTACGTCAGGCATCCGCTGACCCACGCTGCAAAAATAGTCTTTTGTTAGGCGTTCGAATTTCAGGCGCGAACGCTCGTGCACCTGGACGTAGAGCGGATAGACCTCGTCGATGTAAGGTGTGATGTCCTCTACCACCTCCAGTTGAATGGGCGGCGCTTTTTCCGTCTTCCGAAATTTACGCCGCAGATCCTTACGCGTTGCCTTGCTCAGACTCCCCAGGTATTCCTCGAAATTGCCGTAGGGCAACGAGAGCCGCGTCATCGGCATACTGGGAACCCGCGCATAGCCGTTCTGGGAAAAACCACGGAGCGCCTCGCGATAGCGGGCCGGGAAATCCTTCAACACCACGAGAGAGGCCTTACACCTCCGCGCATAAGTTTTCAGGCTGGCGTGGAGCGCTTCCGCCACCCAGGCCTCGTCATCGACCAGGCAGGTTCCGAGATGTCCTTCACCCGCGGCGCAGCCCACCATCAGCACGCGCATGCTCAAAAAACGCGGGAACAGCTGCCGTACGGCGCTGATGCCCGACCGAATCCGATTCGGTACACCTTCATCGATGTTTTGTTGCACGAAGAAAAGCGGCTGCACGGCCCGCACGATGCCAGTGAGATCCTCGAGGACGAGATAGTGATACTCAAAATCCGAAGCGAGTGTTTCCTCGATGATTTCGTAGAAGCGGTGATCTTTGCATTTCCCGCGGAAAGCGTCTCGCCAGGCGACCGAACCGCGGAGATCCGCTGCTCCGACGATTTTCGCCACGCCTTGAGGAAGCGGAATGGTGCAGCCTGAGTGCATGCGAAAATGAAAGCGCCCCTCGATCAAATGACATCGGGGGGAAGAGATGTAACAGGAAACCGCCCAATTCTCAAGGTCTGACCGTAATTTCTGCCGCTCTAAACAATGGTTTAGCTCGTCGGGCTGGGCCCCGTCGACTCCACTTTCAGAACTCCACTGCGAATGTGCAGGTCGCGCTGAGG
>JBDTYN010000150.1:0-7488 GCA_040005675.1 Chthoniobacterales bacterium
TTTCCCCGCGGACATCGACCGTGATCTTCTTTGAAAGATCGCCGTTCGCGACCGCGGTCGTGACTTCCGCGATGTTCCGCACCTGCCCAGTCAGATTGCCGGCCATCGAGTTCACTGAATCGGTCAGATCCTTCCACGTGCCAGCGACGCCCTTCACGTCCGCCTGGCCGCCAAGTTTTCCTTCGGTCCCGACCTCCCGCGCCACGCGTGTGACTTCGGATGCGAACGAACTGAGCTGATCGACCATGGTGTTGATCGTGTTCTTCAGCTCGAGGATTTCACCTTTTACATTCACCGTGATCTTCTTGGAAAGGTCTCCCGTGGCAACCGCGGTGGTGACTTCGGCGATGTTGCGAACCTGGCCGGTCAGATTGCGGGCCATGAAATTCACCGAATCAGTCAGATCTTTCCAGGTGCCGGAAACACCTTCGACACGCGCCTGGCCGCCGAGAATTCCTTCCGACCCCACCTCGCGCGCGACGCGCGTCACTTCCGAAGCGAACGACCGCAGTTGATCGACCATCACGTTGACGGTGTCCTTCAGTTCGAGGAACTCGCCTTTGACATCGACGGTGATCTTTTTCGTGAGATCGCCATTGGCGACCGCGGTGGTGACGGTCGCAATATTTCGCACTTGCGCCGTCAGATTGCCGGCCATGAGATTCACGTTGTCCGTGAGATCTTTCCACGTCCCGGCGACGCCTTTTACTTTCGCCTGCCCGCCAAGCTTCCCTTCCGTGCTCACCTCACGCGCCACACGCGTCACCTCCGAAGCAAAGGCGCCGAGCTGGTCGACCATCGTGTTGACCGTTTTTGCGGTGCGCAAAAATTCGCCCTCCAGCGGCCGCCCATCCATCTCCGTCTCCATCGTTTTCGAGAGATCGCCTTTTGCCACCGCTCCAATCACACGGGCCATTTCGCTCGTCGGCTGAACCAGATCGCCAACCAGCGCATTGATCGAGCCGACCGAAGCGGCCCACGATTGGGAGACATCGCCAATGGAAGCGCGTTGCGAAATCCGTCCTTCTTTGCCGACGACGCGACTGATCCGCTCCAGCTCCTGTGACATCCTTTCGTTCATGGAAATCACATCGTTGAATGTGTCGGCGACCTTGCCAGCGACCCCGGTCCATTCAGCGGGCAGCCGGGCCGTGAAATCACCACGTTTGAACGCCGAGAGCGCGGAGAGAACCTGCTTAAGGTCGATTTGCTCGCCGTTGAGCCGGGAGCCGTTTTGTTTCTGCGGCAGGAGCACAGATGCAGTTTTTTTCATAAATACTAATTTTGCAAAAGGTCAGGCGCTGCATGAACTGCGCGAATCGAGAGGCGTAGCTGAGGCAGCAAGCGTGATTCGACTGATCGCATCAGTGGATGAGTCCGGCAACCATTTGAGGGTTCGATGGAGATGAACATCGCCGTCATTCCCGCCCAATCGGTTCGTGAGCGACGGCAGATCCGGTTGCAGCAGGAATCATACTGACTCCAATTCCGCGCCTGAGGCGGGAGTTGGGCGCGCTAGAGTCACAGCCGACGAGCCGCACGCGACCGAATTTATTGCGAGCACCGGATGGCAGCGCGAAAGGAGCCTCCGGCTCGCGAGCTCAGCTTCGTCGCGAGCGGGATAATTCCTCTGGCTCTCGGCATCACGACTGATTCCATATCGTTGTAGAATTCGGTTACGACCTCTCCGGTCGGCGCACTTGGAACGGCGTTCACCGCCCTGGCGATCTTCTGCGGATTCTGGGTCGTCTTCCCGTTTCCGCCATCAGAATGCGGAGCGCAAAGCGTCGGTGTCTTCGCTGGCGCACTGAACGCGGTCGGGCGTGCCGTCGACACCCGGAGAGATTTCAGGTCCGGCAGCTACATTTTGCCCTTTGAGACACCGGGCTGGTCGCTTCTGCCACCCGGGTCGGGGGGCGCGGATGGAATGAAGAGCCGTTCAGGCGGAATAGGAACACAATGCTTCGCCAGCGCGTCCCTGGCGGTTTTGCTGTCAGTAAAAATGGGCAACGCTTTGTCGAGTCGCACGATCTCGAAGACGCTGCGCACATGCTCGTTCAACCCGGTGACACAGAATTCCCCGCCAAATGTAGCTGATTCGCGCAGGTATTCGATGATCCCTGCGAGACCGGTGGAATCGATGAACGCGACGCCGGCAAGATCCAGAACAAGCGCGCGGCAGCGGCATTTCGCCTTTCCCTTTAGTACGGAACGCAGCACCGGTGAAAAGTGCATGTCGACATCCCCTTCGACCCTGAGCACCTCGATTCCCTCGTCGTTGAACTCGTGCAGGCGCATCGCGAGGGTTTGCCCAGTTAGTGTGGATTGTAACTCCCGGCCTGGTGCCCCAGTCAGGGACACGCTGGAGCAAATCCTCCGCAAGAAAAGTAAAAGCGAATTGCGCTAATGCAACCGCTTCATTCCGCGAAGCTGGATCATAGCCATCCGTTCGGCGTCAGCGCGAATGCATCGGTGGGGGAGACTCCGACAACGAGCGGAGGATCCGCGCAAGCACTGCAGAAGTATTGCAAATAATTTGCCGCCAGAGCGCCTCGCCTTGTTTACGGCGAAGATTTTCGCGGCTGAGGCGGGAGATCAGCTGCCATCACTTCGTATTCTGGTTTGCTTGCGCCCATCAACCAGCGATCGAACCAGCCGACGATATGCTGCAGTCGCTCGACCCGATGCCAGGGCTGACCGGAACGGGAAAGCTCGTGTGACTCGTTCGGGAAGCGCACCATGACCGTCGGAATCTTGCGAAACTTCAACGCGCGAAACATCTCTTCACCGCCGGAGCCGGGCGGCGTGCGCGTATCGTTTTCTCCAAGAATCAGCATGAGCGGCGTCTTCACATTCTTGATATAGGTGAGCGGGGAACGGGCGCGGAAATCGTCCGCGTTTTCAAACGGCGGCGTCTTGAACCAGGTCGGATGAAACAACGTGAAATCGGCGGAATACCACCAGGCCTCCCAGCTCGCGATATCGCGCTGGGCGACGGCAGCGGCAAACCGATCCGTTTGCGTGATGGTCCAGTTCGTCAGCAATCCACCACCGCTCCCGCCGGTTACGCCTAACCTTTTCTCGTCGATATAACCAAGCTTGATCAACTCATCGACGCCGAGCATGAGGTCCTTATAATCGTCTCCGGGATAATGGAATTGGATGATGTTCCCGAACTCCTGCCCATAGGTGGTGCTGCCGCGCGGATTCGGATAAAGCACGACATACCCCTTTGCTGCCATCCACTGGAATTCGTGTTCGAAAACGTACCCGTAGGCCGCGTGCGGTCCGCCGTGGATATCGAGAATCAACGGATACTTCTTCTTGGGATCGAACCCGGGCGGCTTTTGCACCCATGCCTGAATGCTTTTGCCATCGAAGCTCGGGTAAGAAATCTCTTCCGGCTCCGCCAGGGTGAGCTGAGAGAAGAGCGTGTCGTTGACGTGTGTCAGCTCCCGCGGTTCACCGCCGGTCTGATCGGCTGCGAACAAATCGTTGATCCGTGTCGCGGTCGACGATGTGTAGACCAGCTTTGAGCCATCGGCTGAAGCGCGAAAACGCGCGACGGCCTGGTTCCCGCCGACAATGTCAGTCTCCGCACCGTCCGAGACATTGAAGCGGCCGAGGACCGTCTTCCCTTCCTTCCCGATCACTTCAATGATACCACGTCCATCCGCCGTCCAGACGGGAACGTTTCCTCCGCCCGCCCGGGGCGCCGCGCTGTCGCCGAAGACTCCGCTGCCGAGGTCGAAGTCGAACGTGCCCGTGAGATTGCGCGGCCTTGCGTTGGGTGCGAGATCGACGACCCATAGATCAGGTTGGGTGTAGGAATTGACCGGCTGCGTCAACGCGGCGGTGAAGGCGATCTGCTTGCCATCCGGACTGAGGGAGAAATCGCCCGCGTCCATTTCGAAGACGTTGATCTTCCGTGCCGCACCGCCGGTCGGCGCGATCGCATACAGCTCTGTTTTCGGCAGCTCGTAATACGGCTCGCTCACGTGGAGCGACGCGAAATAAATCTGCGTCCCGTCTTTCGACCAGAAGACGGCCCCTTCATCAAAGACTCCGCTCGTCAGTTGCTTCGGCTGAACCTTTTCGTCGGCGTTCCGCGGCGCCTGGACGACCCAAAGGTGCTGCGGGCGCTTGGGGTCTAGATACCCTTCGTTATCCTCGCGGTAAACCGCGCGGGTAATCACGTGCACGTCGCTTTCGCGCTCGGATTCGGCCTCCGCTTTTTTCGCAGCTGTGTCGCCCGCGTTCAGTTTCTCCTTTGCGCTACTCCCGGTTGCCGAGACGGACGGTGATGGCGCGGCAGCAGCCGCTTTCTTCAACTCCTCCTCCTTACGCTTCTTTTTTTCCTGCTTCGCCAGATCTTCGGCGTTCGTGCTGCTCGTAAAGGCAATCAACTTCCCATCCGGGGACCATTTAGGATCGCCCGCGCCTTTGGGCAGATCAGTGAATGCGAACGAATCTCCGCCGGCCATCGGCAACATGCAGAGTTGGGGCGACTCCGGCTTTCCTTCCTTTTCGCCGTTGCGCGCGAAGACAATGAACTTTCCATCGGGCGACCAGCGCGGAGAGGAGTCATGCTCAGCCCGCGTCAACTGATGCGGCGCTTCCGCACCGTTGGTCGGAACGCCCCAGATCGAGGTGTTGTATCCGTCCTTTTTCTCATTCACCGTCACGCGCACGAACACGACGCGGGAACCGTCCGGTGAAATTTGCGGATCGCCGATCCAGACGAAGTCGAACAAGTTGGTTTCGGTGATGTTGCGTATTTGCGCGACGGCGTTGCCGGACGTCAGCAGGGCAACTATGGAGAAGCTCGCGAAGGTGCGAAGCCGGCGAAGTGAGAGGAATTGGAAGGCAGGGTCAGACATGGCGCGGATATTCCTAGCGGTTCGACCGTAGACTGTCAGCGCGAAGTTTTCCTTGTGTCACCGAGATTGATTCCAGAGGGATATCCGCAAATTTTTCGGATGAAAACAGATTAGCGAGGGCCCGTCGGTTATCGCCTCAAGCGAAGAACGGCCCGAGGGCGGGCCGTCTCCAAGGAGTGATGGAGCCGGGCTGCCCTCAGCCCGGGAAACGAGGTCGGGCTACGCCCCCGTCGAATTCTCAATCGCGCAATTCTCACCAAATATTCACGCGCTGGTCGGCGGGGCGCACCATCGCGCAATCATCCGGCAATCCGAACGCCTTCTGGAACTCTGGCAGGTTCGCGATCGGGCCATTCCCGCGAAAACGCGATGGCGAATGGGGATTCGTGTTCAGTTGCAGCTTCAAAGACTCGTCGCGCTGATTCGAACGCCACGCCTGCGCGTAGGCGAGAAAGAAACGCTGCTCGGGTGTGAATCCATCGATCTTCTCCCGCGGTTTGCCGGCCAGCGCTTTTTGTAGCGCGGCATAGGCAATCTTCACGCCGCCGAGGTCGGCAATATTCTCCCCCTGCGTAAGCTCGCCATTGATATGCAGGCCGGGCAGCGGCTCGTAGGCCGCATACTGGGCGACGATGCCTTTCGACCGTTCGTTGAACTTCTGCGCGGACTGCGGGGTCCACCAGTCGCGGAGATTGCCAGTCGCGTCGTATTGGCGCCCTTCGTCGTCGAACCCGTGCGTCATCTCGTGGCCGATGACCGCGCCGATCGCGCCGTAGTTCACCGCGTCGTCGGCTTTCGCGTTGAAAAAAGGCGGCTGTAAAATCCCCGCTGGGAAAACGATTTCGTTAAAGCTCGGGTTGTAATACGCATTTACCGTGGGCGGCGTCATTCCCCACTCCGACCGGTCGGCAGGCTTGCCGATCTTTTTCAACTGCCGGTTCACCTCGAAAGTCGCCGCGCGCGCGGAGTTGAGCACGTATGGGCCGTGGTCGATCCGCAGCGCGGAATAATCGCGCCACTTGTCCGGGTAACCAATTTTCACCGTGAACGCGGCGAGCTTCTTAAGCGCCTCCTGTTTCGTCGGCTCGTCCATCCACTCGAGGGTTTTGATCCGGTCGGCGAGCGCGGCCTTTAGATTATTGACTAGCTCCAACGCGCGCGCCTTCGCCTCCGGTGGAAAGTTCTCCGTCACGTAAAGCTTGCCGAGTACTTCCCCGATCGCGTCATCCGTCGCGCCGACGACCCGCTTCCAGCGCGGTTTTAACTTCTCCGTGCCGGTCAGAACAGTGTCGTTGAAACGAAAATCCTCATCGACGAAATCATGCGAAAGTTCCGACGCGGTTGCGTTAATCAGATGCCAGCGCAAATAAATTCTCCAATCGTCGAGCGATGTTTGGGCAAAGACTTTGCCCGCCGCTTTAAAGAATTCCGGCTGCTGAACATTGATGTCGCCCGGTTCTGCAAGACCCATTTCGCGAAAATAATCGGCCCAATTCCAATCGGGCGTGAGCGCCTGGAGGTCGCCCGGCTTCATTTTGTGATAAATGGCCTGCGGATCGCGCATTTGCACGAGGGTCATTGACGGCACAGCGAGTGAGGTTTCGAACGCGAGAATCCGCTGCGCGCTCGCCTGGGCCTTATCGATTGGGTCGCCAAGGAGCATGAGCATCTTCGCGACATGCTCGATGTATTGCTGCCGTAGCTTCTTCGAAGCATCGTCTTCCTTCGTGTAGTAGTCGCGGTCCGGCATCCCGAGGCCGCCCTGCTCCGCCTGCGAAATTACCATCGTGCTGTTCTTGTCGTCGGGAGCGGAGCCGAAGCCGAAGAACGCCCCGATGCCATAGAGATGGAGATGCGCAATTTCCTTCAGCACATCGGCGCGATCCTTCATCGCATCGATGCGCGTGAATTCATCCGCGATCGGCTTCGTCCGCGCTTCATCAATTGCTTTTTCATCCATTCCGCTGGCGTAGAAATCGCCCACTTTTTGCAGATCCGAACCGGGCTGCGGCGTTTCTGCGGCGGCTTTTTCTGCGATCCGGTGGAGCGCGTCGTTGTTACGTTCCTGCAGTTCGTTGCCGGCGCCCCAGCGCGCGAATTCCGGCGGCACAGGATTCCGCTTCATCCAGCCCCCATTGGCGTAACTGTAGAAATCATCCTGCGGCTTCACCGAGAGATCCATGTTGTTGCGATCGAGCGGTGGCTCGTCCTTCGGAACGGCTGGTTGCGGTTCTGCGTGGAGGCTGCCTGCCAGAAGAGAGGCGGCGGCAGCCGTGGCGAAGTAAGTGAGAAGTGTTTTGGTCATTTGGAGATTTCGCGTGCGCCTGTCGCAGGGCTTACGACGCGCGAAAGGATTATTGAGTTTGCGGAGTTCTGAACGGGTAGTGTAGGACCGATAGCATATCGTTGCGCAATGGTTTCCTCCCACTGCGCGGCTGACCTTCCGCGTCATGAATAGCTTGCGAGGCGCAGCTGGAGCAAAGGATTGAGAGAGCAAGGAGAACGACGAGGTGGACTGGGTTGATTCGCATTCCGCCTCCTTAGCAACGGATATGCCAGTGCTGCTGCAAAACCCAAACGCATCAGAGCGCGAGGAGCTTACGCAAAA
>JBDTYN010000151.1:0-12419 GCA_040005675.1 Chthoniobacterales bacterium
GGCGTGCATGGAGCCATGCAACGCCTCCGTTCGAGGGCCGGAACCGAAGGCGACGGCATCTTCGGCGGTTCGGAGTGCGGCAGAGGCATGGGACGCTGCCGGCTCCTCACTTTCTTTTCTGTTTTCGTCTGGAACAGTTGTCCCATTTTCCGGTGACACGAGGCCCGACTGTCCCGGGGCGAGCGTCTTTTTCGCATTTGGTCCGGTCGCCCAGGTAAACCAAGGCGCGCCTGCGGAGTTGACCCCCAGAACGGCAATCCCGGTATCTTTCAGGAATGGCGCCCCACTCAGGGTCAGGCCGCCGATTCCAGCGTCACCGCACACGATCACAGCGGAGCTGTCGCCCACGTAGCGGCGCGCAGTTGCGATGGCGTGGTCGATCTCGACGGTGTGAGCTAGTGTGCGCTGCGCATTATTATCCTCGGCCGCTTTTCGCATGAGCCCGCCATCCACCACGAGTAAATAGCCACCGCGATTGAACTGCAGCAGTTCAATCGCGCGCCGGACGAGATCGGACAGCGTCGGCTGCTCACTGCGTGCCTCGACTTGGTCCGCAAAGGCGAGATCCCTGTCATCAAACAAGCCAATGATTTTCGGGCGGCGCCAGCGGGGAATAGCCTCGAGCTCGGCGCGGGTGCGGACAAGATCGAAGCCATTCCGTCTCAGCTCGAGAAGCAGGTCGCGGCCGTCGTTGCGCTGGCCGCCTTTGCTTTGAGGCAAAAAGTCTTCGGCACCACCGCCGAGCGCGACGTCTACAATTTCGTGTCCAATTAAGTCGCCGGCGAGGTTTGCGGCGCTGGTATTGGCTGAACCATGAGCGTAGAACGCGGCCGCGGTGAGATTGGTTAGCTTCACATCGGCGACGATGCCGGTCGCCCGCCCCGCGCGGTGCGCCAGTTCGATCAGATTATCCACGTTGTTTCCCTCAGCATCGATGCCGAAGGAGCGATTGTTTGCGCGCCGGCCTGTTGCGAGGGCGGCCGCTGCTGCCGGCTGATCGGGGGTCGCGAAGTCGATCGAGTAGTTCGATAAAAGCGCGACGTGCGGCATCAGATCCACGGACAGGTGATCTTCGGCACCGACAGAAAAAATACGGGTCGCGGCAAGTCGTGCCGGGGTGAGACCTTCACCGATGAATAGAACGATGCCGAACGGTTTCTGAACGACCCAGTGTTGGAAATAGAGAACGCCGAGGCCAGCGAAGACGAGCAGGCAGAAAAGCGCGAGCAACTGATTGCGCCTCTTCACGTGGCGATGAAGGATCGCAGCCGAGGGGTTGTCAACGAAAGAACCGCTTGTGCCTTTGCTGCAAGATCGGCAAAGTGCGCCACCATGGCCAAGCCGGTGATCTTGATCATTCGCGACGGGTGGGGAATCAATCCGGGCGGTAGCGAAAAGCGCGAAGTGAACGGGGACGCGACGCTCCTCGCGCGCACTCCGTTTCACGATGCGCTTTATCGCGACTACCCCGGAAGTCGGCTAAGCGCGAGTGGCCTGGACGTCGGGCTGCCGGCGGGCCAGATGGGCAATTCTGAGGTTGGCCACCTGAATCTCGGAGCCGGGCGAATTGTTTACCAGGATCTCACGCGCATTAACAAGGCAATCAGTGAAGGCGAACTCTCGCGGAATCCTGTGGCACAAGGCGCGTTTGCGTCCGCGCGCGGGCACAGACTGCACCTGCTCGGTCTCGTGTCGGATGGAGGCGTCCATAGCCATTACTCACATCTGACTGCGCTGGCCGACGCGGCAAAAGCGGCCGGCGTGAATGACATTCTGGTGCATGCATTCACCGACGGCCGTGACACCTCGCCGACCGGCGGTGCGGAGTTTCTGCAGACTTGCGCGACGAAGCTCACGAGAAGTGGCGCCACGATCGCGACGGTTATCGGGAGGTACTTTGCGATGGATCGCGACCGCCGCTGGGATCGAACGAAGCAGGCATGGGACGCGATCGTGCTGGGCCGCGGTGAGCGCCGGGAGGATCCACCGTCCGATGCCGTGCGCTCATTCTACGACAAAGGGATTACCGATGAGTTCCTTCCGGCATTGATTTTTTCCCACCCAGATGAGCAGCGCATTCGCGATGGCGACACGGTCTTGTTCTTTAACTTTCGTGCGGACCGCGCGCGGCAGCTCTCCCAGGCATTTCTGCTCCCGCAGTTCGACGGCTTCGAACGTGAAGTGCGACCGCGGGTCAATTACGTCACATTTACGCAGTACGATGCAACCTATCCGTCGCCCTACATCTTCCCCCCGGAAGAACTGCAAAAAATCCTCAGCGAGGTTGTCAGCGCCGCGGGACGCACGCAATTGCGCATCGCGGAAACGGAGAAATACCCGCACGTCACTTATTTCTTCAATGGCGGAATCGAGCGCGCCTACGCCGGAGAGGATCGCCACATGATCCCTTCGCCCAAGGTCGCGACCTATGATTTGCAGCCGGAGATGAGCGCGCTGGAGGTGACCGACGAACTGTTGATGCGAATCTCCGCTTACGATCTCATCATTCTGAATTTCGCGAATCCGGATATGGTGGGCCACACAGGCATTGTGGCGGCGGGGATTAAAGCGGTCGAAACAATCGACGAATACGTCGGACGCATTGTGCCGGCAATACTCTCGCTCGACGGCAAATGTCTCGTCACCGCCGACCACGGGAATTGCGAACAGATGCGAAACGCGGATGGCTCACCGAACACCGCGCACACCACAAATCTGGTCCACTTCATCTACGTGGCGGCTGATGCGGGCCAATTTCGCTGTGAGGATGGAATTCTCGCAGATGTCGCGCCGACTCTTTTGTTTCTACTTGGCATTCCGCAGCCTCGCGAGATGACCGGTCGCAATTTGCTGGTCCGCCGCGAATCTGCTGCCCGCCTCTGATTAGCCCAGGCTCTGACCCGCGCGCTCTCGGACATCGTTGATGTCCTCGTAACTGATCTCCAGCTGGTGATTGGAATGACGGGTTGCGCAGCATCCGATTCGTTGCAGAAAGCTGAGACGATCTTCCGGGGCATTCTCTTGCCAGATCGGCTTCCGGGCCAGAGACAAAGCGCCCTCCGACTCCACGAGTGCGCCCCAGCCATTCGGCAGCTCGGATTCGCGGAAGAATTTCTCCGGCAATACTAAAAAAAACAGATTCGCGCAGCGATACTGCGACAAACGTTCGAACTTCGTTCCATTATGGAGCCGGCTGGAGATCGTTCCAATCTCCCGCATCACGCGCGTGTAGCTGCGATGTCCGAGCGCTGTGAAATCAGGCGACTCCCATTCCGGAAAGAGTGAGTCTGCCGTGCGCAAATTAGGATAATGCACGCGTAGATTTTTTTCGAGAATCTGCCGGCGCGCGGTAATGCTATGCAAGCGTTCGCGTTCCAGTTTCGTGCAGCAATTGTCCCGATGAAGGTCGGGCCGGGCCTGCTTGCATTCGAAAATCGCGGTCATGCCGATTCCCTGTTTCGCTGGCCGGTAGGCCGCGAGATCCGCGCGGTAGGGACATCGCGGCAGAGTTACCTCGGCCGCGCAAACCGAGTAACCGTGCGCCTGGGCCCAGACCAGCGCGAGACGCTTCAGCCGAATGTGCGCCGCTGTTTCTGATCGACGGGGGCTTACTCGCCCATCCATTGCGCGAGTTCTTTCGCCCAGTAGGTGACAATCAAATCCGCCCCGGCCCGTTTCAGCGAGGTCATGATTTCCAGCACGGCGGCGCGCTCCTCAAAGCAACCTTTCTCCGCAGCCGCCTTCACCATCGCGTATTCACCGCTGACGTGATAAACCGCGGTCGGCCTCTGGAAACGATCGCGCACCCGCCAAAGAATGTCGAGATACGCGAGCGCGGGCTTCACCATGATGATATCGGCTCCTTCCTCGACATCGAGCGCCACTTCGCGCAACGCTTCCGCTGCATTGGCCGAATCCATTTGATAGGTGCGGCGGTCGCCGAACTGCGGCGGGCTTTCCGCCGCGTCCCGAAATGGTCCGTAAAAAACCGAAGCAAATTTTGCGGCGTAGCTCATGATTCCGACTTGATCGAAGGCATGGGCATCCAGCATTTCACGGATCGCCCGGATGCGACCGTCCATCATGTCGCTCGGCGCCACGAGATCGGCGCCTGAGCGCGCGTGCGAAAGCGCCGTCTTCGCGAGCAGCTCCACTGTCTCATCGTTGAGGACATGAAAATGATCTCCATCCCTGCGTGTCACACCGCAATGGCCATGGCTCGTGTATTCGCAAAGGCATACGTCCGTGATCACCACGAGGCCGGGAGCGGCGGCTTTGATCGCACGTACCGCCCGTTGCACGATCCCTTCATCGGCATAGGCGGAACTCGCCTCATCATCTTTGTCTTGAGGAATTCCGAACAACAACACCGCCTGGAGCCCGAGATCGGATGCGAGCTGCGCTTCCGCTGCGACCTCGGAAAGAGCGAGCTGCGAAACGCCGGGCATGCTGGCGATTGCGCGGCGGCTTTGCAGTTTCTCGCTTACGAAGAGCGGCAGGATGAAATCGTGCACCGTGAGCTTTGTCTCGCGGACGAGATTGCGCAGAGCCGCCGTGCGACGCAGTCGGCGCGGACGATGGAGCAAATTGCGCACAGCGCGAGCGTAGGCGGAGCGGCGAAGTGCCGCAAGCTTGACGCTGTCGAGCCCAGCGTGTAGCGCCTGATTGGGCAGAGCGTCTGCCCCACATGCCACGCGCTGTTTCGCACCGGCCAGCCGATTATCTTCTGGTCGATATCAGCAACTCATTCACCAAACTCGCATATGCGAGCAGGAAGCGCCTGGGGCGCTCCGTTCGCGTGCCCACAGGCAAACTAAGCGTGACAAAAATAGGCTCGATGCTGCGCCGCCGTCCGGTGCGGACCATCGTAGTTTCTTCCGTGGTGCCACAGAAAAACCACCTGGTCCGGCGCGTTGCCTGTCAGACACCCATCTTGTTCCTCACGCCACACCTGCATCTTGGTGTCGGCGTGGATTACCCCGCGCCCGCATCAATCGGAGCCGATCGGCTCGCGAATGCCGCGGCCGTGGCGCAACTATACGGCTTTCCTGCGATTGTCGTTGATTTTGGAACCGCCGTTACCTTCGACGTAGTTTCATCGCGCGGTGATTACATTGGTGGCGTCATTGCGCCAGGACTGGAGTCGATGACGAACTTTCTCTATCAGCGGACCGCGCTTCTTCCGAAGCTTTCTTTGCACGAACCGACTGCGGCCGTCGGTAAATCCACACGCTCCGCGATGATGGCGGGCGCGATCTTCGGATATCGCGGTCTGGTGCGCGAGATCTTGTTGCGCATCAGGGCCGAAGAGTTTCGACGGCAAAAGGTGCAGGTTGTGGCGACGGGAGGTTACGCGGAGTTGATCGCGCAGCAGCTACCGGAGATCGAATCCGTCCACCCTAATCTCACGATGGAAGGCCTGCGGATTGTAGGGAATCTGAACGTGGCGCTCTAACGGTCGCGCCTAACGAGTGACGGCCGTGAGATGTGCCTTCGTTGGATTCTCCGATTTACCGACGACCTATTTTGATCGCGGGGCACCCGGAAGTCAGCAACGCCAGGGCGGTTCGAGGCGTTACACGAAAAGCTCCAAAAAGGGGCCGAAACTGAGTTTTGATCGATTGGAGACGAGATCCGCGGTGGGATTTACGAGATAGACAAAATTGAGCTTGTCACCGCCGCGAGCTGCGCGTTTCATAATGACTGCATGAGGATTCGGAAAATCGCCACGATTACATTGCTCGTCGTCAGTTCCTTTGGGGCGAGCAGTGTTGCGCCTTCGAAGGTTGAACTGGAATCGATGTACGACAAGGCGTTTCGCGAATTTGACGCCAACAACTTCCCGCAGGCGCTGAAGGAGCTGGATGCGATCGACGCGCGGCAGCCGGACCTGGCCGAGTCGCAAAACCTCCGCGGTGTGATTCTCATGCGTCAGGGGGACTACGACCGAGCCGAAGCAGCGTTGCAAAAAGCTTTGGGTGTCGACTCGAAGTTCTGGAATGCGTGCTTCAATCTGGCGGAGATTCCTTTCCTGCGGAAGAACTGGGCGGAGGCACGCAACCGTTTTGAGGCGTTGCTGAACGGCAACCCTTCCGAGCTACAAGGCGAAGCGACGCAATTGATTCAATACAAAATCCTTCTGACCTATCTGCTCGAAGGGAAGGAGAACATGGTCGATTCGATCATGGCGAAGTTCGAACTGTCGCCCGACAGCGCGGCGGTGCAGTACGCAAATGCCGCGCTCGCTTTTCATCGTAAGGAGGAGAAAGAAGCGAAAGATCTGCTCGCGCAGGCGGAAAAGAATTTCTCGCCTCAGCTGAACAAATTGTTCGCGGAGTCTTTATATGAAGTTGGGTGGCTGGAGAAACCCGCCGGGCAGACGCGCGCCGCCTTGGAATTGACTTCCGCGGCCGATCGCACGGCGAAGGCGAAAGCCTACGCCAAAGCAAAGTTCGAGCAGGCGCAGCAAGCCTTCCAACAGCGTGATTTCACGGCAGCGCGCAAGCTCGTCGAAGAAGCGGACACCGCAGATGCAAACCAGCCCGCCACAGCGAACATGCTGGGAGCGATTCTGCTTGAGCAAAAAGATTACGACGGAGCAGACGCGGCCTTCCGCAAGGCGATGAAGATCGATCCGAAGTTCCGCGAGGCGCAATACAATCTCGCGCTCATTCCCTTCAAGAAGAAGGACTACGCGCAGGCTCGCGACCGCTTTGAAGCGCTTTTTAACTCAATCCCCGGCGGAGATAAAGACGAGGCGGCGCAGCTAATCCGGTACAAGATTTTTCTGACCTACCTGCTCGAAGGCAAAGACAGCCGCGCGGAGAAGATGAAGGAGCAGTTTCAGTTTACGAGCGACACACCCGCACTCTATTACGCCCAGGCAGCTTGGGAATTCAAACACGACAATCCCGCGAAAGCGAACGACTGGGTGACTTCGGCGCGGAAGATTTATTCGCCGGCATTGAACCTGGTATTCGCTGACCCGTTCTATGACGTGGGCTGGATTCAGAACCCAGCGGCGACGTCGGCGAACGCCGCGCTGGCGGAGAATGCACAAGCGCCTGCGCCGGCAGAAGCGACGCCAGGCATCGAGCCCAGTGTCATCCCCGGCACAGCCGTCGCATCGAATCCGTCGACGAAAGATGATGGTCGCAGTAACCCAGCAGCTCAGCCTGCGCCCTCTACCTCAGCGGTTGCCGGGATGGAAGCGATGGCGTCGACCGCGAGCGACCAGCCGGCTTCTACGGCACATGCGGCGCAGGGCCGCATTGCTGGAGCGGCCCCGACCGCTGCGCTTTCGTCCCCAAGCGTAGAGACGCCGGTCGCCTCCACTGCTTCGCCAGGCGCCGCGCGGCCAGTGCCTGCCGCCCCGCGAGGGCAAACGGGGAATTCTGCGGTTGCAGCTGCCAGCGCCACGCCAGCGACCGTCCTCGCTCCCGCCACTGTGCGCGAATGGTCTCAGCCGAGTTTGACCGAACGCATCGACCACGCCTTCAATCTCCACACCATTCTTGTCGGGGTGTTGCTTCTCGCGGGCCTTGCGTTGCTTGCCTGGGTAATCATCCCGGAACTTCGCCGGAGATTCTCCGGCGCTTCCTTTTTGCAACCTGTTTCCACTGCCCCAGGTGCGAGCCTGCGACAAAGGCATGTGCCCTTTACGGCGCAGCATTCTTCGAGGGCAAATCGCCTCGCAGGCGGTCCTCCGCAAGTCTCTTTGCGGTTGAAAGCTTCGGAGCCTTCACTGCGTCGTGCCGCTGTGCCGGTGGGCAAACCGCGCAACGGCGTCTCTGTTCCTTTGCCCGCGAGCATGCATGACGCCGGCGCGGTTGCGCAAGGCCATGGCGAAGCCGGCACGGAATCGTTTTCGCAGTCCGAGCGTTTGGTCGATGGAGTAGACGAGCCACACTTCCACGAGGAGGCAGTTGGAGAAATCTCGCCCGCTGCGAGGGCAAACCAGGTGACGCTTTCTAACTTCGAGTCCTCGGCGGTCACGACTCCGACAGAAGCGTTTGCTCCAGCCGTGTCTCCGGAAGCATTCGGTCCAGAACGGCTCGAACCAGAATCTTTCGCCGATACGATGCCTTCGGCGCCTGAGCCTTTCTCTGCAACAATGGCCGAGGAGGAGAGTGTGGCCGAGCTGAGCATGGTCGAGGAAGACCACTTTGCGGAGATGCATATGCCGACAAAGGAGCCGCTAACTGAATCCACAGGCGAGCGGGCGTCCGAAGACACCGATCTTCTCGAGCCGGAAGAAGTACCGATTGGACAAGGCCAACCGATACCCGACCTGATGCCGGCCGCTGCGGCGGAAATGCCGATTGAGGAGATCAGCCGACAAGCTTCAGAGCTTTCAGCAGCTCGCGCGGCTGACGAAGCTGATACCCACGAGGCGCCAGCATCCGAAGCCGTCGCGGACGATGAACAGGTGAGTGAAACTGAAGCCGAGGAGATCTTGCTGGCCGAAGACGCTTTTGAATCGGAAGAAGAACCGATTGGACAGGGTCAACCAATACCAGACCTGATGCCGGCTGCTGCGGAGGAACCGCCGGCTGAGGAGATCAGCCTGCGAGAACCAGAAGTTTTATTAGCTCTCGCGCCTGAAGAATTGACTGAAATGCCGGCACCCGAAGGTGCCGCAGACGATGAACAGGTGAGTGAAACTGAAGCCGAGGGAATCTTGTTGGCCGAAGACGCTTTTGAATCGGAAGAAGAACCGATTGGGCAGGGCCAGCCTATACCTGAATTAATGTCTGCTTCTGCGGCAGAATTCTCGCCGATTGATGTTTCCGCGCCCGAGCCGGAAGTTTTACCGGCGGACTCAGAAGCTTTGCCGCCGGCCGTCACTATTCCTGCTCCTGCGCACGAGATTGAAGAGTTTTTGCCTGCGGCAATGGCCGCTCTTGGCGCCCTTCGTCAACCAGCCTACCAATCGTTCTCTCCCGAAGTCATAACACCCGAACCAGTAGCTCAGCCGATAACCACACTAGCCATCATGTCCCAACCGACACCGACCACACCTGCCTCCCCGTTAATTCGAACAGCTCCAGCGCCGACTGGGGGTATGCCTCAGCCCATAACGCCTCAGCCCGGTGGCGCGATGCACACCGCCGTGCACCTGACTTTCTCGTTCGAAATCGCTTCGCTCCAACTGACCCCGGCGTTCAAGATGAGCGCTCTCCAATTGAAGCCGACATCGAAGATCGTCACAATGCGTCTGGCACCATCACAACAGCCGCAGGCGCAGGCGGCCATGAATCTGCAGGTCACGTTTGAACTGGCAACAGTTCAGGTCGCCGGCTCTTCCATCGGGATGATCCGCCTCACCCCCTCGCAACAGCAGCGGCCCGGGGTGATCAGCTCCCCGGCGTTTAACATCGCGGGACTGCAGCTTGTCTCCGGGGCCGGCTCTGAAGCCGCTCCGGTGCAGCTGACTGCCTCGGAGCAAGGCCAGGCCTCCGTCCTCGTGACCGGCGCATTTCAAATCGCCACAGTGGAGTTTTCGCCCTCTTTCGATATCGCTTCGATCGTCCTGAATTCGACCTCGAAAAATGTCTCCGTCCAGTTGCCCGGCACCGGCCCCAGTGCCGTCGAAGGCGCACCGGTGTTCGAGATCGGCAACGTGCAGCTCGGCGGGAATGGCGAGATCGGCATTATGCAGTTAAGTCCTCTCGGCGGGGCGCCAAAACGGGCCTGACAAAGTTCAGATAACCTCAAGGACGAGGAGGAGTCGGTCTCCTCGTTTCGCGTACCGGGAGCGTTCGGTTCGAGCTTGCAGTGCCGACCCGCTTAGCGTTTCCGAAAGTGGGAGCGATTGAGTGAGCGCAATTCCTTCGATAGGAATTCGCCATCGCGACGAACCACTTTGCCGTCAAAACGCACTTCGCCACCGCCGTAGTCCGGCCGCTGGATGTTCACCATATCCCAGTGGACCTGGCTGCGGTTGCCGTTATCTGCGTCGTCGTAGGCCTGTCCCGGTGTGAAATGGAATGAGCCGGCAATCTTCTCGTCGAACAGGATATCCCGCATTGGCGAAAGGATGTAAGGATTGAAACCCAGCGAAAATTCACCGATGTAGCGGGCGCCTGGGTCGGAATCGAGGATTTCGTTCAGCTTTTCCGTCTGGTTGCTGCTCGCTTCCACGACCTTCCCATCGCGGAACTCGAGCCGAATACCATCGAAGCTGATTCCCTGATAGATGCTGGGTGCGTTGAACGTGACGTGTCCCTGGACAGAGTCGCGGATCGGGCAGCTGAAGACTTCGCCGTCGGGGATATTGTGGCTGCCGCCGCAGATCACGGCTGGGATTCCTTTCATGCGGAATCGAAGATCAGTCCCCGGACCGGTGATCTCGACCGCGTCGGTTTTCTCCATCAGCGCCTTCAGCGCTTTCATAGCGGGTTGCAGCTTGGCATAATCGAGCGTGCAAACGTCGAAATAGAAATCCTCAAATGCTTCGGTGCTCATCCCCGCGAGTTGAGCCATCGATGAGGTCGGCCAGCGAAGCACAATCCACTTCGTCTTTTTCACCCTCTGGTCAGTCACCGGCCGCATTTTTTTCGCAACCAACTTCATCTGCTCGGGAGCCACGTCAGACATTTCGGTGATGTTGCTGCTCCCCCGGACGGCGATGTAAGCGTCCATCTTTTTCATGCGCGCGAGCTCGTGGATCGCCGTGAGATTTAACTGCCGCTCCGACGCTTTCAGAGCAAGCTCACGGTTAACTCGCGCGTTCTGAAGTTGAGTGAAGGGGATTGCGCCGGCACGGCGAGCGGCCTGGACGAGCGCCACCGTCATTTCTTCCGGCACATCGAATGACTCGATCAGCACAGTCTCGTTGCGCTTCAGCTTTGTGGAGTATTGAACGAGAAGGTTCGCCAATTTGTCGAAACGCGGATCGCGCATAGGCGTTAATGATTCCACTGCGCTTCCGGGATGCAACTGCTCCGGGCGTAGTTCAGTCCTGGCGTCGGAACCGCACGGCAAACGCACCATCCACCTGGTCGCGAAATGGCAGCAGCGTTTTCTCTGCCTCGAGGATCAGGAATGGAAAATGACCGCAAATCCAGTCGCGCGCCTGCTCATTCTCCTCAGGCTCGAGGCTGCAGGTGCTGTAAACAATTGCGCCCCCCGGTTTCAGCAGAGGCACCACAGCAGCCGTGATCGTGAGTTGCAGGTGCTGCATCTGCAGAAAGTCACTTTCCTTTAGCCGCCAGCGAAGATCCACGCGTCGTCTGATCACACCTGTATTGCTACAGGGGGCATCGACCAAAATCCGGTCGAAGGCGGCTCCGGCCTCGGGCAAAGGGATAACGCCCTTCGTCCAATCGTGGCAGACGATCGTCGCCATGGTCACACCCAGACGCGCAAGGTTTGCGCGAAGCATCTCACTCCGCGCCGCGTCGCGGTCGCACGCAACGATCGAGCCCCGGTTTTGCATTTGCTCGGCGAGAAGCGCCGTTTTCCCTCCCGGCGCCGCACACGCATCCAGCACGCGCTCGCCCGGCTGCGGATCGAGTAATCCGCACGCCATCGAGGTGCTAGGGTCCTGCATGTAGCAATCGCCGCGCAGCAGAGCATCACGCGGAAGCGCTCCCATTCGTGCGAAGCCGGGGTAATCCGGGATCGCGTCGCTTCGGGTGTGCCCGCGAAGAAACGCCTCGTCCGACGTCTTCAGGCGGTTAATCCGGGCATAAAGCGGCGCGGGCCGGTTGTTCCAATCGCACAGCTCCGAGGTCGCGTGCGGGCCCAATTTTTCGCTCCACCGCTGAATCAGAAATCGCGGATGCGACTTACGAACTTCGAGCGGCTGCGCTTCTGCGTGTTTCCGAAGCTCCGCTCGCTTTCGAACGGCCGTGCGCAGCACACCATTCACAAGTCCGCGCGCTTTTATCGGCGCGAGTTCAACCGTCTCGTAAACGGCCGCGTGCTCTGCCGTTTCCAGAAAGAAAAGCTGGTAAATGCCGAGCCGGAGCAACTCCCTCGTGTCCGGATCAAGCGAACCGGCCCGTAGCCTGCCGAGCCAGAAGTCGAGCAACATCAGGTTGCGGAGCGTGCCGTAGAACAGCTCTATCGCAAACCCGCGATCCGGTGAGGATAGAGGCGCGTTGGCAAGCAGCTGTTCAAGAACTGCGTCCGCAAACTGCCGACCACCACGCCATTGGCTTAAAGCCGTCAGCGCAATTTTTCGGGCCGACTGCTGCGCCATAGCGCCTGTTCTGACCCAATGGTCAGCGCGCGGCCACGCGCTCGCGCCCAATCGAATGATATTGAAAGCCGAGCTTGTTCATTGTCTGCGGATCAAAAAGATTACGCCCGTCGAAGACAAGCGGGGTCGTCATCTTTTCCTTCACCGCGCCCAGGTCGACACTGGCAAATTCGGCCCATTCGGTCGCAATCACGAGTGCTTCCGCGCCATC
>JBDTYN010000152.1:0-5086 GCA_040005675.1 Chthoniobacterales bacterium
CCCGATGCCCTCCATCCTACCGAAGGAAAAACCGGACTTCGCCCAGCGGGTGCACGACGTTCCGCATAAGCCGGGCGTCTATCTGATGCGCGATCGGTTCAATCGGGTCATTTACGTTGGTAAAGCGCGCGACCTGCGGAAACGCGTCGGGTCTTATTTCATGCCTTCGAAGATCGCACAGGCGGACCTGAAGACGCGCGCCATGCTCGAAGCGGTCTGGGATTTCGAGTATCACACCGTCGCGAGCGAGGCCGAATCGCTCCTCCTCGAAGGCAAGCTCATCAAGGACTTTCGCCCGCGCTACAACATCTCCTTCCGCGACGACAAACGGTTCCTCCTCGTCAAATTGGATCCGCTGGAAGATTGGCCGCGTTTCCGGTTGGCGCGGTTCAAGAAGGATGACAGCGCGCGCTACTTCGGTCCTTATGCTCACGCGGGCGCGTTGAGGCAGACGCTGAATTTCATGCGGAAGAAATTTGGCGTCCTGACCTTCGGGCGTGGTGCGCCGACGGAGCGGGAACTCAAATCGTCAACCTATCAGGTGCCGTTTCGACTGAGTGAGATCGATGCAAACCAATATCGCGAACGGATCGCGCAGGCGTGTGATTTCCTGGAAGGACAATCCCGCGAGATGATCGGCCTGCTCGAAGACGAAATGCGCAAAGCCGCGGAGAAGCTCGATTTCGAAAAAGCCGCTGAGTTGCGCAATATGGTCGAAGATTTGCGGCGGACGACCAAAACCACCCGGCGTTTCACGCGTCATAGTTTGCCGAGCGCGATCGATCCGGCGAGCGATGTGCGGGCCCTGGCCGATGAATTGCAGCTGCCGCGCCCGCCCCTGGTGATGGAATGCTTCGACATCTCCAATATCTCAACGACCCACGTCGTGGCGTCGATGGTCTGTTTTCGCGACGGCGTGCCGGATAAAAATTGTTATCGCCGTTATCGCATTCGCACGGTCGAAGGCCAGAATGATTTCGCGAGCATGGCGGAAGTGGTGCGCCGGAGATATTCGCGTGTGTTGCTGGAAAATCGTGAGGCAAATCCGGAAGCTGCTGAGTTTTCACAGGAAAATCCGGCGGAAGCCTTGGAGCGACTCAGTCATTCCGAGCGAATTCGAGAGCCTGTGCTGAGCGAGGCGAAACCGAGTCAAACGGGAATCCCGCTGCCAGACGGATCGGTAATGCCACGGGATTCCTCAACCGCTCGGAGTGAGGGCGCTAAATTCATCGCGGTTCGGCTTCCGGATTTAATTATCGTCGACGGCGGAAAAGGGCAGCTCTCTTCCGCGTGCCACGAACTACAGCGCCTGGGATTGCACGACCTGCCGATTATTGGACTGGCCAAGGAATATGAGGAAATTTACCGCCCCGGGCGCGCGCTGCCATTGCAGCTGCCGCCGGACTCCGGCGCGCTTCGTCTTCTGCAACGGATTCGCGACGAAGCGCACCGATTCGCCAATACCTACCATCAGTTGCTCATGAAAAAGCGGATCGGAGAAAGCATCCTCGATGATTGTCCAGGGGTGAGTCAGAACCGCAAAAACTTGCTGTTGCGGGAATTCGGATCGGTTAACCGGCTGCGGAAAGCGACGGTGGAGCAAATCGCGGCGGCGGAAGGGATTGGTCCGAAGCTTGCCGAAGATGTGCACCGGTTTTTGAAAAGGCACTAACCGATCGAATCATCGCCCGCGTTCTGAGCTGTCATCCCGATCCGCGAAGACGGAGAGGGACCTCTCATTTCGTAACGAGGCACACGAGTAATCCATTGTGTGATCAAATATCTCTTAGGAGGTCCTTCGCCGTCTTCGCGGCTCAGGATGACAAGAAACGAAATCACGTAGCCAATTTACGAAACGCTGTGCGCTGCTATCTGTAAACCCTTGAAACGACCTGTGATTTTTTGTTTACTGACTTTACTCGCAGCGACTGAATCCGCGCAGCAGCCGCCGCGCCCATCTCCATCGCAGATCGACGAGACGATCGTGCCAACTTATGAGACTCAGAAACTGGCCCGCGCCTACGTCCTCGATATCCCTGCGCCGCGCGGCGAAATTACCGACCGCAACGGCGTGCCGCTCGCGCAAAACAAACTCAGCTACAATCTAGCCATTACGTTCCCGACTCCCTTGGATTTTTCTGATGGGCAGTTGCTCGACTACGCGCGCGAGAAAATTCAGATCGCCGGAAAGCGGCTTGGACGCTCCTTAGCGGTTCCGGACGAGCTCATCTTGCGGCACTATCACAACCGCGGGATTCTGCCGCTCGAGATCGCGCAAAATCTCAGCGAAGCGCAGTACGATGAACTGAAAGACAACCTCCCAAAGGAATTGATGCTGCGGCCAATTTACGTCCGCACCTATCCGAACGGTAAGACCGCCGGCCAGGTCATCGGATACAGCGGCAAAACCGGTCGGAATCCCGATGGCGTGATTGACAATCACGAAGTCCTTTGGCCGGAAACAGAAGGGCGTGAAGGATTGGAGCAAACGTTTAACTCGATGCTGACCGGTCAGCACGGGCAGTATAAAATCACCTTCGACAAAGACGGGCGCAAAACCTCGGAGAAAACTGAAAATCCTCCGGTCCCTGGTTATACGGTGGTGACAACGTTGGACCTTCGGTTGCAGGAACTTGCGGAGAAGACGCTCGAAGCGAAGGCGAAGCGCGGAGCGATCGTGATCCTCGATCCGAACAGAGGCGACATTCTCGCCCTTGCTTCCTGGCCTACTTACAACCCAAACGCGTTCATCCCGAATATCTCGGCGGACAAGTTTAAAGCTCTTCAGGATGATCCCGATATCCCGTTGCTCCCGCGCGCGTTTCGGTCCTCTTATCCGCCCGGCTCGACCTTCAAAGTCGCCGTCGGTCTTGCGGCGCTGGAGAGCGGCACCGTCAGCGCGAGAGACGAGTATCAATGCGTCCCGGCCCTGCAGGTCGGCAATGTGACTTTTCACAACTGGAAGAAAACCGACCGCGGCTCGCTCAATTTTGTCCAGGCGTTGACGGAGTCGTGCGACACCTGGTTTTACCAGGTGGGCATCAGGACGGGCGCCGCGCCGATTCTGGATTGGGCGCAGAAGCTCGGTTTCGGCGCGAAGTGCGGAATCCCCTTGAAAGGCGAGGTCGACGGACGTTTGCCTAACGACGAATACATGAAGGCGACGCATGGCCGCAAGCTGCTTAATGGAGACATCGCCAACCTCTCGATTGGTCAGGGAGACACGCAGGTGACGCCGCTGCAAATGGCGCAGGCGATGGGGATCGTGGCGAACGGCGGCACGTTCTACCAGACGCGGCTGGTGCAGCAGGTGCAGACGATAGATAACACGATTGTCACGGCATACCCCGTGCGGGAAAAACGCACGCTGGGCGCCTCATCCACGACGATGGCGCAGTTGCACACGGGCATGGTTGACGTGGTGAACGGCGCTTCAGGGACGGCGCATCAGGCCGCACTCGACACCGTGACGGTCGCGGGCAAAACCGGCACCGCTCAGTGGGGCCCGAAAAACAAAGAGCGGACGGCGGCGTGGTTTGCCGGTTACCTGCCGGCTGATCATCCGCAATATGCGTTTGCGACGCTCTACGAAAGCGAAGTGGGCAGCACCGTCCACGGCGGATCAGTCGGCGGCCCGATGATCGCGAAGATCTTCAAGGAAGTTTACAAGGGAGAGCAGACCGTGAATGGCGAAAACCGCCACCGCGCCACGCGGGATGCGACGGGGAATGAGACAACGCCCCCGCGCGCGGAGCCGGTTGAAGAGGACGAGTCGGATTAGGCGGCGGCGGCCCCAGCTGTTGGTTCCATAGTCCCCTTGAACTTGGGCTCTTCTCTTTCAACTCCAAAATTCTCCGAGTAAAGCTCAGCGATTTTCTGAAGCTCGTCCTCAGTTAGCATTGGGCATTCCGGGGCTCGCGCAAATTCAATCAGCTGCGCTTCTTCGTAAATATTCGGCAGCGTGGAAGCGACACGATCGTCCGCAAGCAGCCATTGCAGCGCCGCCTGTCCCAAGGTGCGGTCGGAGTTTTCGAGGAAGCGGAGGCGATCGATCTTCTTCACTCCGTTCAAGAGCCAGCTGCGGGGCCGGTGATTCCTGTGATCGCCCGTTGGAAAGACCGTCTCGGCGGAATATTTCCCCTCGAGCATCCCGGAGGAATGCGGAACGCGGACGAGGAACATGGTGTCTTTGCCAGCCTCGGTGGTCGCGTCGTGCATCGCCCGACCCGGGTATTGTTCGAGGAGGTTGTAAATGTGCTGCACGCTCGTGGTCTCGCGTTCGCGGATGCAATTAACCCCTTCGTAAAGCCAACCGATTGCGGGACCGAGCGCGATGCCGTGATAGCGGATTTTTCCACTGGCCTTCAATTGCTCCAGCGCGGCCCAGAGAGCGTCGTCTTCGATCTGCTCCATCCGGATGTTGTGGAGCTGGAGCAGGTCGATCCGGTCTGTCTTCAGGCGTTTCAAGGCCGCGTCCGTCGCGCGGCGGATTGCGTCCGGCGAAAAATCCTGCGGAATCTCGCGCTGACCCCGGCCGCGCGCCTCGCCGTGCGTGACAAAATCATAGCCGACTTTGGTAGCGATAACGATTTCGTCCCGCTGCTTGGGGAATGCTTTCGCAATCAATTCCTCGCTCAGGCCATTACCGTAGGTGTCCGCGGCATCGAAGAGGGTGACTCCAAGATCGAACGCCTTGTGCATCAGCGCGATCGCTTCGCCTTCGGTGAAGTTGCCCCACCAACCGGTCGAGATTGTCCAGAGACCGAATCCGACCTGGCTCACCGTCAGGTCGGTGTTTTTGTAGCTGCGAAAGCGCATACGCAAATGATAACAGGCGACGGGAGCAGGACGCAAATGCGCGCCGGCGTCGAGAATGGCTAGTCCCGTCCTCCTGAGCTGCGCAGGCGGCGAAGGACCTCACCCAGGACGCTACGTCACACGAACCTAGGAGCGATAGCACCACACCGTATGCGGGGTCCTTCGACGCAGCTCCGCCGTTGTCTTGTTGCGTGGTGGCAGCAACGACAGCTTCGGATTGTAGGTTGGTTGCGGTCGCTAAAAATCGGGAGGCATCGGAGAGGGCCTT
>JBDTYN010000153.1:0-5146 GCA_040005675.1 Chthoniobacterales bacterium
AAACTCTCATTCATCGGTTCGCCGGAGCTGAATGGGTCGCAAAAAATTCGCGTGGATGGCAGACTGAATCTCCCGCTGATTGGCGAAGTGCAAGCGGCTGGGAAGACTATCACCGCGCTGCAGGTCGATTTATCTGGGCGTTATAAATCGCAGCTGCAAAGCACCGATGTGCTGGTCACTCTCGAGAGTAGCGCCGCGCATGTGACCGTTTCAGGAGCTATTGCCAAGCCCACGACACTGACCTTCGACCGGCCCACGACGGTTCTTCAGGCGATCATGGAGGCAGGTGGACCTAATCCGTATGGAAATCTAAAAAGTGTTCGGCTGATTCGGACGAGTCGTGGACAACACCGTAGTGAAGTACTCAACGTGGACGCTGCCATGAAAGGGCTCACGACTCCGTTCTACGTGCGAGACGGCGACATTATCTACGTTCCGCAAAGCATCTTTTAGCGGCCCCCCGGGTCGGCGTTAGCGTGGGACTCGATTCTGGACGCCGGCAAGAACGAATAAATCCGTGGGATTCGTCGCTGAAAGTCGCGGCGCAATGAAGCTTTAACGAGGCCCATTCCTTCGACTGGTCTTGAAGTTGCGCTGGGCCTCCGGTATCATCGAGACGCTGGAAGCAATGCCTCACTCGAGTCGAGCGCGAAGCACGCTGTTCATTTATGGCCTGGCGGGCGTGTCGCCCGCCTATCCAAGTTGCGAACCCACGAAAATCGCAACCTGGCAACTTGCGCCCCGCGGGTTGCACGAATCCAACCGCTCTTGGGCTGCATATTCCGAGGGCCCCGCGCGGTCACACTAAGTTCATGAACTTGCAGTCGTCCCTGGCTTTCGCGGCCGCGACACTCAGCGTTCTCGTCGGTGTGGCCGTGGTTCTGCGGACACAGAGATCGGTAGCGAGCTGGTCTTTCGCCGCTGGAATGCTGCTTCTTGCATTGGACAGCATTTGCGCAGGGTTGAGCCTGCAGGCGACGGCGGCCCCCGAAATCGGGTTTTGGCAAACGCAATCACTGCTCACCAAAGCTTTTCTGCCGTTCACCTGGATCTGTTTCAGCCTCACCTATTCGCGCGGAAACTACCGTGAATTTCTGCTTCGCTCGCGGCTCCTGCTGGTCCTCGCATTCGTCGTGCCGGTAACCGCCGTTCTTCTTTGGAGAACGCAGTTGATCGAAGTGGTGCCTTACCCTGATTTGGGCGGCGGATGGTGGCTTAGGTATCAGGAGCCGGCGAAGTTCTTGAACAGCGTGCTGTTGATCGCGTCGGTCTTCATTCTGATGAACGTGGAAAAGACATTCCGATCTGCTGTCGGCACCATGCAGTGGCGGATCAAGTTCGTCGTCATCGGCATCGGAGTCATATTCGGTGCCCGGATCTACACACGCAGCCAGGCGTTACTCTTTTCCGGTCATAACGTGGCGCTCCTCGGCGTCGATGCGAGCGCGCTCCTGATCGGCTGTTTTTTGATTTGCGTCGCCTACATCCGGGCCGGGTTCAGCGCCGCCAATATCTATCCTTCCCGGACCGCGCTGCATACATCAGTGACGGTATTGCTGGTGGGAGGTTATCTCCTGATCGTTGGGGTGCTCGCGCAGCTCGTGGCCCGCTTCGGAGGATCCGACAGCTTTCAATTCGCAGCGCTCCTGATCCTCCTCGCCATGACGATTCTCGCCGTCATCCTGCTCTCGGGCCGATTCCGACAGAATGTGCAGAGATTTGTCAGTCGCCATTTTAAACGGCCACAGCACGATTTCCGGCGCGTCTGGACGCTGTTCACGAGGAACACGTCGGGGGCGTTGACTCAATCGAAGCTTTGCGCAGCGGTCGTCCGCCTTATCTCTGAAACGTTCAATGCGCTTTCGGTGACGATCTGGCTAATCGACCAGAACAAGGAACGGTTGACCTTTGGCGCCTCAACTTTCCAGTCGGAACGCGTGACGACGGAACTGCCAGCGCGTGCCGCTCTCGCGAATCCGCTCCTGCCCGGGGTGCAGGCCCGGACAAGCCCGTTCGATCTGGAAAGCGCAAAGGGCGACTGGGTTGAGCCGCTGAAGCAACTCAGCTCGAAGCAATTTGACAAGGGCGGCAACCGAATCTGCGTGCCCTTGGTCGCCGGAGAGCACAGCCTGGGCCTGGCGATCCTCAGCGACCGCGTGAATGGAATTCCCTATACGGCCGAGGAGATGGATCTCCTTAAGTGCATCGGCGATCAGGTCGGCGCAAGCCTTCTGAATCTGCGGCTCACCGGGGAAATTCTGCTAAGCAAGGAGCTGGAGGCGTTTCGCACGCTCTCGGCTTTCTTCGTCCACGATCTGAAGAACGCAGCGTCAACCTTAAGCCTGACGTTGCAGAATCTCCCCACGCATTTCGCCGATCCGGAGTTCCGGGAGGACGCGCTTCGCGGGATGGGGAAAACGGTTGGACGAATCAACGAATTGATCGGGCGCCTCAGTGTCTTGCGCCAGAAGCTCGAACTCAATTCGACCCGCTACGATTTGAATGCACTCGTGGAGGAAGTGGTGGCAAGTTTTGCTTTCGATCCGCGGATCGAACTGATCAAAGAACTCACTCCGTTGCCCGAAGTGGTCGCCGATCGAGAGCAGATCCACAGCGTCGTAACCAATCTGCTCTTAAATGCGCGGGATGCGCTTGAACGCGGTGGACAAGTTCGCGTGGAGACGCGACAAAGTGGCGACTGGGCGGCGCTCTCCGTGGCCGACAACGGCTGCGGGATGAGCTCGCATTTTCTCAAAGAATCGTTGTTTCGCCCGTTCCAAACAACGAAGAAAAAAGGAATCGGTATTGGCATGTTTCAGACTAAAATGATCGTCGAGGCCCATCGCGGGACCATTCAGGTTTCGAGCGAGCCTGGAATCGGCACGACATTTCGGGTGTTGCTGCCGTTGGAGGAAAAGGCGCAATGAAACCGAAGCTGCTGATCGTCGATGATGACGAAGAGATCCGGACCCAGATGAAGTGGGCCCTGGCCGCAGAATACGAGATCGCTTTCGCGGAAGATAGCGACGGCGCGCTTGCGGCGGTCAAGAAGGAGCAACCGGCGGTGACGCTACTCGACCTGGGTTTGCCACCAAGCCCGAACGAACACGTGGAAGGATTCAAGGCGCTCGCCGGGCTGCTGCAGATCGATGCCGCAGCCAAGGTCATCATCATCTCGGGACAAAATGAGAAGCAAAATGCCCTCGAAGCGGTCGGCGCCGGCGCTTACGATTTCCTTTGTAAACCGGTGGAAATGGAAGAGCTCCGGCTGCTTCTACGGCGCTGCATCTACGTGGCGGACTTGGAAAAGGAGTATCGCGCAATGCAGGGGGGTTTGAGAGCTAACGTCTTTGAAGACATGCTCGGCACGAGCGCGCAGATGCAAGGCGTATTCGGATTCATCCGTAAAGTAGCGACGACGACCGCCCCGGTGTTGCTGCTAGGTGAAAGCGGAACCGGCAAGGAGATGGCCGCTCTGGCAATCCACCGCCGCGGTGCCCGCAAGGGCGGCCCGTTTATCGCAATCAACTGCAATGCGATTCCGGAGACTCTGCTGGAGAGCGAATTATTCGGGCACGAGAAGGGCGCGTTCACCGGAGCGCACATCCAGCGCAAAGGACTGATTGAAACAGCTGCCGGCGGCACTCTCTTCCTTGACGAGATTGGGGAGCTGCCGTCGAACATTCAGGTCAAACTGCTTCGCTTCCTTCAGGAGCAGCGTTTTCAACGGGTTGGTGGCCGGCAGGAAATGCAGAGCGATGCCCGCGTGATTGCGGCGACAAATGCCGACCTGAAACACGCTACGGCGGAGGGAAAATTCCGGGAGGATCTTTACTTTCGTCTCGCGGTGGTCGTGATCAAGCTACCGCCGCTGCGGGAACGAGGCGAGGACGCCGGCCTGCTGGCGCGCGAATTTCTTCAGCGCTACGCGACACAAAACGAAAAGTCGAATCTCTCGTTCGCTCCCGACGGTCTCCGCGCCATCAACTGTCACGCCTGGCCCGGCAATGTTCGCGAACTGCAAAACCGCGTGAAACGTGCCGTGATCATGGCAGATCGGAAGCGGATAACTGCCGACGACTTGGAGTTAAATCAACCCGGCGAAGGAAAGCCCTCCGCAACGCTGAAGGAGGCGCGCGAGAATGTCGAACGGGAGGTCGTCCAACAGGCGCTCAGGCGCCACCTGGGTAAAATCAGTTCCGCGGCCGCGGAGCTTGGGATTAGCCGTCCCACGCTCTACGAGTTAATGGAGAAATTGGAGATCGCGCGCGAGTGAGCGGTATACGGCCTTGGGAACAGAACCAGATGACTCGCTCTCAGACGGCCTGGGCTTGCAACTCCGCTGATCGCGATAGGCATCGCGAATGCTCGCTTCGACTCCCAGTTAGTTTCCGCTAGACGACACCATCCTATGCAAACGCCATATTCCGCTCTCTCCAGAATCATCCTCTTATCGCTAATTGCGGCGGTCGTCGCAGGTTGCTCCGAGGAGGCACGCCGTTCGTGGCATCTGCAGCGCGCCGAGCGTTACATGAAGGCCGGCGAAGTCGAGAAGGCCAAGATCGAATACCTCAAGGTCGTGCAGTCAGACGGACAAAACGCTACGGCGTTTCGACAGGTCGGTCTCATCTGGCTTGAACAAGGCGCTTTGCTCCGCGCGGCTCCGTACCTCGTGAAAGCACGTGAGCTCGCGCCGAATGACGTTGAAAATCGCGTCGCGTTGACGCGCGTTTACCTGGCTGTGGGTCGGCTGGCCAACGGGACGAAAGAAGCCTCGGCGATCCTGCAACAGGCTCCGAACAACGGTGAGGCGCTATTATATCTGGCTAAGGCCGCACAGACGCCCCAGGAACTTGAATTCGCCCGGCAACAGCTGGAAAAATTTCCGGAGCGGGACAGCGTCTGGGCGCATCTTGCAGCGGCCAACTTTGCGTTACGCAAACAAGACGCTGCCGCCGTCGAGAATGAACTTCGCCGCGCCGTCGCAAGCGATCCTCATTCACCTCCGGCTCATCTCGCGCTGGCCAGCTACCTGTTGCAGAAAGACCCGGCGCAGGCAGGCGCGGAATTTAAAGCGGCGGCCGATGCGGCTCCGCTTCGTTCGGAGGCGCGATGTGGGCCAGTCGCGGGTCGGTCTCGAAGCGAA